>JBBRMX010000044.1:0-18249 GCA_038230615.1 Thermomicrobiales bacterium | reverse complement strand
CCCGCAATCTGCCGCGAAATCGAGCGTGTGCGGCCCCGCGAGGAACTGCCGGATGTGATCGTCTGCGGCGTTCGTCATTGCGGATAGGTGTAGAAGCCCTCGCCGCTTTTACGACCGAGCTTTCCGGCGGCGACCATCTGGCGTAGGAGGGGACAGGGGCGATATTTGTCGTCACCGAGACCGCGATGTAGCACCTCCATGATATTGAGGCAGACATCGAGCCCGATGAAGTCCGCCAACGTGAGCGGTCCCATCGGGTGCGCCATGCCGAGTTTCATCACGGCGTCTATCGCCTCGCGGGAGGCAACGCTTTCCATGAGGCAGAATGCCGCCTCGTTGAGCATCGGCATGAGGATGCGGTTGCTGATGAAGCCGGGGTAGTCGTTGACGGCGACGGGTGTCTTGCCGAGATGCCGTGCAAGGGTCTCGACGGCTGCGTATGTTTCGTCGCTTGTTCGTGCGCCGCGTACGATCTCGACAAGCGTCATCACGGGAACGGGGTTGAAGAAATGCATCCCGATCACGCGCCCCGCCCGCTGTGTTGCGTTGCCGAGCACCGTAATCGAGATGCTGGAGGTGTTCGAGGCGAGAATGGTGTCCGGCATGCAGATCGCGTCGAGCTGTGCGAACAGATCACACTTGACTGCTTCGTCCTCGAAGACCGCTTCGATGGCGAGACCGGCGGTTCCGGCGGCGGATAGGTCGGCGGCGGGCGTGACGCGGGCGCGGGTTGCATCGGCGGCGGGCTGCGTGAGCGTCCCTTTCGCCACCATGCGGGCGAGTGAGGCGTCAATCGTCGCCATACCGCGTGCGGTCGCGCCAGCATACGTATCAATCATGGCGACGGGGATACCCGCGATGGCTACGGTCTGCGCGATGCCCGCGCCCATCGTCCCCGCACCGATCACCGCAACCTGTTCGATGCCGATGCTGTTTGCCACACGCACACTCCTTCTCTCTGGCTGTCTCTCGGTCTGTGCGGGCATTGTACCGCGTCCATCGCGGTCGCGTCACCGTGATAGAATGGAAGACGGCGCAAGGAGGCGTGCGAACAATGGCAGTGATGCAGGGAACAACGACAGGGCGGGTGCCGCCAGTACGCGGGATGGACGACGTATCGCCGGAGCGGTACGCCGCACTGCATCGCACCTCGGCTGCGATGCTTGATGTTTGCCGCCTTGCGGGGTACGAGGCGATAGACGTGCCGGTGGTGGAGTTCACCGAACTCTTTTTGCGGAAAGCGGGTGAGGAGCGGGTGCAGCAGATGTACTCCTTCCGCTACCGTAACCGCGATCTCTCGTTGCGCCCGGAGTTTACCGCGTCGGTGTTGCGCTCAGTCTTGCCGACGCTCGATGCTGCGATTTCCCCACACCGGTATGCGTACTGCGGTCCCGTCTTTCGCTACGACCCACCGGAGGGGCGACAATCGCGGCAGTTCACGGAGATCGGCGCGGAATTGCTCGGCGCGGCGGGTGCGGCGGCAGACGCCGAAGTTGTCGCGACGGCGTATGCGGCGGTAGAAGCGGCGGGCGTCGCGGCACCGATGCTGGTTGTCGGGCATGTCGGTGTGGCGCGGGGGTTTCTCGCGGGGCTTGCGCTGGACGAGCGCGTGCGCGACTGGCTCGTGTGGAGCATGGAACGGCTGCGCCCCGACGATCCGGACACCGGCGACATGCACCCCGCGCTGGCGGCATTGCTGGCGGAGGAGGAATCGCGCCCGGCGCAGGTTTCTGCCGTACCGCCCGACCGTGACCAGTTCATCGCGCTTTTGCGTGAGGCGGGGTTTTCGCTGGAAGGAAACCGCCGCACGCCGGAGGAGATCGCCACCGGGCTCATCCGCAAGGTAGCGCGGCGCGAGGAAGGTGCGGCGGTGCGGCGTGCGCTGGCGTTCCTGCGGCGTCTGGTCGCATTACGCGGCGCGCCGTCTGTTGTGCTGCCGGAGTTGGATGCGGTGCTGGCGGCAGAAGGGTTAGACGCTGCCCCGGTCGAGCGATTGCGGGCGGTACTCGATCTCCTGCCCGCGTACGGCATTGCGCCGGAGCGGGTACGGCTCGATCTCGGTCTGGGGCGCAAGTTGCACTACTACACGGGGATGCTGTTCGAGGTGTACGGCGGCGCGGCGCGGCTCGGTGGCGGCGGGCGATACGACGAACTGGCGTCCGCGCTCGGTGCGGAGGTGTCGGTGCCTGCGGTCGGGTTCTCGCTTGGTCTCGAACGGGTGCTCGATACGGCAACGCCGGTGGATGATCGCCGTGTTGCGTTGCGGGTCGTCGTGCGGGCAAACGGAGACGATGGGGCGCGGGCGATTGTAGCAGCGCGACGGCTGCGCGAGGCGGGAATCGTTGCTGTGCTCGATGCGGGCGGGGAGACGAGCAGCGTTGTGTTGGACGTGGCAACGGACGGTTTTGTGCTGCATCGTGACGCGGCAGCACTGCGGTTCGCGCCGGATGCGTGGGACGCAGTGCTGCGAGAGATCGGGGAGCGGCGATGAGCAACGATCAACTACGTCTCGCGCTGCCGAGCAATAACCGGATGGACGAGGCGACGCGACACTACTTCGAGCGGGCGGGGATCACGGTGCGCCGCCCTAGCCCGCGCCAGTACACCGGCACGCTGCGCGGCGTCGAGGGTGTTTCAGTGCTCTTTCAACGGGCGTCAGATGTCGTCGGCAAGGTGGATACCGGGCTTGCCGATATCGGCGTAACGGGGTTGAATCTCGTGCGCGAGTTTGCGAACGACGATGATGCACTTGTCGTGCTGCTCGACGATCTCGGTTTCAGCCGTTGTCGGCTTGTGGTGGCGGTGCCGGAGGCGTGGATGGATGTGACCGCCGCCGCCGACCTCGCCGACCTCGCGGCGGATTTCCGGGCGCGGGGGCGCACGCTGCGCGTGATGACCGGTTCCCCGAATCTCGTGCGCGATTTCCTGCAAAAGTGGGGGGTCGAGCATTTTCATATCGTTGAGGGCGAAGGGGCATTGGAAGCCGCCCCCGCGATTGACACTGCCGACATCGTGGCAGACATTACTGAGACGGGGACGACGCTGCGGGACAATCGCCTGCGGATTCTGGACGACGGCACGATTCTCGAATCGCAAGCGTGCTTGATCGGGAACCGGCACGCGCTGCGGGCGTCGGCGTGGAAGCGGGAGCGCGTGCGGCATCTGCTCGAATTGGTCGAGGCGACCGAGCGCAGTCGCCGTTTTCGCGTTGTGACGGCAAATGTGCGTGGCGAGAATGCGTCAGAAGTGGCGGAACATGTCATCCGGCAGGTAGAGACGGCGGGAACGCTCGGCCCGACGGTTGCCCCTGTCTTCCCGAAGCAGCGGGCGACGGTATTTGCCAGTGGTCCGACCGTGACGGCAATCGAGACCGGGTTCTACGCAGTGACAATGGTGATTGACGCCGCGTTGCTCATCCCGGCAGTGGATCATTTGCGGGCAGCGGAGCGGAGCAGCGGCATCACGGTTACCTCGCCCGATTACGTCTTCGCGCCGTACTCGGAAGCGTATCACGTGATGCTGCGGAATCTTGGTCTGCCAGTGGAGGCGAACGGGTGATACGGATACTGACCGATCTCGATGCGGCGCGGGCGACGATTTTGCGGAGGGTGCCGGAGGGCGAAGCCGCGCTTCCTCCCCGCGTGCAGGAGAGCATCCGGCGCACATGGGGACGTGACCTCTCCGTTGCGGGGGTGGCAGAGGAAATCTGCCGACTCGTGGCGCGGGATGGCGATGCGGCGGTGCGTGACCTGACACGGCGCATTGACGGGGTCACGCTCGACGCCTTCGAGTTGCCGCAAGATGCTCTGACCGCTGCTCTCGATCGCATCCCAGCGGCTCTGCGTGAGGCATTAACGGTGGCTGCTGACCGTATCCGTACATACCACGAGCACGAGCATCACGACGGGTGGCTGTGGAGCACCGCAGACGGGTCGTTAGGGCAGATCGTTCGACCGCTGGAGCGCGTCGGCATCTATGCGCCCGGTGGAACGGCGGCATATCCCAGCAGCCTCCTTATGGCGGTCATTCCTGCACGGGTAGCGGGTGTAGACGAGGTGATTCTGACGACACCGCCGAACACTGGCGGCATTGCGGGCGCAGGCGTTGCCGATGTGGTGCTGGCAGCGGCGGCGATTGCGGGCGTAGATCGCGTCTTCGCTATTGGTGGGGCGCAGGCAATCGCCGCGATGGCGTACGGTACGGCAAGCGTGCCGCGTGTGGACAAAATTCTCGGTCCCGGCAATCCGTTCGTAGCGGCGGCGAAGCGGTATGTGTTCGGGCAGGTGGATATTGACCAGATCGCGGGGCCGACCGAAACCGTCGTGATTGCCGACGCGACCGCGAATCCCGCCAGTGCCGCTGCGGATATGATCGCGCAGGCGGAACACGGCGAAACATCGTCTGCGATTCTGCTCACGGACCGCATTGCGGTCGCAGAGGCGGTCGCGGCGGAGATCGAGCGGCAACTAGGCGATCTGCCACGGGCGGCGATTGTACGTGAATCGCTCGGCGTGCACGGCGGTGCAGTGGTCGCGCCCGACATCGAGACGGCGATTGCACTCGCAAATAGCTACGCGCCGGAGCATCTCTGCTTACTGGTGGCGGAGCCGTGGCGATATCTGGGGCTGGTACGGAACGCGGGCGGCGTCTTTCTGGGTGAGAGCAGCCCGGAAGTACTCGGCGATTACATCGCGGGACCGAGCCACATCATGCCGACGGGTGGCACGGCACGGTTTTCGTCTACTTTGCATGTCGGGGATTTCGTGCGGACAATGAGCGTGATCGGACTGACGCCATCAGCGGCTGCCCGCCTCGCAGAACACGCGGCGGTAATTGCGGAAGCCGAGGGATTGCACGGTCACGCCCGTGCGGCGCGGTTGCGGGGTGGATTGCCAACGAACGGAGTGGGGCAGCGGTGACGGGAACCATGCAGGACATGCGGCGTCTGCTGCGAAAAAGCGTCGAGAGCATCGAGCCGTATCGTGCGAGTGAACCGCTCGAAGCAGTGGCAGCGAGGCGCGGTATTGCGCCGGAGCGCATCGTGCGGCTGCACATGAACGAAAACCCGTACGGACCACCCCTCCGCGTGCAGGAAGCACTGGCGTCGTTCGACCGCTATCATCAGTATCCCGACCCTGACAGTGCCGACATGCGGCAATCGCTGGCGGCATATACCGGGATTCCGGCGGCGCGAATCGTGGCGGGTGCGGGGTCGGACGAACTTATTGACGCGCTCTTCTCGTTGTTCGCGGGTGATGGCGACGCGGTATTGATCCCGACACCCACGTTCGGGATGTACAAAGTGCGGGCGCAGGTACATGGCGCGGTGGCACGCGAGATCCCGCGCTTGCCGGACTTTTCACTCGATATGGATGCACTCGAAGCGGCGATTACGCCGGATGTGAAGATGATTTTTCTCACCTCTCCCAATAACCCGACGGGCAATCTCTGCCGGGAGCGCGACATTGTACGCCTCTTGCAGCACGATGTGATCGTCGTGGTGGACGAGGCGTATTTCGAGTTTGCGGGGCGCACCGTGGCACCGCTGACGGCGGAATACGACAATCTTGTCGTGCTGCGAACCTTCTCGAAGTGGGCGGGGCTAGCGGGGTTGCGCGTCGGCTACGGATTGCTGCCACGGTGGATCGCGGACGAATTGCGGCGCGTGATGCAGCCGTACACCGTCAATGTTGCAGCGCAGGTGGCAGTGCGGGCGATCTTCGAGGAGATGCCGTACTACCGCTCGGCGATTCGTCGTATCCGGCTGGAGCGGTTGCGAATGTACCGCGCACTGCGAAAACTGAACTTCCTCAAGCCGCTGGAGAGCAAGGGAAATTATCTGCTCGTGCACGTCCTTTACGGTACGCCTGCAACGGCGGAAGACTGGCTCGCGGACGACGGGATTTTCGTGCGGCGATACAGTTCGCCCGACCTCGCGGCGCATCTTCGCATCAGCATTGGTAGACCTGAGGATACCGACCGCGTGGTGCGGCGATTGACCCTATTGGCGCAACGATACGCCCGTGAGATGCTGAAACCGGAGGGAATGTGAGCGTACGCACCGGCACGGTAGAACGCGGAACGGCGGAAACCCGCGTGCGGGTAGTCGTTGACCTCGATGGCACCGGAAAAAACGACATTGCAACCGGGATCGGTGCGCTCGATCATTTTCTAACGCTCTGGGCGCGACACGGGTTGTTCGATCTTACGGTCGAGGCGCAGGGCGATGTACAGGTGGACGGGCATCACACGGTGGAAGATGTCGGACTGTGTTTAGGGCGGGCTATCGGCGTGGCCCTCGGTGAGCGTCGCGGGATTGTGCGGGCAGCCTCACTGACGATGCCGATGGACGAAGCCCTCGCGACGGTTGCGGTGGATGTGAGCGGGCGCGGCTATTTCGTGCTGACGGGGGCATTCTCCGCGCCGATGATCGGTGCATTGGAAACGGACCTCGTGCGGCACTTTCTCGAATCGCTGGCATCGGAAGCGCGGCTGAACCTCCATGTAGTGCTGCACTACGGCACAAACGCGCATCACGAAGTCGAGGCAATTTTCAAGGGGTTCGCGCGTACGCTCGATGCCGCGACGCGCCTCGATCCGCGCCTCGGTGACATGATCCCGTCATCGAAGGGCGTAATCGAAACCTGATGCGGGTTGTGATATGCGGCGAGCGAACTATTTCTCGGCGAGTGCCTCCCGCTGTATTCGCAGCAGTTCGGTAATGCCGGTCTTTCCCAGCTCGTGGAGTTGCATGAGGGCGTCGCCCCCGAACGTGGCATGTTCGGCGGTCATCTGCACCTCGACGAACTCTCCCGCGCCCGTCATCACGATATTAGCGTCCACATCCGCCGCGCTGTCTTCGCGGTATTCTAGATCGAGGCGCGGTTCGCCGCCGACGATGCCGACCGAAATTGCTGCTACTGCGGAGCGCAGCGGCGGGCGTAGGACCGTGCGCCCGTCTACAATTGTCCGCAATGCGAGGACGAGCGCGACGTACGCCCCGGTGATCGCGGCGGTGCGCGTGCCGCCGTCTGCCTGCAAGACATCGCAATCGAGCGTGATGCTTCGTTCACCCAGTGCATTGAGGTCTACTACTGCCCGCAGTGACCGCCCGATTAGTCGCTGAATCTCGTGCGTGCGCCCACCGATTTTGCCACTCGTGGATTCGCGGGGGGAGCGGGTGAGCGTTGCGCGGGGGAGCATGGCGTATTCTGCGGTAACCCATCCTGTGCCTTTGCCCACGAGGAAGGGCGGTACACGATTTTCGAGCGATGCGGTGCAGCGCACTACCGTGTTACCACAGGTGATCTCTGCTGATCCTTCCGCGTACGCTGCCACGCCGGTACGAATGGTCACGGGGCGCAGTTCGTCGGTGCGCCGCCCGGTACGCGGTATTGTCGCCATGCAGGGTTCCCTTCCGCTTGGCGCATGCCTGCGCCTGATCTCCAAAGCCTCGGCTCCATGGTACTACGCGTTGCGTGCTATGGGTGACGCGATACGGGCGGCGCGATGCGGGGCGGAATGGGTGTCATTCGTCCACAGTGTTCGTGGACGGGTGGGGGCTTTTTGCTACATGATCTTTCGCACGTTCTCGTCGTTCTGCGAGTCGCTGTCCGATACGCACCTCGACGCCTCGTTCGGTCGGTACGTAGTAGGTGCGCCCTACGAGGTTTGGGGGGAGATGTGCTTGCACCACAATCGCGTTTTCGGCATCGTGCGCGTACTGATACCCTTCGCCGTAGCCCAAGCCTTTCATGAGGCGCGTCGGGGCGTTGCGAAGATGGAGCGGGACGGGATCATTACGTGTCTTTGCGACATCGGACTGCACCGCTAGGTATGCCCGGTAGAGCGCGTTGCTTTTGGGGGCGACCGCGAGATAGACCGCGGCTTCCGCGAGAGCAAGCGCACCTTCCGGCATCCCGATGAAATGCACCGCCTGTTGCGCCGCCATTGCGACGACGAGTGCTTGCGGGTCGGCAAGCCCGATATCCTCCGATGCTGCCCGCACAAGCCGACGTGCGACAAAGAGCGGGTCTTCGCCTCGTTCGAGCATCCTGCCGAGCCAGTAAAGGGTGGCGTCGGGGTCGCTGTCGCGCAGAGATTTGTGCAGGGCGGAAATTGCATCGTAGTGGGATTCGCCGTCTTTATCATATCCGGCGGCGCGTTGTTGTGCCGCGTCAAGTATCACGCTTTCCGTCAGTGTGCGTGCGCCGTCTTCGGCGGGTTCTGCGGTGAGTGCCGCGACTTCGAGCGTGTTTAGGGCAAACCGCGCATCGCCGTTCGCCAGATTAATGAGCGTCTCTCGTCCCTCGGCGGTGACACGGGTATTCATATCCCCTAAGCCTCGTTCAGCATCCTGCACCGCCCGATCAACTACAATCCCAACTTCATCGTCGGTCAGGGCATGGAGGACGAAGACGCGAGCGCGAGAGAGCAGTGGTGCATTCACCTCGAATGAGGGGTTTTCGGTTGTCGCGCCGATGAGGATGACGGTGCCATCTTCGACATACTGGAGGATAGCGTCCTGCTGCGCCTTGTTGAAGCGATGGATTTCGTCAATGAACAGCAGGGTTTGTCCGCCTCCGATACGGTGACGTTCCTGCGCCTCCGCCACAACGCGCCGCAAATCTGCGACACCTGCCGAGACCGCACTGAGCGGCGCAAAATGGGCGTGGGACGCGGCGGCAATGAGCCGCGCGAGCGATGTCTTGCCAGTGCCGGGAGGCCCCCAGAAGATGCACGAGCGTACCCTGTCCTGCTCAATCGCACGGCGAAGCAGTTTTCCGTCACCGAGAATATGCGCCTGCCCGACATATTCATCAAGTGTGCGCGGACGCATCCGCGAGGCGAGCGGTTCATCTGCCGGTGCAATCACGATGCGCCGCTCTTGTGTTCGAGCGCGTCGAGACGGGCATGGGCTGCATCCATCAGAGCTTCGACTTGGGCGCGGGTGGTCAACCCGAACTCGTCGAGGTCTTCCAGTATCGCTTCGAGGCGGTCCAGCAGATCGAGGAGCGCGTACTCGGTTGCGGGCAGTGTGAATGGTGTCGTCACGACTGGTACCGCACGGCAACGGTGACAATCGCCAGCGCGGCGACTGCGACCCCACCGAATTCGAGCAGATCGAGCCGATCTACGCGGTCACGTAATTGTGCCCCGCTCAGCCCTGCGATCAGATAGAAGACCGCGAGCAGAAATGCGCCGCCTGTCCAGCCGGTAGCAGACCAGTAATTGATGACCCATGTCACCTGGCCCACGATGAGTCCGCCAACGATGGCATACACGAGCCGCCGCGTGAGTGGGACTGCATCTCCGTCGGTCATCTGCAACAGCAAGAGGATACAGATGAGTGTCACTGCGGTTGCGGAGTAGACCGAACGCAATTTATTGATATAGATCATGGCAAGCGCGATGAACGCGACTACATAACTGACGACGGTGAGGGAAGTGCGGGCGACATCGTGCGCGAAACCCGCAGGGTCAGCCAGAAGTAACCGTGCGATGACGCCGATAAGGAGCGTGATCCCGACAACGAGAGGGGAGAGATACCACCAGCGGCGGTCGTGGTAGACATCTATCACGAGAAATCCTGCTAATACAGTCACGAACGGAAAAATCCACGCAGTCGCACGCGGCAATCCCGGATGTTCGGCCCGTCCGGACACGAGCAAGGTGCACAGCCCACATACAAGTGCAATAAGCACCGCTGGCCCCCAGAACTGTATGCCGATACTACTCAGAAGTGCGTACGAAAGCCGCCCTTCATCACTCAATCGTTTTGCGACATATCCCCAGAGAGCAGTTCCCCCAGTTTGAATTACTACAACAAACGCCGCCAGCAGAATTGCAATGGGTGAGACGGGGCGGGGGGATACGGCGGGCTGGTTGACCATGGAGGCGTCGTTCCTTTCTGGCTATTCCGTTAGCCAAGTGCATTTTTGATCTGCTCCGCAACCTGCCGTGTCATCCCCGGTACTGCCGCAATCTCCTCGACCGTTGCCGCTTTGACTTGCTTGAGCGATCCGAAGTGCTGCATAAGCAGTTTCTTGCGTTTCGGCCCGATTCCGCGTACATCATCGAGACCGGATTTCAGCCCTGCGCTTGTCCGCTTCTGGCGGTGGTAGGTGAGGGCAAAGCGGTGCGCCTCATCCCGGACGCGCTGTACGAGATAGAGGGCTTGCGAATCGCGGGGGAGGATGACCGGGTCGCGCTGTCCCGGTAGGAACAATTCTTCGTTCTGTTTGGCAAGCCCGACGATCGGCACATTCTCCAATCCGAGCGTGTGCAAGGCTTCGAGTGCGGCACCGAGTTGACCCTTGCCACCGTCAATAATGACGAGGTCGGGCCACGAGGCAAAACCCGCCGATCCGGTCGTTTCGGGGGTTTGGAGCCGCTTGAACCGCCGCCCGACTACCTCATTCATCGAGGCAAAGTCGTTCGCCCCCTCCACAGTCTTGATCTCGAATTTGCGGTACTCACTCTTCTTCGGCTTCGCGTCCTCGAATACGACCATGCTCGCAACACTGTTTGTTCCCTGCGTGTTGCTGATATCGAAGCACTCGATGCGTCGTGGCCAGCCCGACAGACCGAGTGCGTCCTGCAACTCGGTGAGCGCGGCGGTCAGTTTCTGCTCGTCCGTCAGCCAACGCAACCGATCCTGTGCGAGGTTTTCGGCGGCACTCTCCGCCGCCATTGCGAGGAGTTGTACGCGCTCCCCGCGTTGCGGCACCACAATCTCGACCTTTCTTCCGCCGTTACGTTCCTTCAAAAAGTCCGTCAATCCCGGTCGGTCTGCTTCTCGCACCGCATATTGCAGGACAAGGAGCGGCGGGACCGTACGCTGGGTGGTGTAATACTGCTCGACAAAATCGGCGAGGAGCGATGCAGATTCGTCCTCGATACGCGCACCGACGAGCCGCAGATGCTCGGTGCCATGGATTTTATGCCCGCGAATATTCAGCACCTGTACACCCGCATCACCGCCTTCGCCGCGAGCGACCGCGATAACATCTGCATCAGCGTCACGCTGAGAGACGATTTTCTGCCGCTGAAGTACATGCTCCAATGCGTGAATATCTTCCTGGAACCGCTGTGCCTGCTCGAAGCGCAACTCGTCCGCAGCGGCATCACGCTTGGCGACCAAATCTGCTTTCACGGTCTCGTCTTTGCCCGTGAGCAGGAGACCGGCGCGGGTCAGTTCCGCCTCGTAGTCTCCCAGCGTTGTTTTGCTCGCGCACGGCGCCAAACAGCGATGGAGATGATAGTAGAGACACGGTCGCTGGTTGCCCGTAATCGTGATCGTGCATTTGCGGAACTGGAAGAGTCGTTCCAGCAAATCGAGGGTGCGTTGTGGCGACCCACCCGTCGTGATCGGTCCGAAATACCGCCCGCCATCTTCTTTTACCCGCCGCGTGATGACAATGCGCGGCCATTCCTCATTCGTCACCTTCAGGTACGGGTAGGTCTTGTCGTCTTTGAGCATAATGTTGTAGTGCGGCTGATACCGTTTGATGAGTTCGTTTTCGAGAATCAGTGCCTCACGCGGCGTGCCGGTGCGGATGACCTCGAAATCCGCGATGCGCTTCACGAGTTCGCGCGTCTTGCCCGTCATCGAGCGGGGAGACCCGAAATATGAGCGCACCCGGCTCTGCAGCGACTGTGCCTTGCCGACGTAGATTACCGCGCCGCTTACATCTTTCATCAGATAGACGCCCGGTGTTGCTGCGAGGGCAGCGAGACGGTCGGTAAACTCATGGCGTTCGCCCGACCGCCGTGCTTTCGGTGCATCAAGGTTGCGCGACTCGACGCGTACACCGCCATCGGGCGACACAACCGGCGTGTTTTCCGTCTCTTTTGCGAATGGTGGGAAAACTGCTTCATCGCTCATGCTATCATTTTAGCAAATTGTGCCGGGAATGGGGCATTCTGGCTATTTCTCCCGGCGTGCGAGGGCGTACGGATAGTACGTGCGCGGGAAATAGTTGACATAAGAGTGGGCAGCACACTACAATCGGTGTGTCGTCGTGAGGGAGGACATGATGCAACAGATGGACAGTGCCACAATCCGACGAACCTTCGTCGAGTACTTCGAGCGACACGGCCATGTCCACATGCCGAGCGCGTCGTTAATCCCTCTACAAGATACTGGCTCGCTTTTCACCCTCGCGGGGATGCAGCAGATCACGCCTTTTTTTCTTGGGCTTGAGACACCGCCCGCCCCACGACTGGTAACGGTACAGAAAGTCTTCCGTGCGAACGACATCGAGGAAGTGGGCGACGAGCGGCACGCGACCTTCTTCGAGATGCTCGGCAACTTCTCGGTGCGCGACTACTTCAAGCGTGGCGCGATTGACTTCGCGTACGAGTTGCTGACGGAAGGATACGGCATTGACCCCGCCCGCATGTATCCGTCCATCCACCCCGATGACGAGGAAGCACGCGATCTCTGGCGGGCAAAAGGGTTCGCGGATACCCGGATTGTGCCGCTTGCGGAGAACTGGTGGTCGCCCGGTCCTGTCGGGCCGAACGGTCCCGACAGCGAAATCTACATTGACCGGGGACCACAGTACGGCAGGGACTTCCCGGAGGGTGGTCCCGACCACGATGATCGCTACATGGAGACGTGGAACCTCGTCTTTATGCAGTACCAGACGGGTGGGGACGGCGTGCGGGTCGCGCTGCCAGAGCCGAATATTGATACTGGCATGGGCTTGGAGCGCATCTCCATGCTTCTCCAAGATGTGCCGACCTTCTACGAGACCGACCTGCATCAGCCAGTGATTATGGCGGCGGCACGCCTCGGCAACACGATCTACGGGCGGAATGCGGAGACCGACCGCGCCCTGAAAATCATCTCTGATCACAGCCGTGCGATGACCTTCCTCATCGCAGATGGCGTGCTGCCAAGCAACGAGGGACGCGGCTATGTGCTGCGTCGCGTCATCCGGCGGGCAATCCGGCAAGGGCGGTTGCTCGGCATCGAAAAACCGTTTCTCACCGCCACCATCGCGGCGGTCATCGGAACCATGGTCGGTGCATATCCCGCCCTGCGGGAACGTGAATCACACATCGTGCGCGTCGTCGAACGCGAGGAGGAAGCATTCGGTCGTACCCTCGCTGCGGGGCTTGGGCGGTTCGACGCGCTTATCGCGGACGTTCGCAGCCGGGGCGCGGGAGAAATCCCCGGCGAGGAAGCCTTCCGTCTCTACGACACCTTCGGTTTTCCGCCCGATCTCACCCGCGAACTGGCGGCGGAGCAGGAATTGACGATTGATGAGGCTGCATTCACGCGGGCGATGAACACGCAGCGCGAACAGAGTCGCAAGGGTGCAACCTTCGACAAGACCGCCATGCACACGATGCAGGCAATCGGCGCACTCGGTCTCTCGGCCACTGCCTTTCTTGGCTACGAGATGACCGAATCCACGGGTGTGCTCCGTGCGATCCTCGGCACAGATGGGGGGCAAACGGGGCTGGAATCAGGGGAGAGCGCAATCCTGTTCCTCGACCGCACACCGCTCTACGCCGAGTCCGGTGGACAAGTCGGCGACACCGGCATTATCGCGTCCGACGGCGGTATCTTCGCAGTAGAGGATACCTTCCGACCAAACCCATCCCTCATCGCGCATCGCGGGCGGTTGATTGAAGGGGCGTTGCGGGTCGGCGATGCGGTTACCGCTACAGCGGACAGCGCACGCCGCGATGCGATCCGGCGCAACCACACCGCGACCCATCTGCTCCATCGCGCCCTGCACATCGTCTTGGGTGACCATGCAAAACAGGCGGGGTCGCTTGTCGCCCCCGACCGCCTACGTTTCGACTTCACTCATGCCGGCGCGATGACTGCTGCTGAAGTGCAGCGCGTTGCCGCGCTCGCCAATGGCGAAGTGTTGCGTGACACGCCCATCGTCACCGAGATACAACCCTACGCCGAGGCGGTTGCGGGGGGCGCGATGGCACTGTTTGGGGAGAAGTATGGCGATACGGTGCGCGTTGTCGAGATCGGTGCCTATAGCAAAGAACTCTGCGGCGGCACACACGTCACCCGAACAGGCGAGATCGGCCCAATTGTCATTTTGGCGGAGGAGAGTTCGGCGGCGGGTGTACGCCGCCTCGAAGCCACAACCGGCGTCGCCGCGCACGACTACATCGCGGGTCTGCAATCGCTTGTGGGGGGGATTGCATCTGACTTCCGCGCCCGCCCCGACGAAATACCGGAAAAAGTTCATGCACTCCGCGACCAATTGCGCGAACGGGACCGCGAAATCGAGACGTTGCGTGCGCGTGTCGCGCAATCTGCGGTGGGCGACCTTCTCGCGCACGCCGAGCAGGTCAGCGGTGTCACGATGCTCGTAGCATATGCCCCGGCAGGCGATCTCGATCCGTTAATGGACCGTCTGCGTGACCAACTCGGCAGTGCGGTAATTGTTCTTGGCACCGTAAAAGACGAGAAGGTCGTCTTGCTCGCCACCGTCGCGCCGGAAATCGTCGCACGGGGCGTGCGGGCAGGGGACCTTGTGCGCGAGGCAGCAAGCCGCGTAGGGGGCAAAGGCGGCGGGCGACCGGAACGTGCCAATGGTGGCGGCACGAACACGGGCGGTCTCAATGCTGCATTGCTGGCAGCGCGGGCAATGATCCATGCCGCGCTCAACGGCGCAAACTGAGGAGTACGATGGTCGAGAACGCGACGCAGGCAACGATCACCGCGACACCGCGTGCCACACTCGGTGATGTCCTCGATGAACTCCGGCGCGTACGTGCCGATGAAGTTGTCGTGGTGCTCGATGCGCGTTCGCCACTGTTTGCGGCAGCAGCAGATTTTCACGATCTTGATGCTGCTTGTGCTGCCGGTCGCATTCCGCATATCACCTTCGCAGTTTCCGATCCCCACCGAATCGGGCTTGCGGTCGCCTTCGGGTATCGCACCCGGTCGCCCGCGCTGCATCCGGCGCAATCTGGCATAGTGCCGCGCAGCGAGCGGGCGGAATTCTTGCCCGCCCCGGTCGTTCCAATCAGAGGAATCGCTGAGGCGTCGCTGCCCTCGCAATCGCAACGATATGTTGCTCCCACGAAACGCACCCGCGTGCGACGACGGGTATGGCCAGTTATTGCACTGCTATCGTGCGTCACGCTGTTGGCGGGCGCGGGGGGAGGCATGTTCGCAGTCTGGGAGATGCACGCTGCGACGGTCACGCTTGTGCCGGTCGAGCGAGATTTCAGCGAAACAGTTCCGTTCGCCATTGTTGTTGCGCCGAGTAGCGGCGGCAATGCGCGAACGCTCGTTGCAGAGCCGTTCGTCGCGACACTTGAGCGAGATGCGATAGTTACCGCGACCGGCAAGCAGCGCATCCCGGATGGAACGCCCTCCGGCACAGTTACATTCCGCAGCAAATCCGAGGCCGCCCAGACACTCAAGGCGGGGACGATGGTCAAGGGGATGGGAGAAAATGTCTACCTCCTCACACAAGATGTCGTCATCCCCGGTCTCGATCTCGTCGGGGGGCAACTTGGCGAGGCGACAGCGAAAGTGCGAGCAAGCGTGGCGGGAACGTCTGGCAATATGCAGGGCGGCTACTCCGTACGATATACCGAGAGTCTTGCGGCGGTGTTCGGTCCAATTACGGGGGGCAGTGAGCGTGAAGTAACTATACTCACGGAGAACGATCTCGCGCCGGTTCGCGCGGACTTAGAGCGCGATATTCGTGTGCGAGCAATTATCGAGATGAACAGACGTCTCCCTACCGGTACGACTGCCCTCGCCGATTTTCTCACCCTCGCCCCCGCAGTGATCACCGTAGAACCCGCTATCGGTACCCCGGCGGCGACCGCGAAGATCCATCTGGCAGTTGTGGCACAATTGCCTGCCTATCGCGAAAACACTTTTCGCGATCTGGTACGGGACGGGGCGAATGCCGCACTCAGCGTACAAGCAGCACAAGCAGGCGGGCTGCACGCGGCTATCGTGCCGGAAAGCGTCGTCACATCGCCCGTGCGATTCATCGAATTGAAAGAGGGGGTCTTTCGCTATGAATCTACCGTCACCGGCAAAACCCGTGCGATCATAGACGAGAGCGATGTGCTGCGTATCCGGGGAATGCTCGTGGGGCGAGATGATGTAACGACGCGACAGATACTCGCCGCTGAACCTGCAGTACACCGCAGCACGGTCGCCTATGGACCATCATGGTTGCCTACGTCGGTGCGGGATCGGATGCCGTCGCGTGTCGAGCGGATTACCCTCACAAGTGGCGCGACCGCATGAGTACATTGCTTCCCCGTGTGCGCCTCATGGGTCTAGATGTCGGGACGCGACGCATCGGCGTCGCACTCTCCGACGAAACAGTAGCGATTGCATTCCCGGAACCTGCGATTGTGGTCGGTACAACCAACAGAGCCGAAGCCGATGCAATCGCGCAGATACGTCTCATCGCGCAGCGCACGCGGGTGGAGCGGATCGTAGTTGGCATCCCACGGAATATGCGAGGCGCAATCGGCGTTCAAGCACAATGGACGCTCGATTTCGTTGGGCGGCTGCGTGATGCGGTACGCGCCGACGGTATTGCAGTCTCTACATACGATGAGCGGATGACATCGGTAGAAGCGGCTCGCGCCGAGCAGGGCGTTGGAAAAATGACCGCGAAAGGCAAGCGAGATGCTCGCGCACGCGGGACAGTAGACTCACGCGCAGCTGCACTGATTTTACAGGGGTATCTCGACCGCAATGCGTTCCGTCGGGAGATGCCGCTTGACGGGACAGACGACAACTCATAGGATGCAATGAGCATCTACGAGACATTCGCACATTGCATTAGTGTACGAGGAGGTTCCACATGGTCGCTGAGCAAATCGCTCCGTCGGTAAGCCCGATGCGCGAGCAGGTATTGTCTGCATTGAACAAAGTACGCCCCGCATTGCAGGCGGACGGCGGCGATCTTGAACTCGTCGAAATTACCGACGACGGTGTCGTGATGGTGCGGCTGCACGGCGCGTGCGGCGGCTGCCCGATGTCCACGATGACTCTTACGTATGGTATCGAGCGGTTTCTTCGCCAGCAGGTTCCGGGCGTGACCCAACTTGTCCCGGTCGAGTAACACGCCGATCTTTTCCTAGATGCGAAGAGACAGAAGACGACGCCCCGCATCATGCGGGGCGTCGTTGCGTTCGTCGGGGCAGAGTGGGGAAGTAACAGTAATGCGCGATCTACGACTACTGAAGCTCGTCACCCTCAATACCGCGTGCACTACGCGCGTACAGATCGTCTCGCATAAGGGTGTGATCCTGCGCGACACGCGACGCATCGTCTCGCATCTGATCCACGTCTTGCCGGAAGACAAAAGTGCGACCGCTCATTTCGTCGCGGACATAATTCAGTGTTCGATCATCCATCCACCGATAAACGGTGGGACGTGTGACACCGAGTTGCTGTGCCGCATTACCGATGCTCATCAGTTCGCTGGGATCAACCGCACGCAACTTCGCCTGCGAAAGGAGTTTGCCGAGTGGCTCCTCCCAAAATGAGCGCGGCACCTGATAGGTATCTTCGCCTGCGGGCCAAAAAAGCAATTCCAACACATTGTTGACTGCGCGGAAGACATCTTCTTGGTTCGACTGCTCTTCGCCGCGCGAGAGGCGGGCGAGGCGATGAAGGTCTTTACCGAGCGGACCTTCGCGCAAACTCTCGACCGAGACTGCTTCCGGCACCTTGCCGAAAAGTTTGAGTTGATACCGGTGAAGCTGACTGTACACCAGACGCAGTGTCTGGTCTATCGTCTCCACGTATGTAGAACTCTCAGGACTCATCCCATTCCTCCCCACGAATTGACACACGGACACGCTGTGGTGTGTCCCGTACGGACGCGACGTACCACAACATTGTACGTGCGGGTGTAACGTTCTGTCAACTAGGTGTCGGTTGTTTGCATTATCAGCATACTCAATAGAAGACGCGCAGGGGAATGCTTATGTCGCATAACTTTTCTTATGCGACATTGCGCTAAAACATCCAGTGTCCGCCGTCTGCCATGATTGTCTGCCCAACGACGTAACTCGCTTCGTCCGATGCGATGAACGCGACCATGTTCGCCACTTCCTCCGGCGTGCCGAGGCGCCCGCTGGCGATGCTGATCAGTTCTCGTTCGCGCTGCGCGGGGTCGCGCCGATCCCAGTTTTCACGCCCCGCCTCGCTCAGAATCCATCCCGGTGCGACAGTGTTGCAAGTCACCCCGAACGGCGCAAGTTCGACCGCGAGTT
>JBBRMX010000043.1:0-18273 GCA_038230615.1 Thermomicrobiales bacterium | reverse complement strand
TCGTGGCGCGGCGTCCGGTTTCGTCGCTCTCGGCGGTGCTGCTCTCGCACCTTCACCTCGATTACATCCATGATCTGCCCGTACTTTTCCTAAAGCGATGGATGGAGCGGGGAACCGCCGTGCACCGCACAGGTGGCGTGCATCGTCCGACCGATGCGCCGGAATTGCCGGTCTATCTCCCGCCGGGAGGTGTGGCGTATCTCGAAACGATGCTCGCCGCGCAGGGTATCACGCGGGATCGCAACGGTGTCACCGCGATGCTCGACGGCGTGACGCTGCATGATTACGACCCCACACAGCCGCTCTGCATTGGCGGCTTTTTGGTCGCGTTCGTTGGGAAGACACGCCGCTTCCCCGACGATGGCTATCACGTCCACATCACTGCTGCAGAAGATACGGTCTTCGCCTGCTCCGGCAACCGCGCGACCGACGGACGCAATGTCCCTGTTCGCGCCATTGTCGCGGACTGACCGCCTTCGAGATGTATGGAGTACTACGTAACGACGTTTACGCAATATATGTGATACTCGTGATTATCGAAAGGACATACCGATGTCTGCACCGCGACCCCTGAGCCGCCGCATCTTCGTCATCGGTGCGGCGAGTGCCGCCGCTGCTGCCCTGCTCGCCGCTTGTGGGAACGAAACCGCTCCAACAGTGCCTGCTCCCGTTGCGACTCTCGTCCCGACCGCAGCAGCAGGCAGCCCGACAACCGCTGCCGTTGCCGCAACCACCGCACCCGCCCCGACGACTGTCGCCGCAGCCGCCACGACCGGTACGACCGGCACGACCGGCACGATGCCGACCACCGCCCCCACGATGGCTGCGGCGACGAACGGCAAGACGATCCCGGAATTGCGTGTCGGTGTAGCGGGTTTGCCGGACACGATGGACCCGCTCGAACCGAGCAGCAATGTCTTCAACCGCGTCAATTATTCCTGCTTCGACTACCTTGTGCGGCTCGAAGGGGGCAGCAGCGGCAAACTGGTCCCGATGCTCGCGCTCGACTGGAAGCGCACCGACGACAAAATGCTTGAGATGACCCTGCGGCAAAATGTGACGTTTCAGGACGGGTCGCCGTTCACCGCCGACGATGTGGTGTATACCTTCACACGCATCATCACGAACAAAGACAGCAAACTGGGGCAGGCAAACCCGACCTATTTTCCGCTGGCGAGCGTCGAAAAACTGGATACCTACCGTGTCCGCTTCGTCGGTTCGCAGGTTGACCCGATCATGGAGAAGCGGTTTGCGACCCCCGGCGCACAGATCGTTCCGGCGAAATACCATGCGATGATCGGCACCGAAGCATTCCGCACCAAGCCCCTCGGCACCGGGCCGTACAAACTGGTGGAGTTCATCAAGGACGACCGCATGACTTTCGAGGCGTACAAGGCGTACTGGGGTGGTGCGCCCGCCGCCGCGAAAGTGACCTTCAAATTGATCCCGGAAACAGCGACGCGCCTCGCCGCCGTCTCGAACGGCGAGATCGAACTCGCTACGAATGTGCCGCCCGATCAACTGCTGCCGCTCTCGATGAAGAAAAATCTTGTCGTCAAAGGCAAGCCGCTCACGAATGTCCACATGCTCTACTACAACGCTAAGACGAAGCCGTTCGACCGCCCCGAAATCCGGCAGGCGGCGAACCTTGCGATTGACCGCAAGACGCTCATTGACGCGCTCTGGCTCGGTAATGCCGTGCAAACGCGCGGGCTGCAATTCGAGGGCGAAGACCTCTACAATGCCGCCCGCCCGCTGACGGAGTTCAACCCCGATAAGGCGAAGCAATTGCTCACACAAGGTGGCTACGCGGGCGAAACGATCACCTATGTCGCCGCTTCCCCAAACTATTACACCAACGAGCGCGAAGCGGGCGAAGCGATCATTGACATGTGGAAAAAGGTCGGCATCAACGGCAAATTGAGCCTCGTCGAACTCTCCCAGAAGGCGAAAGCGTATACAACCGCGCACGCCTCGACGATCAGCGCGACCTCGTTCATCGGCGATCAGGAAGGGTATCTCTGGCAGCCGCTCGGCCCGGACGGGAGCCAGCAGAAGAACGGCTATTGGCCCGCGCCCGCCGCTTTCAACGATCTCGGTCAGCAGGTGCGCTCTACGCTCGACCGCCAGAAGCGGTACGATGCCTACCAGAAAATGCTCGACATCTTCGAGCAGGACGCCCCCGGCACTGTCTTGTATCAGCCGAAAGAGAACTACGCGATGCAGACGAATATCGAATGGGAGCCGTATACGTACTACTATATGGACTTGCGCTCCACCAATTTCCGCATCAAGTAAACCCCTCTGTACCGCACAAACCCCCGTGTCTATCCGAAGACACGGGGGGGTGTATACGTGGGACACTTCCAATTGGGGGCGTGACGGTGTACGAGGCATTCCAAGTTTTTAACCGCTCGGTGCTAATGCACTAATCCGTGCCGCCGTCCGCGCCGACGGCGGCGGGGATGCGTGCCGGATACCCGGTGAAACCGAGCAGCGAGGCTTTTTCCGGCGGCAGGATGCGCTCGTATGCTCGCAGCAACTCCACCCCGCGCCGGTCCCACGAATAATTGTGAATCGCATTTTGCCGCCCCTGCAAACTGAGCGTCCGCGCGGCCGTACGGTCGCGTAGCAGCGTCGTGAGGTGGCGTGCGAGATCGTCCACATCGCCCCGTGCGGCATAGGTGGCGTGCGGGCCGAGGATTTCCCGCGCAGACGGCGTGTCGAATGCGACCACGGGCAATCCCGCCGCAAGGTAATTGAAAATCTTCTGGTTCCCCTCGGTCTCCGAGAGTTTCGGTGCGACGGCGATGTCACCGAGCGCGAGATACCGATGGGCGTCGAGGTAGGGAATTTGCCCCGGCAGACTGATGCGATGCGCGATGCCAAGCCGCTCCGCCATGACACGGTACCGCTCGTTACCGGGGAAGCCCATCACGAGGAAAAATGCGTCCGGTATCTCGCGCAGCACCTGTGCCGCTGCTTCGAGCAGAATATCTGTCCCCTGATACGGCGCGAGCAAACCGAGATAGGTGATCACTTTGTCCGTCGGGCGGATACCGAGTTGCGTTCGCAGTTCGGTGCGCTCACGCGGGGTCAGCGCATCAGGGCGGAAGCGTGCGGTATCCACGGCGTCAGGCACGCACAGGACATGGCTTTCCGGCAGCGTGCGTGTTCGTTGCAGCAACGATGCGGCATGATGCGTGCTCGTAACGACGAGGTCCGCAGAGGCGTTGATTGCTTGTTCCATCCGCATCATCGTGCCGCGCAACCCGCTGCGCCTGCCGAGAAAGCCGTGGTCGGTCATCTCGGCGGTAAGGCTACCTTGATAATCGAACAGCACGGGTGCGCCGTGAAGCGGGCGGGTGAGATGGGCGATCAATGCCCCTTCGTGCAGGTGGGCGTGAACGATGTCCGGTTGCACACGGCGCACTTCGCGGGCGACGAGTGCCAGCAGAGCAGCATCGAGATAGAGTTTGTGCCGCGTGGTGCCGACCACGATGCGCTTGCGCCACGGGATGTCAACGCTGCGGCGCACATCGATCCCTGCGACATCATGCCCGTTGTGATAGGTGCAGACCGTGACCCGATGACCCATCCGCTGGAGGGAACGAATCTCTTCGAGGGGGCGCACATGTGCACCGTAATCCGCAAAGAACGAGGTCGGTGCGACCATTAGCACCGATAACGACACGCGCCCACCCCCTCGGTACAGCGGGCGGTGTCTTCGTTGACCCGCCCGCCACCATTCCACAACGCTCGTGCGAGAGGATACCACATGAATAGTACGTACTCAAGAGATACTTCTGTCCTATACGTACACATTGCAGGCGGTGGCTTAGCGTAGCGAAGCATGTATTGGGTATGATAACAAGCGGATGAGAATCGCGGTTGGTCACGTTGGTGCGCGGAGAAGGAAAAGATACATGATACCGGGGGCGACACGAATCGAACACCTCGTGGCGAGGCAAGCAGCAGACCGCCCGGAGCAGATTGCGCTGCGTTTCGCAGACCGGCGGTGGACATTCGCCGCGCTCTACGCGGAGATGAATCGCCGTGCGGCGATGTTTGTGCGGCATGGGGCGCGGAGCGGCGATGTTGTCGCAACTAGCCTGCCGGTATCAGACGATGTGGTTCTGGCATTCCTTGCCTGCTGCCGTGCCGATCTCGCATTCTTCCATCTCTCGCCCGGAATGACCGTCGCGGAGGCCGCGCCACTGCTCGCCCGCGCCCGTCCGCGCTTCATGCTCACGGCACACGGCGAACCGCACCCCGCTTCTCCTGCGACGGATGCATTGCCGCTCGATCTGCCCGGAGCGATAAATAACGCGAATCTTCCCCCGCAATCGAGTAACGCCGAAGCGGTCGCCATGATTCAGACCACATCGGGAACAACCGGCACAATGCCGAAACTGATCGGTGCGTCGCATCGCGCACTGGCATGGCACGGGTTTCGTCGCTCGTGGTGGACCCAACCGGGCGATGTGCTGTACCGCCCGACCGCCCTCTATTTTCCTGTGCGCGACGTCTGCGAACTGCTCGCAACGGGAACGACGCTCGCGCTTTCGCAGGCAACGCACCCCGCGCAGATCGAGGCGGAGATGGCGGCGTGCAGCGCGACGTCGATCTTCGCGGTTCCCGGCATCCTCCGCTTGCTCGGTGAGCAACGGCAGCCACCACTGCCGGAGTTGAGATTACGGCTGCTGACGTATTCTGCCGCGCCGCTCGCGCCCGCGGCACGGGAAGCGACCGCCCGCCGTTATGGGGTGCCGGTCTTGATGGCGTACGGCTCTGCCGAGGGCGGTTCGCTTACGCGGACATTGGACGAACAAGTCCCCACGGGCAGTATCGGCACGCCGTACGATGGCGTCCGGTTACGCATCGTCGGGGAGAATGGCGACGATGTACCGGAGGGCGAGACGGGCGAACTGATCGCATCGTCGCCGGGGATGATGGTTGGCTACCTGCACGACCCTGCCGCAACCGCCGCAGTGATCCGCGACGGTTGGCTCTGGACGGGCGATCTCGCACGCCGGGATGCAGCGGGGCTGTATTATCTCGCGGGCCGCCGCACGCTGCGAATCAATGTCGGCGGGGCGAAAGTCGCGCCGGAAGAGGTCGAGGCGGTATTGGAACAATATCCCGGTGTACGGGAGGCGGTCGTTGTGGGAATGCCGGACGCCGTACACGGTGAGGTGGTGCGGGCGATTATCGTGCCACGCGAGACGCCTCCGACAACTGCGGCACTGCGCCGGTTTTGCCGGGAACGGCTAGCGGCGTACAAAGTGCCGCGCCACTGGGAGTTCCGCGACGAGTTGCCCCGTTCGTCGCTCGGCAAGGTTCTGCGGCGGCAACTGTAACCTGTGCGTTTGCCTGTGTGGTACGATTGCCCCCATTGAGACGTTTTGCAGGTGTGGGGCGATTGCAAAAACCCCCGCACGATTAGCATGGAGGCACATGCGCGATGGCTGAATGGGTGCCGAACGAGGAATACAAGCGGTTCATGGTCGTGGTGGCACACCCCGATGACCTCGAATTTTCCAGTGCGGGAACCGTGGCGCGATGGGTGGCAAAGGGATTGGAAGCGACCCTCGTACAGGTAACGAGCGGCGACCGGGGTAGCCCGGACCCCGATATGACCCCCGACCGCCTCACCGAAATCCGCGAGAACGAGCAGCGCGAAGCGGCGGCGATCCTCGGTATCGCCAATGTTGTCTTCCTGCGCGAACCGGACGGGCAGACCGACACCTCGTACCGCTTTCGCGGGCGCATTGTCCATGCGATTCGCAAGTACCAGCCGGACATCATCATCACGCACGACCCATGGCGGTCGTACGCCCTTCACCCCGACCACCGCAATGTCGGCGTGACGACGACTGACGCCGTCTATCCCACCGCCCGCGACGCAATCTACTTCCCGGAGCACTACCACGAGGAAGGGCTGGAACCGTGGAAAGTTGCGGAGTTGCTCTTTTTCAATGCCGAACACCCCGATTGCTTCGTGGATGTCTCGACCACCTTCGATAAGAAGATGGCAGCCCTTCGGCGGCACGATTCGCAGGTCGGCAAATCGCAGGACCTCGAAAAGCGGCTGCGCGAGCGTCTGGAAGAAGTCGGCAAACTCGGCGAACTCCCGATGGCGGAAGGCTTCAAGCGGCTGACGATGCGCCGCTGATGTGAGAAACGACGGCCCCCGCAAAGGACGAGTGATGGGACGGAAAGATTTTCGCCCATTGCTCGTTCCTCATCTCTGAGAGATGCCTATACTATGCATGAGACATTCGACCGGATTGATCCTACCGTCCCCGGTACACTGCGGGAGCCGGACGCCCCCGCGCCAACTCCCGCAGCAGTGGATGCGCCGCGCACGCCGCGTGTCCACAAGAATCGCATCACCGAGGAAGTGGCGGAACTGGCCCTCGGTGCGTGGACGCCGGAGGGCGTGACGACCGCATTGCACGACGACCGCATTGTGCCGGTCGAAAAGGGTATTCCTGGCGAACGGGTTGTTGCGACAATTTCCACGCTGCGCGGGCGCAAAGGATGGACACGGGCGACGGTGACGGACGTTGTGGAGGCGTCGCCGGAGCGCATCGTGCCGCCCTGCGTCTACTTCCGCGAACATGATTGCGGCGGCTGCGAATGGCAGCATGTTCAGTACACCGCTCAGTTGGACGCGAAGCGCGAGATCGTGCGAGGGCTGCTTGCGGAGGTCGGCATCGTGCGGGAGCCGGACGGCATCACCGCATTGCCGGAGCCGTGGCGATACCGCCATTCCGCCGCTATCGCCCTCGGTAGGGGGGCGGGCTTCCGCAAACGGCGGCGGCAGACTGTTGTGCCGGTCACGGATTGCCCGATCAGCCACCCCGCCATTTCTGCCTTGCTCGCCACGCTCAACGAGTGGTACGACGCGGGGGTGTACCCCGATCTGCGCGGTAAAGTGTGGGTAGAGACAAAAGTCGTCGGCACCGATACCGCGCCGCGATTGCAACTCGTCATCGGCGGCATCGGCGGCATGGATTTACCCGCCCGCCCGGAGTTGCACGCGCTTGCCGACGCGCTTGCATCCTTGCCCGCCGTCGTCGCTGTGACGTATAAGCACCCATCTGGCGCGACGCGGGCATATCACGGGCCGACGTCCAGCATTGTCGAGGTCGGCGGCGACCCGTTCGTGCTGCCTGCGGGGTCATTTTTCCAAACGAATATCGCACTCGTACCGCGCCTCGTTGCCCGCATCGCGGAATTGACCGGCACGACGACGCTTGATGTCGTAGCGGACATCTACTGCGGCGCGGGTTTGTTTACGATGTATCTCGCTCGCCGCGCTCACCGTGTCATCGGCATCGAGGTAGACCCCGGTGCGACGGCTGCCGCACAGGAGACCGCCCGCCTCTGGGGGCTGACGAATATCGAGTTCTTCGCCCGCCCTGCGGAGAAAGCGATGGACGTGCTGCCCGCACTCGATCTCGCTCTTGTGGACCCGCCGCGCAATGGTCTTGATCTCCGTGTGACAGATGCGATCATTGCGAAACGCCCGCGCCAGTTCGTCTATGTCTCGTGCAATCCCATTACCCTTGCCCGCGATCTCGCGTTTTTTGTTGCGGGCGGCTACGAACTGCGCTGGCTGGAATGCTTCGATTTCTTCCCGCAGACCTCGCACGTCGAGACGCTGGCATATCTCACGGCGGAATGACGCGGTGCCGCCTCACACCGCGAGGCGGCCTTGCAGAAAGGCGAGCACCGCTGCTTCTTCCGCCGGAAGCCCTGCATGAGTGTCCGCTAACTCCTGCGCGGTTAGTTGGCTGAAGGTGTCGCGCATTGTGCCGTCGAGATAGGCGTCGAACACGGCAGGGTGGATGTAACATTTGCGGCAGACAGTCGGCGTATTGCCGAGCCGTGCCGCGACGCTCTCCACCGCCCGCACGAGGTTTTGCTTTGCCTGCGTCTCGGAATCGAACACCTCGAATTCGTGCAGCGCGAATGCCGCGAGTGTTGTCCCTGCCCATGTGCGGAAGTCTTTTGCGGTGAGATGCTCTCCCGTTATCTCGAAAAGATAGGCGTTCACATCAGCGGAATCCACCGTCTGCAACGTGCCGTCTTCATCGTAGTACTGGAATAGTTCATGTCCCGGCAAATCTTGTAACTGCCTGACAATTCGCGCAAGGCGGCGGTCTTTCAGGTCAATAGTATGATGCACGCCGCTTTTGCCCCGGAACGAAAACCGCAGCGTTGCATTCTTCACCGCCACATGCTCATTCTGCATCGTCGTCAGTCCGTACGACTGATTCGTTTTCGCGTATTCCTCGTTGCCCACGCGAATAAGCGTTGTCTCCAAGAGCCGCACGACGGTCGCGAGTACCTTCGCACGCGGCAATCCGTGCAGGGCGAGGTCATGCGCGACGCGCTCCCGAATACGCGGTAATGCCTGCCCAAACGCGATCATGCGGGCGTATTTCGTTTCGTCCCGCGTCGTGCGCCAGTCGGGATGGTAGCGATACTGCTTGCGCCCCTTCGCGTCGCGCCCTGTCGCTTGAATATGCCCGTTCGGACGGGGGCAAATCCATACATCCACCCACGCGGGCGGGATAACGAGCGAACGGATGCGCCGCAGCGTCTGCGTGTCGTGGATCAGTGCGCCGTCCGGTGTGCGGTAACTCCATCCCGCTCCCGCCCGTTTGCGCGTAATACCCGGTGTCGTGTCGGAAACATACCGCAAACCCGCCTGTTTCGCGGCGTCTGCGGGGCCGTGGCCAATTGCCGGTGCGAGTGTAGTGTGATGCAGTTTCGCGTGTGTTGTCATGCCGCTGCAGTATGCAAACGCCGTACCAGCACGCGGTATACTCATCGCAGCGCATACGAAAGGAGCAACTCCGATGGTCACCGAACGCGCCGCCACCCTCGCAGACCTCGCCCGCATCCCCGATCACGGCAAAGCCGAACTTGTAGACGGAAAGTTGGTAGCGATGCCGCCGACAGGTGGGATGCCGGGGCGACTGAGTTTGAAGATCGCGGTTGCGCTGACCCGCCACGAGGAGGAGACCGGCACCGGACACGCCTTCGGGGACAATGTCGGGTTCGTTGTCAATCTGCCGCACCGCCGCTCGTTTAGCCCGGACGCGGCGTATTCGTTCGACGCCGATGTGTCGTCCGACGATTTCGTCGTGGGTGCGCCCGCCTTCGCGGTGGAAGTCCGCTCGAAAGGCGATTACGGTCCCGCGCAGGATGCAGTGTACGCCGCCAAACGCGCCGATTATTTCGCGGCGGGCACGCAGGTTGTTTGGGATGTGAACCCGCACGACCGTACCGTGACGAAGTATACCGCCGTTGCCCCCGGTGCTCCGCAGACTTTCGGCGCGGGCGCGGTGGCAGACGCCGAACCCGCCCTGCCGGGGTGGTGCCTCGCCGTAGACACCCTGTTCCGGTAGGGGAAGGACGCTGCTTGTATCCGGTTCGCGGCGGTGCTACGCTGAGGAAACCCATCACGGTATGATGCGGGGTAGCGGCACGGGGCAACACAGGGCAGGAGGCGGAGAGTGCAGACGGCGGCACGAGTGCAGCGGACGGGCGTGCAACGCGGGTTCTTCCTGCTTGCCCTGATGACGGTCGCATTCAGTTTTGCGATGAACGCGCAGCAGAATGTGACGACAAACTACTTCGAAAGTGTGCTCGGTTTGCGGGGGCCACAGTTCGGCTACATCACCGCCATCCGCGAGATACCCGGCTTCCTGCTGATCTTCCTCACCGCGCTCTTTTATCGTATGTCTCTCCAACGCCTCACCTCGCTCGCCCTCATGTTGCTCGCGGTCGGCTATTTTTTCTACGGGGCATCCAATAGTTTCTGGACAGTCGCGCCGTGGGTCATCATTTCCAGCATGGGCTACCATACCGTTTTGCAGGCGCAGTATGCTCTCGGTATGAGCCTGACCACGCAGGATCGTAGCGGCAGCATCCTCGGCAGGATGTCGGCAATCGGGCAGGGCGGTACGCTTGTCGCGCTCGTCTTCGTCGCCACGGCATTTCACTATGGGTGGATATCGTACCGCCCGCTCTTCGTGATCTGTGGCGGTGCGGCATTCCTCGCCGCGCTCGCCATCTGGCGGTTCCCTCATCTCGTAAACGGCGAAGAAAAAGCGGTCGCGGCAAAGCGCAGCCGGATCGTGCTGCGACGTGAGTATCGGTACTACTACCTGCTCAGTGCACTCGACGGCGGGCGGCAGCAGGTCTTCTTCTCGTTCGGGTTATTCGTCTTAGTGCACAACTACCATTTCTCGGTGCCGCAAGTATCGGTGTTGCTCATCGCCATCACCTTCGTGAGCATGGTCTCCGGTGCGTGGGTCGGCAAAATGCTCGACAAACACGGCGAGCGCAAGATGCTGGCAATCGTTAATGTTGCGTACGTCTTCGCACTCGCCGGGTACGGGTTTACGAACAATGTGATCGTTGCCAGTGCCTGCTATGTGCTGTACACCTTTATCTTTCCGCTCTCGCCCATCGGCGCGGCGACCTACCTACGGAAAGTCGCAGTGCAAGAAGAGATCGCACCAAGCCTTGCGATGGGCGTGACGATGCAGCACGCTGCTGCAATCATCGTGCCGATCTCGGCGGGCTTCATCCTCAATTATGTCGGCTACCAGATACCGTTCATGATCGCCTGCGGGTTCGCGGTGCTGACGTTCTTCGTCACACAGCGGCTCGATCCCGTCGGACAACGGTCGCCCGCCCGTATCGAGGCGGACAATGACCGCAACACGGTGGCGAACGATTTTGCGGAAGCCGAAGCGATTGCAGAAGCGACCGCAGGCAACGGCGGCGAAGCGATTACTGGTCCCGCCGCCGCATCTCGCACCGCTCCGGTGGCAGGCGACTAACGAACGCCCCGCATTTATGCGCGCGCGAGGCTTTCCGGCATTGCCTCCGCGAATGCGGCGAGTGTCGCTGCGGTGTGTAGATCGGCTGTGGTGCCAACCTGCATGAGCACAATGTTGCCCCACGGGTCACGCACCCCGACCATATCTCTGGTGCCTGCATCCATATGTGCGATGCTGGATGCGTCGAGCCGTGCGACAACTGCCCGCAGCGCGGCAGTGTCCGGCAGCACTACGGTGAAAAAGCGTAGCCCGACCATATTTGTGGGCGCGGGCGCGGCACCGAGGCTATGCCATGTATTCATACCGATATGATGATGGTAGCCACCCGCCGAGACGAACAGTGCAGTCGGCATTCCGGCGACGATCTCGAAACCGAGCACATCACGGTAGAATGCTGTGCCCTGTGCAATATCGCCAATTTGGAGGTGAATATGCCCGATGCGCGTTCCGGCGGGCAACCCGCGCCATGCCGCGCCCGCTCGCTCCGCCTCACCGAGCAGACCCGCAATGTCAACCTCCCCCGCTCCCATCCGCACTTGCCCGTCCTGCCACTGCCACTGGTCACGCGGGCGGTCGCAGTAGACTTCGATGCCGTTTTCGTCGGGATCGGAGAGATAGAGTGCTTCGCTCACGAGATGATCGCCCTGACCGAGCGGCAACCCGAGTTCCAGCCAGTGCCGCACCCACCGGCCGAGATCTGCCCGCGTCGGTACGAGGATAGCGAAGTGATACAGCCCGGTGTAACTGCGCCGTTCGCGGGGCCACGGCCGCGCCCCCGTATGTTCCGTGAGCAGCAACAATGGCTGTCCGGCGACCCCGAGTGCGGCGGTCGTGTCGTCCTGCCGTAGGAGCGTCAGACCAATCGCACTGGTGTAAAAAGCGACCGAGCGGTCGAGATCGGCGACGGTAAGCGAAACGAGACCAATCTCGGTCGCGGGGTCGATGATGTGTGTCGTCGGGGCGGCGGTCTCGCCGTGTGTTCGGGTAGTTTCCATGCGTTCTCTCCTGTTCGGTGCGCCACATGCGCGGCACTGCTCCGTCTGGGAGGTAAAACACTGGACAACGATAATGTATGCCCGCCGCCCCGGTGAATTGTTTATCCCTTCGCGCCGTCCATGCGTTCGCGGCTGACGATCTCCGTGAGCGGTTTGCGTCCACCGTTGGCGGGATTCGGGCGATGGTCCTTCGTCGTCGTCGGGTAGCCGATCACCACCACCGAGCGTGCCATTCGTGCTGCCGGAATGCCGAGAATTTCCTTCGCTCGCGCCTGCTGTCCTTCGTCCCCGAACCACGCCGTGCCGCCGCCCAGCCCGAGGAGATGCGCCCCGATCATCAGCCGCTCGGTCACACGCCCCTCATCGTAGCCCTCGCTCGCCGCATTCGCGCCGTCCAGCACGAGCGCGATGGCGAGCGGGGCATCCGCGACCCAATTAATAGCGGTACGAAGTTCGCTGATTTGCTGCAATGCTGCTTTTTCCGTCACGACTACGAAGTGCCACGGCTGCGTGTTGCGCGAACTCCCCGTCCATCGGGCGATTTCGAGCAACTCATGGAGCAGATCGCCCGGTACCGGATCGGGCCGGTAGAGCCGTGCCTGTCGGACTTTGCGGAGTTCCTCTACTACTTCCTGTGCGTTCGCCAGTGTACTCATTGGTGCTGCCCCTCTCCGTTGATCTCCGTGCGATGGTCGCTAGATAATGGTGATCTATGCGGGCGAACACGTCAAGGAGCGTTGTGGGCATATTGTTCACTAATTGGACTGTTCTTGTGGAGATGTACAACAGTCTCCCTCTGCGCTTCGTGCTGGTGTGGGCAGTCCGCGACGATTGTTGAAGGAAGGGCGATATTCCGCCGTGATGCATACTGAGATAAAGACACTCATCAATGCGGTTCGCGCCGATATCAACCCGGCGGGCAAAGCCGCTGCGGTCGTCTTCAATAGCCATATCACCGGGCTGGCAATGGCACGCTCGCTCGGTCGTCGTGTCGTTCCGGTGATCGCGCTCAACCACAACCCCTACGGTTACGCCTTTGCATCGAAATACATCGCCGCCGCTGCTTTGCTCGCCCGTTTTCGCCGAGACGCCCGCCTGACCCTGCATGACGATGAATAATGAACGATGGGCGATGACGATGGACGAAGTGACAGTCAATCGGCAAGGCGGCTCCATCGTGTCATACTAGTGTTTGTCGGAACAGATGTCGGAGCAGATCGCGCCCGCACGAAGAGAAACGAATAGACAAAGAGAAGGAGTACACCCGATGCCGCCCCGCAGCCTCGATACGACCGAACTTTCGTGGCCCGAAGTGCGCGACGCCCTCGAAGCGGGATACGACACTATCGTCGTCGCCGCCGGGTCTATCGAGCAGCACGGCCCGCATCTGCCGGAGATGACCGACACCCTGATTGGCACGCATCTTGTCCGCGCCATCGTCGGGCGGTTGCCGCTCGCACTGCAAGGCCCGACGATCTCCATTGGCTGCTCGGAGCATCATATGTCCTTCCCCGGCACCGTCACGCTGCGCGAGGAGACGTTCATCGCGGTTGTGCAGGATGTCGCGCGGTCGCTGGCGCGGCACGGCTTTCGCACTATCGTGTTCATCCCGTCGCACGGCGGCAACTTCGCGCCGCTCGCGAAGGCAGTCGAGGGATTGTCCGACGATCTTGCGGAAGTCCAAGTCTTCTCGTTCAGCGATCTTGTCGGGTTCGTCGGCGTGCTAAACGAGACGGCGGCGCAGTTCGGCGTCTCACCCGAAGTAGCGGGGGCGCACGCGGGCGAGAGCGAAACGTCGCTCGATCTCGCCCTGCGTCCTGACCTCGTGCGGATGGACGACGCCGAGGAGGGGTACGTCGGGCCATTCAATGCCGAAGTAAGCGCGAAAATCTTCAACGAGGGGATGCCCGCGCTTACTCGTAACGGTATACTCGGCGATGCCCGCCCCGCGACCGCCGCCCACGGCGTGACGTATCTTGCACAGATGGCGGACTATCTCGCGCAGTGGATCGAAGCCAAGCGGGGGTAAATCGCCCGTCACCTCATACCACCGTGACAGTCAGCACCGGCAGTAGCCCGCCGACCGCCTGCGCGGGTGAGCCATCGCGGTTCGCAATCGGCAGTGGGTGCGACGGGTCGTCCACGGGCGCGAGACCGACGAGTACGCGATACGTCCCCGGCGCAAGATCAGGTGGGATTGCGAGATCGTGCGGGTCGTATGGGTCGTCTTTCACGCGCCATGTAGAGGTGCGCCAGTGTCCGTCCAACGGTGGGATGTCGTACCGTGACGCCTCGCGTCCCGATGCATCAACCAGCCGCACGAGCACTGTGTAATTGGCAGGCGGTGGCTTCGGTGGCGATGACCACCGTAGCAGAAGCGGCGCGAATGCTCCACGCATCACGCGGTTGCTCCCGTCTCGCGTCTGCCACGATGCCCCGAACAACCCAATGCCCGTCTCCCCAAACCGCGCCTCTATGATCGCCTGCGGCGGTGCGTGGTACGCGCCGTTACCGTATGGTCCGTTCAGCACCTCGCATTGCAGCAGAACGCCGTTCAGTTTCCAGCGTTCCCATTCTGTCCCCGCGCCACCGTCGCCGTTCGCGCCATTGAAGAAGGCATCGAGGCGTTCGTCCGGGTCGTCCCGTGCGATACGCTCCGGCGACGTGAGCACCCAGATGCGCTCCGCGCCATACGCATGGTCCGCGAAGAATGCCGCGAGGGTGCGGTCGGAAATATCGCGCTGCGGCGCGAGCGAGGGTGCGGCGATCACCGGCAGATCGTGCAGCGACGGGAAACGCAGCGCGTAATATTCGGCGGTACTGACGAGGTAGCCGGGGGCGAGCAGGATGACATCGCCGGGACGTTGCCGCTCCGCAATGTGACGATATGCCTCGCGCCAGTCCTCTTTCTGCGATTGCGTTGAAAGATTTACCGTCGCCAGCGGCGTCCAGAAGCAATAAAGCAACCCCGCCCCCGCCGCAATCGCGGCAACCCAACCCCACCGCCACCGCAGCAACCCGTCCAGCCCGAACGCGACCAGCAGCAGATACCCCGGCAGCGCAACGATCAGATACCGATCCGCAAAAATCGCCTGTCGGAGCGATAGCAGCACGAACAACCCGACCGGCACGAGGGTCATACAGAGTGTCGTCGCTATTCCCCGCTCCCGCGTAACCGAGCGATGTGCGGCGGGTGCAGTGCGGGATGCCGATACCGCGCCGAACACCGCCAGCGCACCCATGAGCGCGACCGCAATTGCTTGCGTCGGGGCGTCGGCGCGATGTGTTGCACCGAATTCGATCAGCACGACGCGGACGATTTCGAGCGGGTTTACGCGGACATGCCACGTCGGCACATCGCCAATCGCAAATGCGACCCCCCAGACGATGAGCGGCACGCACACTGCGCCGAGCACGGCAACAAGCCACCGCGCTTGTCGCCCCTGCGGTCGTACGCCCTCGCCACGTCGCCAGCACCACGCGACGAGTACGAGATGTGCCGCCAGTACGAAACCGAGTGTTGCGTGGATGAGCAGCCCCGCTGCCATCGTCGCAACATATGCCCACCATGCCCCGCCGCCCCGCCGCAGTGCAACGAGCAACAGCCACGTCGCGCAGATCGCCAGCAGCACGGCGAGGCTGTACATCTTCGCGTCCTGCGCATACCAGTGGGCATACGGCGAGAGCGCAAGGAGCGCGGCTGCGACGACCCCGACACGCCAACCGCGCACCTCTCGCCCCAATCCGTACAGCGCGGGAATCGCCAGCGTTCCCGCGAGCGCGGAGGGAAGGCGCACTGCCGCCTCGGAGACCCCCGCGATTTTCAGCCAAACCGCGAACGCCGCCGTATATAGCGGACCATTCTCACCCGGTCGGGCGAAATTGCGGAGCAGGTTGCCGAACGGCTCCCGCGCCCGTATCACGAGGTCCGCTTCGTCGAACCATAATCCCTGCTGACCGAGGTGGTAGCGACGCAACACTCCCCCCGCCACCGTCAGAAGCAGGACGAGTAGCAGTGGCACTGCCTCACCGCGCCACCAGCGGGAGCGGGATGCCGGAGGGATGGCGGCATCGCTGCCGGGGCGCAGGCGCGTCACTGTCGCCATGTGTCTGTTCCCTTCCCGATAGGGTTGGCTTCAGCCTGTGCGTTTTCTTCTTCACCCAAAGCGGAAATGCCCGTTCCCGCATAGAGCGCGAGATGCTGCCGCGCGATGGCGTCCCATGTGAATTGTGCCGCGTACGCCCGCGCCCCAACTCGCAACCGTGCCGCAAGCGACCCATCGGTTTGTACGCGCCGGATCGCGGCAGCGAGCGCGGTGGAATCGTCCGGCGGCACGAACAGCGCGTGATCGCCGTCCGTCAAGGCTGGAAGACCGTCGTAGATACCGTGCTGCGGGGTCGTCGTGACAACGGGAATGCCCTGCGCAAGAGCGGCGAGCAGGCTCGTGCGGCGGGGCGACGCACCGTCACGGAACGGCAAGACGCAGATATCCGATGCCGCGAGAATACCCGCAACGACCGACGCCGGGAGCGTGCCGGTATGCGTAACGAACGGCGCAACCTCCCACGCCGCTGCCTGTGCGCGGAGGGCGGCGGCGGTATCGCGGTTCGTCGAGTCATTCTCGCCCGCTCCCGCACCGACGAGTAGCAGGTGCGCCGCGATGCCGCCCCCCCGCAACTGTGCGAGGGCGGCGATGAGCGTCTCCAGCCCCTTCGAGTGGTTGAGCAAGCCGAATGTCGTCAGCAGCAGCGCACCCGGCGCGATGCCGTAGCACGTCCGCACGTTCGCGTCCGGCGTGATGGCGGCAGGAATGCTGCTCCCAACTGGGACGAGGGCGGCGGGAACATGCCATCGGGCGAGTTGTGCGCGGTCGGTGCCGTTTGTAGCGATCACCGCCCCGCTCGTGCGGGCAAGAAGGCGTGTCGCGCCGTCCCTTACCCGACCCGCTTTCGGGAACAGGTACGGCGGCAGTAGATCGTGAAAGGTCGTCACGATGCGGAATCTCCGGCGCGGTGCACGGTTGCGGGAAGCGATGCGCTGCGCCGCCGGATACCAGCCGAGATCGAACGGGAGTAGATTTACGGCGGGCTGCATCCCGTACATTCCGGTCTGATACTGGATGTGGACAATGTGTATGTCGCGCTGGTTGGCGATTCGCGTGATTTGCACCGGCAAGCCCCACCGCCAGTGCGGAACCGACCGCAGCACCGTGACACCGTTTTCGTCGTCGGCGATAGTCGTCTCCCCGCCAGTGAGAATAACAACGGTCGCGCCGAGGCGAGCGAGATGCACGGCGAGCGATGCAGTGTAATCGCCGATGCCGCCGGGAGCGGGCGGGTACTCCGGCGAGACGAATAAGATGCGAGGCGTGGCGCTCACAGCGTCCGCTCCCACGGCAACACAAGAATGCGGAGCGTTGCCGCCGCCGCCGCAATACGGGCAGCCCGCAGCGGGCGTTTGTGTCCGATTAGCCATTTTGCGCCCTCGCGCAGGAGGCGTGCGGTCTGGTCGGCGGCAAGCCCTGCCCGCGTTACCGTACTCGCGCCGGGGCCGTGCAGCCTACCCATCAGATAGACGCGGCTCGCCACAAAATTGCGCTGCCGTAGCGCGATATTTTGCCCCGTTGCGGTGCCTTCGTGGTGCCGCACGACGGCTCCTGACACGTAGCGCACGCGCCATCCCGCCCGCTGCACGCGCCAGCACCATTCCGGTTCTTCGTTGTAGAGAAAGAGCCGCCCATCCAACCCGCCCACCGTCGTGATGACTTCCCGACGCACGAGCAAGCACGCCCCGACAAGCCAGTCCGCGTCGTGTGGCGCAGTATCTGGTACATCGTCCATACGATAGCGGCGGATCGGTGCGGCGTCCGGTCGCCATTCTTCGAGTAGCGTGCTTTCGGTAAGTGCGGCGGCGAGCGTCGGGAAACGGCGGCGGGACGATTGCGTCGTGCCGTCCGGGTAGACGAGGCGCGGCCCGACGATGCCGATGTCCAGCGCGGCACCGAGGGCGGCAACCAGCGCGGGGAGCGCGCCGGGCGTGAGTTCGGTGTCCGGGTTGAGCAGCAGCACTGCCCGCCCCCGCGCCCGCCGAATGCCGCAATTGTTGCCGCGTGCGAAGCCCTCATTCGCCGCCTCGATCACCGCAACGTACGGGAACTCCGCTCGCACCATCGCGGGCGTGCCGTCTGACGAGCCGTTATCCACGACGATTACCTCGGTCATCATCCCGGCGTGCGCTGCGATAGAGACAAGACACGCCCGCAGCAACTCCCGCACATCGCGGCTCACGATTACGACCGACACATCCGGCACGGCGGCCCCTCCGGGGAGTAACGAGTAATGAGCAACGAGTAACGAGGATGCGTCCCCGGATTTTCTCGTTGCTCGTTGCTCGTTGCTCACTATTCTTC
>JBBRMX010000042.1:0-18274 GCA_038230615.1 Thermomicrobiales bacterium | reverse complement strand
GACGAGGACGACTTGCTTGCGTCGTGTTACCGTCGTTCTCTCACCGTCGCTGCGGAGAATGGGGTGCAGACACTCGCCTTCCCCGCGACCAGCACCGGCATCTACGGCTTTCCGGGCGACCGGGCTGCCCGCATCGCCGTCCGCGAAGTCGCCGCGTTTCTCGCCACGCACGACGAAATCACGCAGGTGCGATTCGTCTGTTTCGATGCAGTAACGCAAGGGTTTTATGAAGGTGCTTTGGCACGAGAGGCAGATTAACATGACCGCGTATGCGTATGATCGCTCTCCCAATTGGGTATATTCATTGTGTAAGTCTTCGAGCGACGGTTGACCCCGGAAGGAGCAACGCCATGAGTGCAGGAGCGGAAATTGTTGTCATCGGCGGGGGAGTGATCGGGTGCGCCATCGCGTACGAACTGGCGAAGGCGGGGGAACGTGTCACGATTCTCGAGCGCAACATGCTGGCGCGGGAAGCATCGTGGGCGTCGGCAGGGATTATTTCCTCCCCTTCCCCGAAGACGGGGGAATTCGGGCTGCGCTCGTTCCGCCGCTATCCCGCGTTTATCGCGGAAGTGGAAGAAATCAGCGGGCGGCGCACGGGGTGGCATCCGGTCGGGGAGACACAGATCATCGGTGCGAATAACGACCCGCGCCCGCTGCAAGACGTGATGGAGTGGCAGCGAGCGCACGGGCTGCACACCGAATGGCTCGAAGGTGCGGCGTTGCGGGAACACGAACCCGCCCTTGCACCGGGCATCACTGCCGCAATCTACGAGGATGCGGCGGGCAGCATCCGGGTGCATTTGCTTGCAGAAGCCGCAGCACTCGCCGCCACACGTCACGGCGCGACCGTGCGCGAATACACGACCGTGCTTCAGGTACTTGCCAACAACGGGCGCGTCAGCGGCGTGCGGACGACGGAAGGCATTATCCGGGCGGATGTCGTAGTCGTTGCGGCGGGAGCGTGGAGCGCGGGTATCGGGGAGTTGACGGGGTTGCGCGTGCCGACGATCCCCGTGCATGGGCAGATGTACGCGATCACTGCACCGCCCACACCGCTACGAACCGTCGTCGCAGGATACGATGGCTATCTCGTGCCGCGTGCGGACGGCACGATTGCAGTCGGGGCGACTATCGAACACTGGGGATTCGAGAAGCGCGTCACGCCCGCCGGGGTCAGCGAGTTGACCGAACTGGTCGGGCGGCTCGCGCCCTCGCTCAACGACGGACGATTGCATGAGACATGGTCGGGGATTCGTCCCGGCAGCGCGGACGATCAACCAATCATCGGCCCCATGGGGGCGATGCCGGGATTGTGGGTGGCGACGGGCCATCACCGCAGTGGCGCATTGCTCGCCGCCGCGACGGGCGAAGTGGTTGCGGCGGGCATCCGTAGCGGCGCACCCGACCCGATCCTTGCACCGTTCACGCCGGATCGCTTCCAGAAGTAGGGTTGCGCTTGCCGTTGTCTGCGGTTCGGGCGTATGCTGTGCGGCATTCGTCGTAATGCAGAGGAGCAATGCGCAATGCCCGTAAGTAGTACGAACACCGTCCGCACGGTGGTCATCGGTACCGGCGCGATGGCACCGGGCATCGCCGCAGAATATGCCCGTCTCGGCCCGACCGCAATCGCGGGGCGCGACACCGCAAAGACGGGTACGGCACTCGCCGTTGCTCACACCTACCTCACGATGCTCGAAACCGCCGGATTGCTACCGGATGCGGAGACCGCGCGGGGCAATCTCTCCGGGGTATTACTCGCCGCCGCCGATTACGCGGGGGCGACGATGGTGGTGGAGAGCATCACCGAGGATTTGCCGACGAAGCGCACCCTCTTTGCGATGCTCGACGCCGCAACGCCGACCACAACGCTGCTTTGCTCGAACACCTCCAGCCTACGCATCACCGCCATCGCGGAGGGACTGGCGCACCCGGAGCGCGTGCTCGGTACACACTACTGGAACCCGCCGCCGCTTATGCCCTTAGTGGAGGTGATCCCCGGCGAACAGACCGACCCCGCGCATGTCGAAACGGTGCGCGGATATTTGGTGCGGATGGACAAACAGCCTGTGCAAGTGCGGCGCGAGGTGCCGGGGTTCATCTGGAACCGGCTGCAAAATATCCTCGTGCGTGAGTGCCTGTGGCTGGTCGCCAATGGGGTTGCGACGCAGGAAGATATTGACCTCATTCTGGAGCGTGGCTTGGGGCGGCGGTGGTCGCTGACCGGGCCGTTTACGTCGGTTAAACTCGGCGGCCCACATGTGTATGCCCGCGTCGCGGAGGAACTTTTCCCGGAGTTCACCGCTGAGCCGTCGTTCCCCGATGGCTGGCGGGACATCCTGATGGAGAGCCGCCCCGATCTCGATCTTACCGAAACGCGTGCAATGCGCGAACGCGCCCTTGTCGCCCTCCTGCAACGCGATCACGCCGTGCGGCAACCCCATAGTGAGAGTGAAAAGGAGGGAGCGGGAGATACCGCCCTCTCCTTGTAACTTGTTGTGTGTCACCGGATGAGGAAGGAAGGGAACCATGGTCACGGAACGGATGGGGAAACTCAACACGACACACCGGACGCTGAATATCGCCGCCCTGAAAGCGGAGTACGGCCCGCCACCATGGTCTACGGAGGTCGTGCAGGTCAATGGCACGCGGATGGTGCTGATTTGCCAGCCACCGGGACACCCGAACGACACGCACTACCACATCACCGATGAGTGGTGGTACATCGTCGAGGGGGAACAGACGTGGCAATTCGAAGATGAGACAGCACCGCATCATGTCAAAGCGGGGGATTGCATCTTCGCACCGGCGAATATCTGGCATCACATCAGCGTCGTTGGGGATGTCCCCGCGATCCGCATGGCGATGAGCGCGATTGGCGAGTTTCACCGCTATGACCGACCCGGTTGTGCGCCGGTGGCAAAAGAAGAGAAGAAGGAGACCAATGGATAGCCGTACCCCATCCAACGAAGTGATCGAAAAAGCCGCCGCACGCTGGAAAAGTGCCGCTGGTGCTGGCATTCTCGGTATCGCGCAGGGGCACTCGTCCAATGCGGACGGCATGACCCGCGCCCTTCAGGGGATCAACACCGCCCAGACGATCATCATGCCGATGCTCGACGGCGATCATGTCGCGGAGCCGCTGACGAAAGCAGATGTGATCGTCAGTGGCGGGACGCGCCTGCACGGGAGCATCTACGATCAACTCGGTTGCCGAATGATCCTGCGCCCGTATGTCGGGTATGACGACATCAATGTCGTAGACGCGACTGACCGGGGTATTCTCGTCTGCAATGTACCAGATGCATATTCGGAAGAAGTTGCGATGCAGGCAATCGCGTTCCTGATGGCGGCGAACCGGCAACTGGTCGCTTTCGACCGTGCTGCCCGCGAAGGGAGTTGGCGGAGCCGGATGGGACACGGCGATATTGTCATTCATAACTCGAAGGCGCAGACCGTCGGGGTCATCGGGTTCGGGCGGATCGGGCGCATTTCCGGCACGCGGGCAAAAGCACTCGGCTTCAACGTTGTTGCATACGATCCCTACGTCACACAAGACGAGGTAGCGGAACTCGGTATCCCGCTGCTGCCGCTCGAAGAGGTGCTGCGGCAGGCGGATTATGTGACGGTTCATGCATTTTTGTGGGACGAGACCCGCCACATGCTCGGCGCGGAGCAATTCGCACAGATGAAGCAAGGCGCGTGGATTATCAACACGGCACGTGGCCCGATCATTGATGAGGCGGCGATGATCGCAGCATTGCAATCCGGGCATCTGGCGGGCGCGGGGCTGGATGTCTTTGAGGTGGAGCCGATTGAGCAGGATAACCCGCTGCTCAGTATGCCCAATGTGATGGTTGCGCCGCATATCGCGGTGTATTCGGAGGAAGGCATTCTGCGGTCGCAGGCGCGGGCAGTCGAAATCGCTACTGCCGGTCTGACGGGCGTCTTGCCGCCTCGCGTCGCCGCCACCAACAAGGGGCTCTATGATGCCCTCGCGGAGCGGCTACAGGGGTAGCAGAGGAAGATATATGCAGCGAGACCGGGGAAGTATTTCCCCAGTCTCTTTGCAGCGGGAATGAAACTGCCCTGCCGCAGAATAATCTGCGGCAGGGCAGCCCCGATGCACCGGGCGAGATGTTAGAGGGTGAAGGTGTAGATCATCGCGCTGACCTGATCGTCATAGACGCCGCGGTCAGAGAACTTGCTGCGGAAGGTCAGCACCCAGCCGTCGCTGCCCTTGGTGACGAAGACCTGCTGGATGCGCTGCACTTGCCCGCTGTCCGAGATTACGGTGTAATCGAGCAGCGGTGCCTGCTGATCGGCACTGGTGATGAAATCGCGACGCAGTTCGGTGTAGCCATTGAAGGTCGAGACACCCGCGATGTTCGCTTGCGCGTAATCCACACTGCTCATGCCAGCGGGGATTTTTTCATTGACGATGTTGAAGATTGCCGAATTATTGTCAATGTTCCACAGCGCGACGACGCCCTGCGTATCGGGCTGCTGCTGAATCCAGCCATCACCGATGCCAATCGCGAACCGCCCCTGCGGATCCGCATACACCGTTGCTGCTGCTGCCGGTGCTACCGACGCAACTACCCCAACGAGCGCGAGCATGACCAATATGACAACCTGCATCCGACCCCGTACCAACCGCAACAGTCCCATAGCGAAACACCCCCCTCTATACACACACTTCGGTCCCTGTAAAGAAGTAACGTCCACACCTCGCACTTCGTTCCCACTAAGTATGCGGGGTACACCACATACAGTGCAAGTGGGATATGAATTTTTCCACGAGGCAATTTTTGTCAGATTACAAAGGTGGCGATCATCGCGCCCGCATCCTCGCTGTACCGCCCCGCGTCATCGCGGGCAGTGCGATAAGTTAGGGTCCATGCATCCGGCGTTTGCACAAGAATGACCTGCTGCACTCGCTGTGCGCCGCTCCCGTCGTCTAGCAGATAATCGAGTAACGGCGCGTACTGCCCCGCCACAACGATGACGCGGGTATCGAGTTGCTGAAAGCCGGGGTATCGCGCTACATAGCCGAGAATCGCCTGTGCATAGCCGATGGTATCCACACTGTTCGAGACGATCTCATGCGAGATCGAGAAGAGTGCGCCACCGGACTGCGGCACCCACCCTGCAACTGTTCCGGGCGGGGGCGACAGTTGCAGCGTCCAGCCGTCCGCAACGAGTAAGGCAAACCGTCCATCGGGGTCGAGATAGGGCGATGATGCCTGCGCCGTGCGCGACACGAACACGCCTGCCACGCCACCCGCGAACATCGCAAGAAAACGCCGCCGTGTCAGATAGCCTGTTTGCCCCTCTCGCATGTCGGGTCCCCTTCCGCTACTGCACCGCTTACGAAGATAACGAAGAACGGGGCGCAGTGATATGCCCCGCCCGTTATCACGCACGACCGGAAGCGTTTTAGCCCAGTTTCAGCGGGCGATGCCCCTGCCCCGGATCATCGCCCGGTTGGAGGATGATCGGCACACCAAGCGGGATGCGACTATTGTTGAACGACTCTATAGAGAGCCGTGCCGCCACTTGCCGCGCCACATCGCGGAACGATTGCGACAGTGGCGATGCCCCGTTCTTGATGACGAGCGGCACACCCGCGTCGCCGGACTCGCTCATTTCAGGATCAAGCGGGATTTCGCCCAAGAGCGGCACACCGTAGCGCGTCGCCGCCCGTTGCCCGCCGCCCTGCCCGAAGATGTAGATGCGTTCACCCGTCGCGGGGTTGAGGTAGTAACTCATATTCTCGATGATGCCGAGGATCGGCACATCGAGCTGTTTGAACATCTGGATGCCCTTCTGTGCGTCGGAGAGCGCGACCTGCGCGGGCTGCGTCACGATGAGCGACCCAGAGAGCGGTAATGCTTGCGTAAGCGTCAGTTGGGCGTCGCCCGTACCGGGCGGGAGATCAATGATGAGATAATCCAGTTCGCCCCACGCCACCTGCCGCAGGAATTGCGTGAGCAACCCCGCGACCATTGGGCCACGCCAGATGATCGGCTTGTCGTCCTGCCGGTTGATGAAGCCGACGGACATGAGCGTCATATTGTGGGCATAGATGGGGTTCAGGCGATTGTCGGCAGTTGGTACCGGGGCTTCGTTCGTGCCGAGCATGATCGGAATACTCGGCCCGTAGATATCGGCATCGAGCAACCCGACCCGCGCCCCTTCGAGCATCAGCGAGGCGGCGATATTGACCGCGACGGTGCTTTTGCCGACGCCGCCCTTGCCGGACGCTACCGCGATCGTATTCTTGATGCCGGGGATTGGCTCTTTGCCCGGTTTGCCACCGAACATCGAGCGCACCTGCGCCGTCATCTGCAACTCGACGTGGGCGATACCCGGCACCTGCATGAGCGCACCGCGCACATCGGCTTCGATTTTGCCACGCAAGGGGCAAGCGGGCGTCGTCAGTTCGACCGTCACACCGACGGTCGTCCCCTCGATTTTGATGTCTTTGATCATGTTGAGTGTCACGAGGTCTTTATGCAGTTCGGGATCGTCCACGGTTCGCAATGCTGCGACAACCGCGTCCCGGCTTACTTGCTCTGTTTGTACCATGGATGCGCCACCCTCTCGCGTACTCGGAGCTTCTCCCCAAGTTTGTCAACATTTTACTATCGAAAGTCACGAAAAGCCATGTGCCGGGTATCCCGCCACATGGCTCAGTTCCGGCTACACGGTGCGGAGGTCAGTGGGTAACGAGCAACGCACGGGCAGCATCCACCGCATGCGCGGCATCTTCGCCGAGGAAGATACCCGGCACGCGCGCACGCAACTCCGGCAAGATATTGAAAATGACCCCGCCGTATGCGTAGACCGGGCGGAAATCGTCGTCCATTGCGGCGAGCGTTTCGCCAATACGGACGACATTTGCTGCCGATTCCGCACCGGACGCGGAGACACAGACCATATCTGGGCGCACTTGCTTCACAGTGTCCATCAGATCATCTACCGGCACATCGGGGCCGAGATAGAGTACCTGCCACCCCTGCCGGAGCATGAACAGACTAAGCAGCAATGCACCCGTCTCGTGCTGCTCGTGCGGGGGGCACGCCACGATAATTTTCCACGGCGAATGGCGGTTGTCGTACATGCTGATCAACCCGACGAGTTTGCGCTTCGTGAACTGCGACGCGAAATGCTCCACGGTGGTAGGGATTTCGGCGCGGTGCCACATCTCGCCGATCTCAACAAGCGCGGGGCGGATGATATGAAGAAACACCTCCTCGACCCCGAACAGGACAAATGCCTCACCGACAACGGTATCAGCAGTCGCTTGGTCATAGCGAAGAAACGCGGTGAGCAAATCTTTCTGCACGGTTTCGGGGGAACGCGGTCCGACGGTTGGTGCGAGCGTCGTAGGCGCAAGCACGGCATCTTCGCCGATGGCACCGAGCAACGAAACCGCCTGTGAGATAGTCATGCCTTCTTCGGTGCGCTCCCGCAACCACGAGATGACCGAAATATCGCGCTCCGAATATGCCCGTTGCCCGCCTGCGGTGCGCTCCGGGCGCGGAATGCCGTACCGCCGCTCCCACGCCCGCACAGTGTCCGCAGGCACACCCGTGCGCTGCACGACTGCTTTGATGTTATAGACTGGTTCGGTGGCGTCCGCGCTTAACTGTGTGCGTCCCGATTTGGGGTTTGCGCCATTGCGTGCCGCAGCTGACATTAATACTGTGCCTTCATCTAGGGAACGGATGAGAACGATCCTGAGTGCTATGCGTGCGTGATAGAACGTAGTGTACGCTCATTGCACAGCGTTTGTCAAACGAATATACCAACGGTTTGCATTGCAGGCTGCCAGTACTCAGGTGCGCGATGGGTTGATTTTCTGTGCCACAGTAGTACCGGCAGCAGGGACTTCGGAGGTGCAAAATGCACAGCGTATCGCTGCAACTTGCGCGGCCCCGCTGATTCGCCCATCCCGCTGCCTTCGGAGGTGCAAAATGCACAGCGTATCGCTGCAACGGGTATTTTGCTCAAGCAGAAAGGGCATTCTCGCGTTGTTGTTTCGGTAGGCGTATCGGTTTTTCGCAGGTTCATCAGTGTATTCATCGGCTTGACGACGAAGAAAAAGACGACGGCAGCGATAATCAGGAATGCGATGACCTGATTAATGAAATCGCCGATGAGGAACTTGCTTTTGTTGATCGTGAAGTAGATGCCGGAAAAATCTGGCTGCCCACCGATTGCGGCGATGAGCGGCGTGACGAGGTCTTTGACGAACGCCGTGACGATTGCGCCGAATGCCGCTCCGATGACGACTGCAATTGCGAGGTCTACCACATTGCCCCGCAGCACAAATTCGCGGAACTCCTTCGCCAGTTTCACTGGTACCTCCGTTTTCTCGAATATCAGTCGCGATGCGTACGAAATCGGCGATATGGTACCGGATATACGCGAAGAAATGCAATTACGGGACGAGCGCACGGACCGCATCGAGTATGTCAACGTCGCTCGCGGGTTTATCGTCGCGCACGCGGACGATACGGGGGAAACGGAGCGCGTAGCCGCTTTTGTGCCGCGCACTTGCCTGCACCGCATCGAAGGTTACTTCCAGCACGATCTGCGGTTGCACAGCCCGCGCCCGCCCGTAATCATGTAGCGTATGCGCTTCGAACCACGCGGTCAGCTCGGCAAGTTCGGCATCGGTCAGCCCGCTGAATGCCTTGCCAATATTGAGCAGTGTGGAATCCGTCGCGGAGGCACGCACCGCGAAAGTATAATCCGAGAGCAGATGCCGCCGCTTTCCATGCCCCCATTCTACCGCAGTTACGACGACATCGAGTGTAGCAAGGGTGCGCTTGACTTTGCGCCATTCCGCACCCCGTCGCCCCGGTGCGTAGGCAGAGTGGGGCAGTTTGACCATTAGCCCCTCGTTGCCCCGCGCTCGTGCCGCAGCAAACAGGGTTTCGATTTCGTCCGGTGTCGTCACACGATGTGCCTCTGAGAGGCGCACGCTCGTATCGCCCGCCGGCAGAAGTGTCGCCAGCAGATCGCGCCGCTCCGTGAGGGGGCGAGCGAACAGCAGTGCACCGTCGTGAGAAAGCAAATCGAATGCGACGTATGCGACGGGGAGATCGCGCAGGAGATCGTCTGTCACCGCTTTGCGACCAAGCCGCTGCTGGAACTCGGTGAACGGGATCGCCCGCCCATCGCGGACGCCGATGATCTCGCCATCAAGCACGAAGGTGCCGGGGATGGCACGTAGCGCGTCGTGCAACTCCGGGAAACGGTGTGTCACCTCGTCCAGTGTGCGGGAGTAGATAGCGACGCGCTCCCCCGCTTTATGCACCTGCGCCCGGACACCATCGAACTTGTCTTCGACCAATGCCCACCCTTCGGGCAGATGTGCGAGGGCTTCTTCCGGCGATGCCGCCGGGGTCGCGAGCATCGCGCCGAGCGGGTGAAAGAGACGAAGCGTGACGCGATCCAGCAACGCTGCGCGTGCCAGCACCGCGACCTCACCGATGTCGCCGAGCAACATCGCGGCGTGGCTGACCAATCGGAGCGGTTGCCCTGAGGCGCGGGCGATGGCATCTTCGACGGTCCCCTGCTTCAGCCCGATCCGCAGATCGCCCATCGCCAGTTTGACGAGATAGACGGCTTCCAGCGGTGTCGCCTGCCGGAGCAGATCGGTAAGCAGCACTGTCTTCGCCTTGCTGCCGCCTGTTCGCGCCAGTTGCTCGATGGCTACCTCGACCGCGAGCAGGGTGAGGGTCGGTTCTTCCAGCAGATGTCCCGGCAGGATTTCCCGCGCCACCTCGCCCAGATCACCGAGACGGACGGCAAGCGGTTTGATCTCGTCGGCAGGGACGCCGGAAAGTGCGACAAGAGCCTGCACCGTCACCGCACTGCCAACTTGCAGAACGCGCATATCGTGCTGCGGGAAGACCTGCCCCGCGAGATAGCGCACCGCAATCGCAAGGTCATTTTCGCCGAGCGTTGCGACGTATTCTGCGAGTATTGCCATCTTTTCGAGCCGCTTCGTGGTGGCACCAACACACTCCGCCACCGATGCCAAAGCACCGAATAATGCGGAAGGTGTGGCTTGTGCGAATGTCGGCGCGGTCAGCGATGTTCTCTCTTCTGGTGTCATAGGGCGGCACATTCCTTCCTATTACATCGTTGCCAGCGTGTGGGCGTCGTGACCCATCTCGCGCAGGGATTGTGCAAATTTCGCGCCGCCATGCACGGTGTAGATGCGTCTCGCACCCGATTCTTCCACGTAGCGCACGAGATCGTCATAGCCTGCGTGATCAGAGAGCGGCAGGACCGCGCCCACATCTTTGTAGATATTCCACGCGCCGGGATGCAATGCCCAGCCCGTAAGCAGGATTGTGCGGACGGGTGCGATAGCACGGAGCATCGCGTGCTTTCGCACGGAGGGCGGGCAGAGCAGCACATTGTCCGCGACCTGCCCGCGCTGGTAGCGGCTATACGGACCGGGAAACGATACGCCGAGTACTTCGTAGATATGCGACACCGTATCCACCGCGCCGTGGCACATCACGGGATAGCCCCACCCGGTGAGTAGATGCAATGCTTCCTGCCCCTTGCCAAGCGAGTAGCCGAGGACTACCGGCACCTCGCCCGCCGCATACGCCGCCTCGATTTCGTCGCGTAGGCGGGTATGAATCTCCGCGTCAGGCGGGAAGATGTAGCGCGGCTCCCCGAAGGTACATTCGGTGATGAGTATGTCGCACGGCACGATCACACCCTGTTCCGCTGCCACATTGGGACGCAATTTCATGTCGCCCGTATACACAATGCGCGTGCCGCCGGTCTCGATCAGGACTTGCGCGGAGCCGAGGCAATGTCCTGCCGGATAGAGCGTCAGGCGGGCGGGCGTTTCGCCGGGAAGGTCGAACGGTTCGCCATATGGCAAGAGTGTGGCGGTGCCGCGAAATTCCTGCAACCGATGCGCGAGGATACGTGCGGTTTCGGGGGTAGCGATCAGATGCCCGTGCGCCTCGATGTGATCAGCGTGTCCGTGCGACACGACGGACCGTGCTTGGGGTGCGTGTGCGTCGAGCCAGAGATCGAGCGCGGGCAGATAGAGCCCGTTGTCGTAGTGAATCGCGGTATCATCCAATCGTCAGGCATCCTTCGTGAATGTGCAATGCACGTCGCGCCATCGCACGAGTACCATACAATTGTACATTTGTTCGCTTTTTTTGCCCACTTGCTGCGGTATGGAGGTATACGAACGATGTCACATGTTGCGCTGTCACAAATCATTTACGGTGTCCGCGACCTCGATGCAGCAACACGAAAGATCGAGGCACGCGGATTGACGGTGCGAGACGGCGGGTATCATCCCAGTCTCGGTACGGCGAACGCATCGTACCGCTCGGTAATGCATACGTCGAATTGCTCGGCGTCGTAGATGAGGAAGAAGCACGGGGAAACGAGTATGGTGCGGCATTGCTGCGCCAGATCGCGGGCGGCGACGCACTCGTGCGGTGGTCCCTGCGGACGGACGACCTCGACGCGGTCGCGACTGCCCGTGGGTTGCGACCGGAAGCCCGGTCGCGGCGTCGCCCAGACGGGGTGTTGCTCACATGGCGAGCGGCGGGGTTGTCGCGGTCGTTGGTGGACGGGTGGCTGCCATTTTTCATGCAGTGGGATGACCCGTCACAGTATCCCGGCGGAATGGCGGCAACCCATGCGGCGGCACCACAGGGCGTAGCATGGCTGGAACTGACGCCGCGCGATCCGGCGCACCTCTCACGCTGGATCGGCGATGCTACCGTCCCGCTTCGCATCGTGGCGGGCGAACCGGGACTACATCGGGTAGGTATACAAACCGCTGCGGGAGACATTGTGCTTCCGTAGGTCGCATGTCTACATCAGTCGTGATAGTCTGGTTATGTTGTGGTCATAATCCATTCATGCAAGGAGCGGAACGATGGCAGTTTCCCCGGCACCTATCTCGACGGAAGCGTACGATGCGGCGAACGGCGCACTGAGCGCGGCATCGCTCGCGGAACTGCGGAGCAATTTCGCGGCAAACCCTACCAATCGTATCGTACAGAACGCGGTCACGCAGGTGAGCGTGGACGATGTTGCACTCAACCGCGCAATTGTCACCACGACCGACCATACCTTTTCGACGGTGCTGGACGATTGGGCGGTAACGAACCAGAAGCAGAGCGGACGATGCTGGATGTTCGCAGGGTTGAACCTGCTGCGCGTGGGTGCGATGCAGAAGATGGGGCTGAAAGAGTTTGAGTTTTCGCAGAATTACACGCTGTTCTGGGACAAACTTGAACGCGCTAATTACTTTTACGAAGCGATCATCGAGACGCGCGATCAGCCGCTCGACAACCGAACCGTCGGCTTCCTACTCGATAACAATCTGATGTCGGACGGCGGACAGTGGAATATGTTCGTCAACCTCGTGAAGAAGCACGGGCTTGTACCGAAGGCATTCATGCCAGAAACCGAGAGCAGCAGCAGCACGCGCCGCATGAACAGCATCCTGCGAAGCATCCTCCGGCAGGGCGCGAAAGAATTGCGGGAGATGTACGCGGACGGCGCGATGCTCGATACCCTGCGCGAGACCAAGAATACGCTGCTCGAAGCACTACATCGCGTGCTGTGCATCCACCTCGGCACGCCTCCGGAGCGGTTCATGTGGCAGTGGACTGACAGCGACAAACAATTCCACCGCACCGAGGAGATGACCCCGCAGCAATTCGCGGCGGAATTCGTTACGATTCCACTCGACGACTATGTCTGCATCGTCCACGACCCGCGCCGCACCAGCCCAGTTGGGCGCACGTTCACAGTCGAGTTTCTCGGCAATGTGCTCGGCGGTACGCAGGTGAAATACCTCAATGTGGATATTGACCTGATGAAGCAGGTGACGCAGCGGTCGTTGGAGAACGGCGAGCCGGTCTGGTTCGGTTGCGATGTCGGGAAGCAAATGCGCCGCGACATCGGTTTGTGGGACGCCAATATGTTCGAATATGACGCGGTGTACGGCACTGATTTTTCGCTCGACAAAGCGGCACGCCTAGAATATCACGAGACGCAGATGACACACGCGATGCTCTTCACGGGCGTGGATATCGTGGATGGCACACCCCGCCGCTGGCGCGTCGAAAACAGTTGGGGGATTGACAACGGGCAGAAGGGCTACTACACGATGAACGATAACTGGTACGACCAGTTTATGTTCGAGATCGCCGCCCGCAAAGATTCCCTACCCGCCGACATGATCGCTGCATTGGAGCAGGAACCAATCGTACTGCCCGCGTGGGACCCAATGGGTGCATTGGCAGGGGAATAACTCGCATACCGGATGTACGAGGGGAGCGCACATGTACGTGCGCTCCCCTCTCCTGTTTCCTATCAGCGGGCGGGGTTGTGATACGGTGTGGCGACGAACGGTGGATCGCCGCGCTCCTCAATCGGCACTTCCGCGAGACCGGTCTCGGTTTCGTCGGTATTCTGTAGTTCCGAGGCAATTGCGGTAGCGATCTCTGCGGACTCAACGGCGGTTGCGCCCTCGGTCCGCGCCTCGAAGTCTGCTTCCGCACGCTCGTCTTCGAGATTCTGGGCAGATTGACCCGGCATGTCGCCGGGAAGCGCGATGCGATAATTCTCCACAATTACCCGAATTCCCGCCGCGAGAGGCAATGCGAGTAACGCGCCAAGGATGCCGAGCAATTGCCCACCGACGAGCAGTGCAACAACCACTGCAACCGGGGAGAGTCGCAGGCTGTTTCCATATACTTTCGGCACGAGAAAGTGGCTCTCAAATTGCTGGTAGACCACGAGCGCGACAAGCACGCCGACTGCCGCTGCGGGATTGACGGTCAGTGCAAACAGGACACTCGGTACGACAGTCAAGAAACTGCCGATGAACGGGATCAGGTCTGCAAATGCCGCGAACATTGCGAGGGCGATCGGGTTGGGGACGCCCGCTACGGTAAGGAGAATGTATGTGAAAACGCCCATGCACAGTGAGGTGAATGCCTGCCCGCGCATATAGCCACCTACAACATTCTCCATGTCGAGCAACACTTTAGCGGTACGGACATGGAACTTGCGTGGCAAGAGCGAGAACGCAAAACCACGAATGCGCTCCTGATCCGCAACGAGGTAGAACGCGAGGGCGACCGTTGTGAAGGCAATAATGAGACCGGAGGCTACCGCGCCCGCATGACCGACCGCGAATGCTTTACCCGGCTCAAAAAGGCGGGTGGGGTCGTAGGTGCGAATCGCGTCTGCCTGCCCAGAGAGCGGGCCGATTGCCGCAACGATGTCCGCTATGCGTGCTTGAATGACCGGCGCGGAATCCCCTAACATACTTATTTGCGAGATCAAGGCGGGGACGATGAGAAACCCGACTGCTGCAACGAGACCGAACAGACCGAACAAGAGCGCGGTGAGCGCGAACGAACGGCGGATGCGGTGCTGTTCCAGCCATGCGACAACGGGGCTAAACGTACCTGCCAAGACAAGCGCAACGGTCATAATAAGGACGGTCTCCCAGACACGCGCAATCAGCCAGATTCCTCCGATAGTAGCGAGTACGAGGGCGATGGAGCGAACGGATAGTTCGTGGCGCAAGGTACGGACGCGCGGTTGTTGCTCGTCCGCATTCTGCTCCGCTTGAGGTGTCATGCAATATCTCCATCCATATATGTGAGAGTCAAGAAGAACTTGTATTTCACTCAACGTCCTCTATCAAGTATGGTGCCATGTGATCGACTCGACCGTATGTCACGTGTAGTGTGCCAAGATTGTTCAGCATATCGCGCGACTGTGCGCCCAAGACGCTCAACATCCCGGGATTAGCACAATTACAGTTGCTAAAAATTACTACACCATCGGCTCGTTCGTATTGTGCTCATGGGAAATAGCTGCGTGTTTCACACGACAGAGGTGCGGCACAAACCCGTATACCGGTGACTCTCTAATACGACACGTAGGTTATTGGAGATTATTTAGGAGCCGTGCCCACTTGTCACGATGCATACTTTCAATAATTTACGCGAATTGCGTCGCGCGACCAGAAATTGCTGCGAACGCGCACTGCATACAAAATAATGTGTCGTTTGCACTACCTTCGTCTCTGTAGTTGACGATGCATTAGCGGTTTAACCGAATTGTCTAGCAATGATGCATAAGCATAGTCATTTATATTGACAATGCTTGATGGTTATCTTCGTACAGAAATTGTATTCTTTGTCTGACAGGATGACATTGGTAAGTAGATTCTCTAAAGGGTGCGCACGAAATATGTGTTTAATGCATATCGTACCTCCGTGATCCAGAGGATATCGGGCGAGTGCTGGCTGATACTGCAAGAAGGCATATGGCGAATGAGCGAGAAAAAACCCACCCGTACGAGGGTGGGGGTGTCAAGTTGTTGCGATATGGAGAGGGATTATGCGTCGGGGGCGATGCCCTCCCCGTCTGCAAACGGGATTTTCTTGCCGGGATTCATGATGCCGTTCGGGTCAAAGGCGCGTTGTAATGCACGCATTACGTCGATTGCCTTGCCCAGTTCCGCATCCGCGTAATCACGGCGCACGACGCCGATACCGTGTTCACCGCTCGTCGTCCCACGATACTGCAGAGCGAGGGCATGGATATCTTCCGTGAGCAGTTGGGCGCGATGGATTTCGTCCGGGGTATGTCGCACGACGATGGCACTGTGGACATTGCCGCTCCCGATATGTCCATAGAGGACCACTGCAACCCCTCGCCGTTCCGCCGCTTCCGCGATCCCCCGCAGGGTTGCGGGCATGTCTTTGAGTGGCACGCAGATGTCTTCGCCCATTCCCACCCGCGCGCCCCCCGCAACCACGAGCGACGACGCGGCACCGAGCGCGGCACGCCCCGCCCACAGCGTTTCCATATCGGTCGGATTCGAGGCGGTCTCGACACCTGTGGCGAGTTGCTGCGCGACCGCCTCGATGCGACGCACGGTATCGGCGACAACGACTGGGGAGCCGTCTGCCTCGATGAGGAGCATGGCGGCGCACTCGACGAGGTTCGCATCCGGTTTGTAGATGTTGACCGCGCGGATCGCCGACAGGTCCATGATCTCCAGTGCACTCGGCAGCAGCCCCGCGCGGAAGACGCGCCGGGTCATCTCCGCGGCGTCTTCGAGACTATCAAAGCGTGCGACGACTAGCCCACGTGATTCGGGCTTGGGAATGATTTTTAGGCGGAGTTGCGTGACGATACCGAGCCTGCCCTCGGACATGATAAAGAGCGGCGTGAGATTGAAGCCGGAGACGGATTGCAGGGCTTTCGAGTCTTCCCCACCGGTCCAGATGACGTCGCCCGTGGGCAGGACAACTTGCAGACCAAGGACGTATTGAAGCGTCGGGCCATACTTGACGGCACGCATCCCCGATGAATTATTGGCTGCCATGCCGCCGACGGATGCGATCTTGGAGGAACCGGGATCGGGCGGGAAGATCATGCCGTACTTGGCAAGGGCGTCGTTCAGGTTGGCGTGAATGACGCCGGGTTCACACAGCACTTGGAGATTATCGGCATCAATTTCGATGATGCGATCCATCACATTCATCGCGACGACGATGCCGCCGTAATGCGCCACTGCGCCACCACTATATGCGGACGCTGACCCACGGGGTACCACAGGGACATGAAACTGGTTCGCGATATGCATAACGGTGACAACATCGGCGGTGGAGCGGGGCAACACAACGCAATCCGGGCGACCGGGATGCTGCTCGGAGTTGTACGATGCATCGTAGGTATAGGGGAATAACGCCGCAGGATGGGTCAGGACGCGCTCGGAACCGAGCAAGCGTACAAGTTCGGCTATCGCGGCTTTTGCGTCCTCTGCGCGTCGCAGAAGCGGCACGCCATGCCCCATACCTGCCGTGGCGATAAGTTTTTCATCCGAGTTGTCGGTTATGGGCTGCTCCACGACTGCCATTGCGTATTCCTTCCGATCATACAATTTCGGGTGACTATGCGACGCAGTGTACCACGCGAAATGGCAACGTCGGAAAAGCGCAGGCGCACTATTATGCATACATGGCTATATATGCATATAAAGCGACCGTACGCTTTTGCGAATGTGCCACGCTCCTACTTTGCAGAGGCAAGGATCATGAGATGACGGTGGATCTAGCCAGTTATCCCTGCCTCATGCTCTGCTGCGTTGATAGCGCGGTCGAGGATGTCGGTGATGCGGTCAATCGTTTCGTATTTGGCGACGAGTGGCGGGGCGAGTTGGATCACATCGCCAATACGTGTGACGAGACCTGCCTGTTCGGTGTGTCGCTTTACGGTCTGGATGAATGCGCTCTCGTTTCCCCACCGCTCTTTCGTGGTGCGGTCTTTGACGAGTTCGATTGCCCAGAGCATGCCGATGCCGCGGACATCGCCGACTGTGGGATGTTTGCGGAGGTCGTTAAGACCAGTGCGCCAATAGTCGCCCAATGATGCAGCACGTGCGACTAATCCTTCGCGCTCGAAGATTTCGATATTCTTCAGTGCCGCGACTGCCGCAACAGCATGACCACCGAATGTAATGCCGTGGCTGATCGCGCTGCGGGCATCAGTGGTGAATGGCGCGAAGACCGACGGGCGCACGACCGCAGCAGCTATTGGGGCATAGCCGCTCGACAGCCCTTTCGCCATCGTGAGGATATCCGGCACCACACCGGGGCTGTGTTCGGTCGCGAAGTATTTTCCGGTGCGACCCCATCCATTAATGACCTCATCAAGGATAAGCAGCACACCGTGCCGCTCGGTGATCTCGCGCAGCATAGGGATGTATTCCGGTACGGGGATGATCGTTCCCTGCGCGGTACTGATCGGCTCCGCGATGACGGCAGCGACTGTTTCCGGTCCCTCGAATTCAATCATTTGCTCGATTGCACGTGCACACTGAAGGTTGCACGAGGGATATGACAGACCCCATTCACAGCGATAGCAGTTCGGTGCGCCGACGTGACGCACCCCGCTCATCAGTGGGCCGAAGTATTGTTCATACGGGGTGCGGCTACCCGTGAGGCTCATCGCGCCAAAAGTTGCGCCGTGATACGACCCACGACGCGCAATCATCTTGTACCGTTTCCCGTAGCCCCGCATCACTTGATACTGCTTAGCGATCTTCATCGCTGACTCGACTGCCTCTGAGCCACCGGAACAGAAGAAGACACGCTCCAAGTCACCGGGCGTCAGATCGGCAATGCGGGCAGCCAGTTCTACCGCCGGGACATTCGTGAAGGAG
>JBBRMX010000041.1:0-18387 GCA_038230615.1 Thermomicrobiales bacterium | reverse complement strand
CGCGGCTACAAGGGATTGCGGGGGGATGATGTGGAGGCAATCGCGGGTTGGTTGGACGAACGGGCAAACCGCTACGATCAACGCCCGTCTGACAGGATGTAGTGCAAGGACCGCGATGCTCAGTACCCGTTCACTAACTCCCGCGCCATTTCTTTCCCCGCACGCTGCCACGCGGCAATGATGCGGTCATCGTGGGGGTCGGCGTCGCTGTCGTCGAAGGGACGGTGGGCATCGAGCCACGCGACGATGCGGCGCACGCCGGTCACGAGCGGGACGGTGTAGCGAAAATCACAGTCAGCGCGGGCGGCGGTATTGTCGAAGATATTGTTGTACTGGAAGTTTTCGCGGCAGATCACCGCCCGCTCGGTGGCTTGCGCGAGCAACTCCGAGGGGATATGCACGAGCGTCGGGGGCGGCGCATCCATCGCCTCCGCGACGAGGCGATGGTAAGTATTCCACGGGAGCCATTCCTCGCCCGTCGCATGGTACGCCTTGCCGATGGTCGCGGGGTTGCCTGCGGCGGCGGCAAAGGCGTGTCCGACATCGTCGCGGTGGCACGACCCCCAGAGATTGGTCCCGTCGCCGTGGACGATGATCGGCTTGCCCTTGCGGATGCGGTCGAGGTACGTAGTCGAGCCGCCGAAGGTGTGGAGCATTCCGCGTCCCTCCCCGTAGGTGTACGCGGGACGGATGACGGTGACGGGCAAATCGCCACGCGCGTGCGCCGCCCAGAGGGTTTCCTCGATGCGCCCCTTTTTCCATGCGTAGGGGAAGGCGGGCGACGGGTCGCGGGCGGCATCCTCGCGGATGGGATACGACGCGGCGGGCTTGGTGTAGACATCTACGGTGCTGCAACAGAGATACTGCGTCGTGCGTCCCCGAAATGCCCGCACTGCGCTCTCGGCTTCGCTCGGCTCGAAGCAGACCATATCCAGCACTGCATCCCACACGCCCATCGCCGCAATGTGCGCTTCAAAGGTGGCGTAGTCGGTGCGGTCGCCGCGCACGATGGTCGCGCCGTCGGGTATAGAGGCAGAAGGCACGGTGCCGCCGCGATTGAGCAGCGTCACCGCATCGCCGCGTGCGACGAGTTCGCGGGTTGTCGCTGTGCTGATAAGACCCGTGCCGCCAATGATGAGTACGCGCATCGCACACCCCCGAAGAGAGATTCGCCACCAAGACGCCACGAGTAATGTGCATGTTCTTTAGCACACGTTGCGCCTCAGCGACTCCATTGTTTCGCGCCGTCATTACTTGGTGACGATGAGCACCCAGTCGTGCGGGCGGTCGCCGCCACCGGACGGAGCGATATACGCGCCGTCCTCGATGGTTGCGGGGGAGAGATCGCCAGTGCGGGGGTCGTACCATTGTGCCGTGCTGCGCTCCCCGCCTCCACCGATTCGTGTAGCGACGGGCATATAGAACACAAAGGTGTGATTATCCTCGGAGATGAGCACGGAGGGGCGGGAACCGGGCGACACATCGCCGTGCGACTCCCAATCGTCCGCCGCACGGCGCAAGGTGTGGAACGGCACGACTTTCGTGAAGAAGTGGTGGACATTGAGCAGGTCGGTCATGCCGGGTTGATCTTCGTCGAGCATCATCCACGGCCCCCACGAATTTTCGAAGCCGTGGATGATGCCCATGCCGCGCATCGCGCCGCGCCACGCGCCCCGGCGTGTGTGGTCTACATCACAGAACTCGTGCGATGGCATGAGGTTCTCGAAGGCGGGGTTGCGCTCGTAGCCCCACTCCGCGAAGATCGCGCTGCCGCCCCATCCGTCGAAGGCGCGATCAATCTGCTCCTCGATGCCCGCCGCAAGCCAGCCGTCATGTTCGCCCCGTGTCCCCCATTCTTGGTAGAGGATGGCGTCTACGGCGTCGGGGTCGGCGGCGAATCGCTCGGCGAACGGGGGGAGACGCGGACCGTTGTGCATGGCGACGGGATGCCCATGCCCCGCCTCGCGCTTGATCCACCGTGCGACACGCATCGCCCACCGGTCCGCGACGGGCTTGTAGTTCCAGTCGCCATTGGGGTAATACTCGTACTCATTGAGCGGTGTCCAGATCAGGGTGCAAGCATAGGCATCGTAGCGGGCGATCAGATAGCGCATCCACAGTTCTTCCCACTCGGCAGTAAAAATGGTGCGGCTATTGAAGGGGAACTCGAAGCCCCATCCCTCCATGATCAGTTCCAGCCCGATGCCGATCTCCTCCGCCATCTGCACGACACGATCTACAGTAGCGAAATAGCCCACATTGAACAGATCGAAGCGCGGCGATTGCTCGCTCCCGCCCCATGCCCATGTGCGGCACGTCTGCCACTGGTTATAGCCTGCGGGCGGGTGAAACGGGCTGACCGGGACGCGGACACGGAGTAGATTGAATCCCTGCGCCTTGCGCCGCTCCAGAAACGGGCGCACATCCGCGCCGCAGTGCGCCATGCCGAACAGGTTGTAGACCGTATCGCCGAAAATGAACGCGGGGTCGCCATTTTCGTAGTGCCAGCCCCACGCCATGCCCGGTGTCGCCTTGAGGAAACCGGGGGTGTCGCGCTCCGTAACCACGAATGCACCCTCGGTGGCGAGGGCAGGATTTGCCGGGTGTGCCGCGATACGATACGACCACTTCCCCGCCACACCGGGGTTGAAGCGGACGCGCCATGTGCCGTCGCCATCGTGGAAGCCCGGTATCGTCGTCGTCGTGCCGTCCGGCGCAGTGAATGCGCCCGTGACGACGACATCTGCGAAGGGGCTTGCGTATGCCCGGTCGCTCGTCAGCACCCATTCGCCCACCGTCCGCCGCGCCACTGTTTCCGGCCCCATGGAGTTCCTCCTCCTTCGTCGTCGGAAGTAACAAGATAAAAGCAACAAGAAAATGCGGAGAGATCTCTATCCACGTTTGTGCCTTGTTACTTGTACCTTTTATCTTGTTACTCGTTTTCCGCTTGCCAGCGGGCAGAGAACCGCTCGATACCGGGGTGTTTTTCACCGAGGCTGGTAACCTCGAACCCGTAGCGGCGGTAGAACGCGACCGAGTTCTGGTCGGTCTCGCTATAAAGCGATTGCAAGTGCTCCTGCGCGATGACGGTCTGCACCATTTTGCGGGCGATGCCCTGCGTGCGATGTGCCTCATCTACCGCGATGTGGAGAAGCAATGCGGCGTCGCGCCCGATGCGCTCGATACCGAGGATGCCGAGCGGCTGATCGCCCTCTTGCCAGACATAGAGCGCACGACGCGGCGAGGTATACACTTGCTCAAACAAGTAATCGAGGCGGGTGAGTGTCGGGTTGAGAACGCTCGGCGCGATCAGTTGCTTGAGCCGCGCGGCATCGTCGAGGTTGGTGACTTTCGTAAGCATTTCGTGCAAACCTTCCGCGAATAGTCATGTATGGTGTGCCGCGTGCTGCGTGCCGCGTGCCGCGTGTCGAACGCCATGATATACGATAAATACCGCACTATCGGGAATGATTGGACGACGAACGCCTACCAACCGCCAACTCCCTACTCAGAACGGCATCACCGCCGCATACACATCGCGTGCACTCGTCCGCGTGGCGGTGATCGAGACGACGAACGGGCCGCTCGTATAGATGATGCCGCTCTTGCCGGGGTTGCCGCCATCGTATTGATAGTAGAAGCGGTCGGTGCCGGTAACGCGCTCGCGGTGCTGCTTCGGGTCCGGCACCATCTGACCGAGCGGCAGCACGGCGGCACGGGCGGCGGCATCGGTCGGGTACCGCTGCACGGCGATGTCCACCGTGGCGCGGTCGCTCGCGTAGGTCGCGGCGGCGCGGTCGGCGGTATCGGCGGTGACGCGCTGCGTGTCGGTTCCCTGTACGGCGGGCAGGAGATCGCGCGGACTCTGAGATGCGGTTGCCATGTGTAGCGCGTCGAGATTGAAGGGGGCTTCGTCCGGCGAGACGACTGAGGTGCGCCCGGTACCGATAGCGACCGCGACGACGACCCAGAAGATGACGACAACTGCGGCGAAGATCGCCACGCGCCGCCCTAGCCCCGGTTTTGGTGGCTTGGGGGCGAGGGCAGGCAGAGACGGACGGGCGGGGGTGGCGAAGGTGTCGGGCGGGATGCTCACGTACTTGAATCCTCCGGGATTAGATCGGTCGAAAGATATTTCAGCCCACTGTCACACGCGACAGTGGCGATGATACTCCCCGGCGCGGCATCGCGGGCGAGGCGCAGGGCGGCGGCGACATTCGCCCCCGCCGAGAAGCCCGCGAAGATGCCTTCCCGCGTGGCGAGCAGGCGTGCCGTCGCGGTCGCGTCGTCGTCGGTGACGGCAAGGGTGCCATCGCACAGCGCGGCGTCCCATTGCGGCGGCACCGCAGCGTAGCCCGCGCCCTGTAATTTATGGGCGGCGCGCGTGATGGGCTTGCCCGCCAGCGGTTGCGCCCCTGCGGGTTCGACGGCGTAGCAGCGGATGGCGGGATTATGCGCCCGGAGCGTCCCTGCTGTGCCGAGAAATGTGCCGCCCGTGCCGACGATGGCGCAGAAATGCGTCACCGCGCCGCCCGTCTGCGCCCAGATTTCGCGCCCGGTCGTCTCCTCGTGGGCATGAAGGTTTGCGGGGTTGCGAAACTGGTCGGGGCGGAATGCGCCGAGGGTATGAACGAGTTCCTGCGTGCGCATCTCGACGAGTGCCAAATCCGCGCCGCTCACCTGCCCCGGCACGCCGTCCGACATCTGCGGTACGAGGTCCACTTCCGCGCCGAGCGCACGAAGCATCTGCACACGCTCGCGGCTGTTGCCGACGCTCATCACGGCGATGAAGCGGTAGCCCTTGACGGCGCAGACAATCGCCAGTCCCGCGCCCATATTGCCGCTCGTCAGTTCCACCACGGTGCCGCCCGGTCGGAGGCGTCCGTCTCGCTCCGCTTCCGCGATGCACTGGCGGGCGGCGCGGTCTTTGATCGAGGCACCGGGGTTCGCGCCCTCTAGTTTAATCACGACGCGCCCCGGCAAGCCCGCCGCGAGCCGGTCGAGCGCGACCAGCGGCGTATTACCGATGGCGTCCAGCACACTCGCGGCGATGGACGAGTGCGGATTATGGGCGGTAGGCGATGGCTCCATGTGGCTCCTTGCGCGGTCATTCGTTCGCGGAGATACAGCGGGCATTAGCCCAGCGGAAGCGCAGGCAACAGCACATCCAGCAGCGCGGCGAGGCGCACCGCGACCTGCGCCCCCTCGCGCAGTACCTCATCGTGGCTGAGCGATGCCGCCCCCGCAACATTGGTAATCGAAGAAAAACCGAGTACATCCAGCCCTAATTGCCGTGCGACGAGGGCTTCCGGCACGGTGGACATGCCGACCGCGTCCGCACCGAGCAGGCGGAGCAGCCGTTGCTCGGCGGGGGTCTCGTATCCCGGCCCCGCGACCATCGCGTAGACGCCATCGCGCAATGTGAACCCGGCGCGATCTGCCGCTGCGTGTGCCGCCTCGCGCAGATGCGGCGTGTAGATCGCGGTGCAATCCACGAAATTCGGTCCACCGCGCAAGGCATGTTCGCCCGCGAAGCCGGGAAAGTTGAGATGATCGGCGATCACCATCAAGTCACCGACGCGGAAATCGGCATTCAGCCCCCCCGCTGCATTCGTCAGAATGAGGGTGCCGATGCCCGACCCCGCAAGCAGGCGCACGTAATCGCCGAGCCGCTCTACCGGCACGCCCTGATAGAGATGCAGCCGCCCACTGACGAGCAGCACCGGCACGCCGCCGCCCTCCGCAAGGATGAACTCGCGCCGGTGTCCCGGCACCTCGCCCGCCGAGACGCTGACGAAATCACTCCACGGCCACCGCCCGCGCACTGTCCAGCCCGCCAGCGCATCGCCGAGACCTGAACCGAGAGTGATCGCTACCTGCGGCATCGCTCCGGCGGTACGCAAGGCCGCCCGGAAACGCGGCGCGTCGAAATATTCGTCGTTCGCATTCATGGTCGTTGCCCCCGGACGAGCGTGGCGGCTTTCGCGTCGTATTCCGCTTGTGTAATCACGCCCCGGTCGCGCAAATCCCCCAACTCGCGCATGAGCGCGGCGAAGGAAGTATCCGGGGCGGTGGGGACGGCGGGCATCATGCGTGTCTGCCCGTACCCGCCCTGATACGAGAGCATCATCTGTTCTTTCGCGGCGAGCAATGCCCGCTTGAAGCCGAAAGGGTCCTGGACGCCCTGAATCGTGTCTTCGCCAGAGTCGTTGCCGGTGAGAATCTGGATGTCGCCGAAGTTGAACATGCGCCCCCACAGCGTTTGCGAGGTGATGAGATCGTTAATCATGTTGAGCGACGAATCGAGGGCTTGGCGGTTGATGACACCGTGCAGCCGGATCACGCGCCGCCCCGTGACGATGTACCGCTCGTACTGCCATTCCAGCACTTCCCGCAGCACCTGCGCCCCGAAGACAAGAAAGATCACGAGGGCAACGATCATCGCTGCGAGACCTGCGGCGGGCGGGATGCCCGACACGCCCGCGAGAAACCCCTGCGCGATCACGCCCGCGAGCAGCGCAACGATAGCGATCAGACCGGGCGGCACGGCGCGGATCAGCATAAAAAGAGCATGGCGGTGCGCGATGTACAATTTTTCTTCGCCGGGACCGAGGAGCTTGTCTTCGTATGCCATCGCTTTCCCTCTCGTCGCGCCGCGAATATCGAGGCAATGTACGCGAGTATACCGCGAAACGGCTACGCGTTGCGTCTATCCGCCATGCCCCTGCAAGCCGAGACGCTGCAACACGAGGGGCGAACGGAGGTCGTATTCCAACCCTGCACGGATGGCGAGGGCAAGGACATCGTGCGTGTCGTCCAGTGCTTCACGCGGGACGCGCAACCGCACGAGACGCGAGAGCGGTTCTCGCGCGAGCAGCCGCAACAATTTCACGGCGGCGGGATTGACGGCACGGGCAGCAGCATCGAGGTGGGCGCACTCCGGGCAGAGCAACCCGCCACGATCCACGCTATAAACATAGGCAGTGTCTGGCGTAATCGCCGCGCCACACCCAACACACGCCGACCACGACGGCGCGGAACCGTTGATCGTCAGCAGATAGACCTCGAACCAGCGGCACGAGATATCCACATCCGCGCCGTGTTCGAGCGCGACAAAGGTGGAGACGAGTGCTTGATAGAGCGCACGGCTTTCGCCGCCTTCCTCAGTGAATGTATCCACCAGTTCCGCGAGGTAGAATGCTGCGCCAAGCCGCTCCAACGAACTCCGCATCTCCGGAAAGGCATCGAGCGTCTCCGCTTGTTCGATCAGATCGAGGTCACGCCCCTGCGAGAGCAGCATCGCACAGCGGCAGAACGGTTCGACATGGCCGCTCTTTTTGCTGTTGGCGCGGCGGACGCCCTTCGCCACGGCGCGAACTTTGCCGTGTTCGGGCGTAAACAACGTAAGGATGCGGTCCGCCTCCCCGAAATCGCGCCCCCGTAGCACGATCCCTTCCGCGCGATATGTCCGATGCCCGCTGCCCCGTGTCATCTGGTCGCCCTCCTGTGCGTGTAGTATCGCACGGGGGCGCGGAGATAGTTGTTCGACAAGCCCGGTATATTCGCTGTCTCTCGCGCAGACACATGACGACCACTGGCGGCTTTTGCAAGAATTCTGTAAGGATGGCGCGGTATACTGCGTGGCAGGTGCGCGAAAGATGACAAGGGGGAAGCGGATGGCGACGGCATTGTTCGCGGTCGGGGTCGGGGATACGCCGCTGGTGATCGGGGGGTTACTCGCCTTCGCAGGGGGGTTGCTCTCGTTCGTGTCGCCGTGCGTGCTGCCATTGGTGCCGGGGTATCTCGGCTACCTTGCGGGTACATCGGTCAACCCCGGCGAATCTCCGACGCGGCGCGGGTTGCTCTCGCACGGGCTGGCGTTCGTGCTCGGCTTCGCCACCGTTTTCACGGTCTTCGGTGTCGCAGTGGGGTTATTTCTGACCAATGTACAGGCGGCACAGGGGTATGTACGCTGGATCGGTGGCGTCGTCATCATCATTCTCGGTCTGCATATGACGGGGCTGGTAAAAATTCCCTTCCTGAACCGCACGGTGAAGATGAACGCACAACTGCCGACGATCGGCGGCGGGCGGCAGATGACGAGCGGGGGGATGCGCGTCCTCAGCACCCGCACTGCACCTATCGCCGGAATAGGTGGCATGGGACAACCCGCCCTCGCCACGATGGAACGCGCAGCCCCCGCGCCTGCTGCAGTTCTCAGCACGCCCGCCTCGCTGCTCAATCTGGGGCGGTCGTACCTCGTGGGGGTCTTCTTTGCAGCGGGTTGGTCGCCGTGCGTCGGGCCGATCCTGACGGGCATTTACGGTGTCGTGGGATCGCAGCCCACAAACGGCGGGATACTGCTCTTCCTGTATTCGCTCGGTCTGGGTGTGCCGTTCATGCTCGTGGCATTATTGTTCGGGCAGGCACGGGGATTGCTGAAGCGGATCAACCGGCATTACGGTATTATCTCGCTCGTCAGCGGCATCTTCCTCATCGCCATAGGCATTCTGCTTTTCACTGATTCCTTCGCCCGCCTCTCGCAATTCGCCCCCGCGATCTCGATTCCCGGCGTGACATAGAGCGAGGCTCCCGGCGGGTAGCGCGGGCAACAACAGCGCGGGAGCGGGTGGTATACTCTGGTGTGCGTGAGACGCACTCTCAATCGTACTGTATCGCCGCACCGCAGTTGGCACGAAGCATCGCCCTTCGCCGTCGCCAGTGTGGGCAAACAACGGAGTTTGCACCGTGGCTCGTATCGCATCCGGCGCGGCACCATCCGCCGCACAGCGCAGCATTCTTTCCCGCATTGTAGACCGCGTCTGGTGGTTTTTTACCTCGGTGCGCGTTGCCCTCTGGTTGATCGGCATCACCGTTGTGTGGGTGCTCGTTGCCACACTCGCGCAATCCACATTCCCCTCGAAAGTGGCGGAGTGGGTGCCGGGGCTTTCTTCGCTGATGGAAAAATGGACGAACTGGGAAGTGTGGAACTCGCTTCCCTTCCTCGGCACGTTAGGGTTGCTGGCGATTTCGCTGATTCTGGGCGGGATGGTCTGCCGCTGGTCGGGCATCGCGCAGCGCGTCTGGCACCCGAATGTCCGCACCTCCGAGGGCTTTTTCAAGGCGATCAAGAATAGTGAGACCTTCCCCGTCACTCGTGCGGAAGACGGTGTGAATGCGTTCACCGGCATACTCGGCAGCAAGCGGTATCGCGTCGTATCATGGACGAACGAGAAGACGGGTGCGACCCACCTCTATGCGGACAAGAACCGCTTCAGCCCGCTCGCCACATTTCCCTTTCATACTGGCTTGGTGCTGGTGATGCTGGGCGGGGTGATGATGGCATCGTTCGGGTGGCGCGAGTTCGGGTTTCTGGTGCCGGATGGCGGTGTGCGCCCCGTCGGGCATGAAACCGGGCTGAGTGTGCGGAACAAGGGTTTCGTGGACGAATACTACGACGACGGGCGAGCAAAAGATTACTACACGGATGTGGACATTCTTAAGGGCGGCACGGTCGTCGAGAGCGGGCGGCTACGGGTGAACGACCCGGTAAGTTACGGCGGCATCTCGCTGCATCAGGCGACCTTCGGGCAAGCAGCGAAGATCACGATCAGCGACGCGACAGGCAATCTTCTGTGGGAAGACAGCGTGCCGGTGGCGGTGCCTGCGAACCGCGCCCTCGCCGCGCAATTCACCGACGCATCGGGCGAGCAACGTTCGGTCGGGTCGCAGCGACTGGAAGACCTCGGCATTATCTTGCGTGTGGTCGGTTCCGGCGGGCCGCAGGACGAGAATATCGGCGTCGGGCAGATGGCGATTGCCGTCTTCGACAATCGTGCGACGAAAGCAGGTGCGGGGCCAATCGGCACTGCGACCCTCGACCCCGGTGCCGCCGCGACTATCGGCGGTTTGCGGTTCACCTTTCAGCGCGAGGTACGCTTTACGGGGTTGCAGATCACCTATGCGCCGTGGCTATGGCTCGTCATTCTGGCATCGTCGCTGATCTTCTTCAGCCTGCTCGTGACCTTTTATCTGCCGCACCGCCGCATTCGTGCGCTCGTCGTGCCGCAGCCGGACGGCACGGGCGTAATGCGCCTTGGCGCACAGGTGAAACTGGACATCTTCGGCGCACAGGAGTTCGAGAAGATTGCAAAAGCGGTACAGGCGGGGCTGACGACCGATGACGCCACCCCGCGCATACGAAGCGATGCATCGGCGCAGACACCCGCGCCGATGATGGGCGATTGATACGGCTCAGCCCTCGGCACTCAATCCTTTACACGAGCGGAGCGATACGATGCTTGGCGAACTGAAAATGTCCTCCTATTGTTTGTACGGCGCGTTCATCTGTGCGGTAGCGTCGGCGGGATTGTACGCGGTGTACACGCTCGGTCTGTTCCGGTTGCGGACGACAACGATGCAGACGACTGCGGGCGGCACGATGACGACGGGCGTTGCAGCGGAGCGGGTCGAGGGGGCATCCGCGATGGCGGGGGCGATTGCGACCTACATGCAGCGGGCGTCGCTCTTGTTCATGGCGGGCGCATTGATCTTCCGCACAGTAGTCTCGCATCGCGGGCCATACGGCAATATGTATGAGTTCGCGCTCGCCTTCGCCACGACGATCTGCCTCGCATATTATGCCCTCTCGCGCATTTACCCGGCAAAGTCGCTCGGCGCGGTGGCGATGACGCTTGCGTCGCTCATCATGTACTACGGCATCTCACGTCCCGCAACCGAAAAAGCGGTGTCGGGGCTGATCCCGGCATTGCAATCGCGCTGGATCGCTATTCATGTACCGATGGCCATGCTCGCGTACGGCTTCTTTGCGATGGGATTTGCTGCCGGAGCGATGTATTTGGTACAGGAAAAGTTGCAGACGAACAAACTGCCCGCACTCGATGTGCTGGACGAGATCGGCTACCGCGCCACGGTGGTCGGCTTCCCGCTCATGTTTGCGACGTTGATTCTCGGCGGTATCTGGGCGTCGGAAGCATGGGGTGGCTTCTGGACATGGGACCCGAAAGAGACCTCCGCACTAGTGACATGGTTGATCTACGGCTTTTACATGCACGCACGGGTCGTGCGCGGCACGAAAGGACATGGCACCGCGATTATTCTGATCGTCGGTTTCGTGGCGACCGTCTTCACCTACTTCGGGAACTACTGGTTCACGGGGTTGCACGGGTTTATCGGTCCCGGCGGCGCGGGCGGCGCGTAGCCGATGGCAGATGGAGAGAACCGATCGGACGCGACCTCGCCCGAAACGGTCGCACCCTTGCGGACGCTCCCGCGCGGGGTGCAAGTTGCTATCTTCGCGTTACTGCTCGTGGCAATTGGTGCGGGGGTCGTTCTCTTCGAGCGCGAGAATGGCGGCGCGGCTGCCCCTGCCAAGCCGCTTCCCACAGCGGGCGACAAACTTGCACTTACCCTGACGGGATCAAACGGTAAGCCGCTCTTGGTAGATCAGAACGGCGCACCGTTCGACCCTGCCACGCTTGCAGGGCATCCGGTGTGGATCAATTTCTGGGCGTCGTGGTGCGGGCCGTGCAAAGCCGAGATGCCCGATTTGCAGATCGTCTACGCCCGCGAAAAGGAGCAACACCCTGACCTTATCTTGCTGCTCGTCAATGTCAACGACACACGCGAGGACGGGCTAAAATACTACAATGACCTGCATATGACCGCGCCGGTCGTCTTCAACGATGGGTCGCGGGATGTGGGGCCGTATCGCGTCGCCAATTTCCCGACACATATTATGGTGGATCGCACGGGCGTCGTGCGCCGCGTGATCCAGAGTACACTCACGCCGCAGGCAGCCGTAGACGAACTGCGGCGCATCGTCTAAGCGGCGTTGCATGGCGGGGAGACGCATGGTACTATTCTGCGTCGGGGGCCTGTAGCTCAGCGGTAGAGCAGTGGACTTTTAATCCATTGGTCGTGGGTTCGAATCCCACCGGGCTCACCAGTATTTCTCCCATCAGGAAGCCATAAAAATAGCACAGGGGTGGATGAACATCATCCCCCTTGGTACCCATTTTCACCCCTAAAAGGTGACCATTTTTGCAGCCCATGTGACCAAATGGTGACCATTTCGTGACCACGTTTACCCCCAATAATTGTCATGCGGTCTTTTTTGTTGCCAAAAAACGGGCAAGTGCGTCACGCGCCTTCCGGTACCACGCAGGGAATAGACTGTCGCGCATACGCGGGTGCTGGGGGCAAGTGATGAACGACAATTACCCATTGCCGGCGGATTGCCTCACCGCATCTCCGCAAGCACAATCGTACGACCTTTCGCCGTTTCGCTCGATTGAACGCGCTTTTCATGGTTCTTCGTCAACCTTGGGGCAGCGAGTAGTGGGTGCTTTGCCGTCGGTCGCCATACAAACTACCGCATGAAGGGCCGTACTCTACAAAGAAAAGACCATTCCAGAAATTGCAAAATTTATTTATCGTGATACAATATGGTACGAGTTGCGACATTTCAGCGTGCTCTTTCGTCTCATTCACACTGGTACCGAGAATACTTAGGAGGAGCAAAGATGACAACCCGTGAGGATCTGGCAGGGCCAGATTGGCCGGTTTCTGCCGACCGGTCGACATCGGAGCGAGACTCAAGTGGCCCGCAGGAGGACTTCTTTCATTCGGTACTCGATGCCCTCCCCCAGCATATCGCGGTACTGGATGAACACGGTACGATCGTCGCGGTTAACGCCGCGTGGCGTCAGTTCGGCATCGACAATGGAATGACCGCAGAAGGCTGTGGCCTCGGGACGAATTATCTTCACCTCTGTGGAACTGCCTCGGGCAAATATGCGGAGGAAGCAAATGCCGTCTTTTCGGGAATTACTGCCGTACTTACCCGCGAACAAGAGGAATTTACCCTCGTCTATCCGTGCCACAGCCCAACCGAACACCGATGGTTTCTCGTGCGTGTGTCCAGATTTTATAATATCTGTGCCGTTGTCTCCCACGAGAATATCACCGAACTGATCGAGATGACGCATGCGCTCCAGCTACGTGATCGCGCAATCGCCGCCGCAACGAACGCGATCACCATCAGTGACGCCACCGATCCCGCCGCACCAACCATTTATGCTAATCCTGCCTTCGAGCGCATCACGGGCTATAGCACAGCCGAAGATTACGCCAGCGCGTGGGAGTTCATCGGTCCTGAAACCGATCTTGCCGAGCTAGAGCGGATCACCACTGTGCTTCAGCAGGGGGGAAGCGCGGCGTCGGTGCTCCGTATCTACCCCAAAGATCGCACCCCGATCTGGGCTGAGTTTTCCGTCTCGCCAGTACGTGATGATCACGGACGCACCACGCATCTCATCACCGTGATGAACGATGTTTCACAACGGAAAGTGGCGGAACAGGCACTGCAGGCGGCCAAAGAGGAAGCAGACGCCGCGAACCGGGCAAAGAGTGAGTTCCTTGCAAACATGAGCCACGAGATCCGCACCCCGATGAACGGCGTGATCGGCATGATCGAACTGTTGCTTGATACTGACCTGAACCCGGAGCAACGCCACTTCGCGGAAGCCGTCGACACTTCGGGGGAAACGCTGCTGCGCATCATCAATGACATCCTCGACTTCTCCAAGATCGAAGCGGGGAAGTTGCATCTGGAAACCTTCGACTTCGACCTGCAAACGACGGTCGAGGAAGTCGCAGAACTCCTCGCGGCACGAGCACGTGAGAAGGGCTTGGAACTCACGGCATTTGTGGAGCCCGATGTGCCCACCGCCCTGCGGGGTGACCCTTTCCGCCTGCGTCAAATCCTGACGAACCTCGTAGGTAACGCGCTGAAGTTCACGGCCAAGGGCGAGGTCAGCATCCGTGTGCGCGTGCTGGAGGAGCGGGCCGATAGCGTGACGCTGCGCTTCGCCGTGAGTGATACCGGTATCGGCCTGACGCCCGATGCGCAGGGGCGGTTGTTCCGAGCCTTCTCGCAAGCCGATGCCTCGACGACGCGCCAGTACGGCGGTACCGGGCTCGGGTTGGCGATCAGCAAGCAACTCGTGGGACGGATGGGTGGGGAGATCGGTGTAGAGAGTACGCCCGGTGCGGGAAGTACGTTCTCGTTCACTGCCCGCTTCGCGTATCAGGTTGCCGGGCAGGTCGCCGTGACCCGATACGACCACGGCGACCTCCGAGGCCTGCGCGTGCTCGTGGTAGATGACAATGCAACCAATCGCGAAATCCTGCACCATCAACTGACATCGTGGGACATGCGGGAAACAGGTGTCGCAGACGGACCGGTCGCGCTGGCACTCCTCGATGCCGCCGCCGCCGCCAATGCCCCCTATGACGTCGTCGTCCTCGATATGCAGATGCCCACGATGGACGGGCTCGAAGTGGCGCGAGCAATCCGAGATGACCCTACCCGCCGCCATGTCCAGGTCGTGATGCTCACCTCGATAGGGCAGGACATCGAGGCGTCGGCAAAGGCGGCGGGCGTTCTCGCCACGCTTACGAAGCCCGTTCGGCAGTCGCAATTGTATGACTGCCTCGTGGGCATCGTAGGTGTCTCCCCCCGGTCGGATCGACCGGTGCCGGTGCCGGTGGTACGACGCGCAGTGACCGGAACTGGAGAAGTAATCCTGCTGGTCGAGGATAACGAGGTCAATCAGCACGTTGCCAGCCAGATGCTGAGAAAGCTCGGGTACCGAGCGGACGTGGTGACGAACGGGCGGGAAGCAGTCGCAGCGGTCACGAGCGGGGCATACGCCGCCGTGCTCATGGACTGCCAGATGCCGGAAATGGACGGTTTCGCAGCAACGGAGATAATCCGGGCGACTGAGCAGGGCGGGCGGCACACGCCGATCATTGCGATGACCGCGAATGCGCTCGAAGGGGACCGCGAGCGTTGCCTCGCGGCGGGCATGGACGACTACTTGACCAAGCCCGTGAAACTGGATGCACTCGGCGCGCGGTTGGCGCAATGGATCGTCCCGCCGACCGCTGCCGTGGTCGAGGACACGATGGGCAATTTCTCATACCCGGATGAGGAGGAAGCGATTGACCCCCAGTTACTCGCCAACCTGCAAGAGTTGCAGGACGACGACGACGACGATCTCGTCAAGACCGTGATTGCGCTCTTTCTTGACGATGCCCCGCACCGCCTCGATGCCCTCCGCGTGGGGGCAACACAGGGGAGCGCGTCTGCGGTAGAGCGGGAAGCGCACGCCCTACGGGGTAGTTGCGCCAACGTGGGAGCACAGGGGATGGTGCGCCTCTGCAAGGCTCTCGAAACCCGCGCGAGGGTTGGAGATTTGACAGGGGCCACGGATACGCTGACGCGCCTTGATGCGGAGTTCGGCCGTGTCCGCGTCGCGCTCGATACCGAACTCGCGAAGGCATAACATGCATATACTGATCGCCGAAGACGACCCCATCTCTCGTCTGATCCTCGAAAAGGCCGTGAAGAAATTCGGACACACCTGCACCACAGCGCAGGACGGCACCGAGGCGTGGCAGATGTTTCAGGCGGGCGCATTCGACGCGGTCGTCAGTGACTGGATGATGCCCGGAATGGACGGGATCGAACTGTGTCGGCAGGTGCGTGCGGACATGCACGATACGTATCCATACTTCATCCTGCTCACGGCACTGAGCGACCGGGCGCATTTCTTCGAAGGCTTAGAGGCAGGCGCGGACGATTATCTCGCCAAACCGCTGGACCGTGCCGAACTGCAAGTCCGGTTAATCGCCGCAGCGCGTGTCACCTCGCTCTACCGGCAACTGAACGAACAGCATCACCAGCTTATGGCCGAACTCGCACGCGCCGGACAGGTGCAAGCGGACTTGCTCCCTCACGACGCGCCGGTCGTTGCCGGGTTCGAATTGGCCGCCTCCTGCCTGCCCGCCCGCGAGGTAGGCGGGGATTTCTACGACTGGCACGAGGCGGCGGGCGTCCTGACGTTGACGCTCGGCGATGTGTCGGGAAAGGGGATGCCGGCGGCACTCTTCATGGCAACGGTGCGTGCGGTGCTTCGCGTCGTGGACAATCAGGAAACACCCGGCACCGCCGTGACGCTTGCCGCACAGGGCTTGGAGAAAGACATCGAACGCTCTGGCGGTTTCGTGACGCTCTTCCACGCGCACCTCGCCCCGCAAGCCCATCAGATCACCTATGTGGACGCAGGGCATGGGCATGTCTTCGTGCGCCGGGCCAACGGAACAGCAGATCTCCTTGAGACACGCGGACTGCCACTGGGAGTACTACCCGGTGAGGCATACGCAGAAGGCACTATTACCCTCTGCCGAGGAGATGCATTGATCCTCTATAGCGACGGCCTGATCGACGCCCGCCCTGATCTGCTGCTCGATCCGCCCACCATTGCCCGTCATCTGGACGGCGTAATGGGAGCCTCCGCGATGGTTCATCATTTACAGTCACTGGTTATCTCCGACGCACCACTGCCGGATGATCTGACCATTGTCGTGGTGTACTGCTGTGGAGACTGAATACATCCCGGCGACGAACCAACGCCATCTCCCGGAGATACCTGCGCCACTGGCTGACGCATGCATCGGTGTGCTCACGAGCGACGAGATAGACCCAGCGCGGGGCAATGATGAGACCACACCGCACGCCGGAACCGAGGCGCATCGCGTATGTCCGAACACAGGATTCGATATCCCGCCGACTCTCACCTATCTGGACCCCTATGCGGCGGCGGGGCGGGTACCCCGTTGGCTCCGGCCCTTTGTGCCTGCGGACGCGGCAGCCCAAAGCCGGCTCCGCCTCATCATTGTCCGCCTCGTCATCGTCGCAGACCTGCTCCTGGGGGCCAATTATCTCATTTGGCGGTACATGTATTCGATTAACTGGTCATATTGGCTGCTTGCTTTCGCCCTTCTCGGCGCAGAGACGTATAGCTACATTGATGCGTGGCTTTTCGGCCTCACGATGTGGCGTTCCCGCCGCCGTGGCCCGCCGCCGTCACCTGTGATAGGTACCGTCAATGTCTTCATCACGTGTTACAACGAACCGGTGGATCTCGTGCGGCGCACCGCGCGGGCAGCGAAGGCGATCCGCTACCCACACCAGACCGCGATTCTCGATGATGGCGATTCCGCCGACATGCGCGCGATGGCAGTGGAGGAGGGCGTTGACTACATCGTGCGCTCCGCCGACTGGCAGGGCCGCGCACGGCACGCGAAAGCGGGCAACCTGATCAATGCGCTCTATCAGACCGATGGCGAGTTCCTGCTCATCCTTGACGCTGACCAGATTCCCGCCCCGGAGATCCTCGATCGGGTGCTCGGCTATTTCCGTGACCCGCGCGTCGCGCTCGTGCAGACCCCACAATGGTTCTACAACGTGGCACCGGGAGACCCGTTCGGGAGTCAGGCGCCGCTCTTTTACGGCCCGATTCAGGAAGGCAAGGATGGCTGGAACGCCGCCTTCTTTTGTGGTTCCAATGCCGTGTTGCGCCGCGAAGCACTGATGCAACTGGGCTTGTCCTCCTACGTGGGCGAACTGGAGGGCAGGGTACGGCGGGCATTGCGCACCGCCGACCGGTTGCTGCGGCGAACTTTGCGCCACATGGCTGACGCGGACGATGCACGCACACGCAACGGTTTACGCGAACTCCAGGGAGCGGTCCACGAGGCGCGACGCGCGCTGCGTGCCGGAGTGGCGATTCAAGAGGTCACATGGACGTTCCAGCGGGCCGCAGAGGGCGTCTCTCGTTTTCTGGTCGCGGACGACCTCGCACGCATCCGTGCGGAACTCGCGGACATTCCCGGCATTGATGCTGTTGGCCTCGAGCGTGGTCTCACCGATGTGATTGACGACGAGGAAGCTCTGGGCACGCTGGCAGACCGATCCACCTCGCCGCTCGCGGCGATTGCGGCAGTGCGTGGCCTGCTGCTCGGCGTGGACGTGGATCGGTCAGACGAGGCACACCCGGTTCTGCCGATGGCAACGATCTCGATCACGGAGGATATGGCAACCGCGATGCGCCTGCATGCGCTGGGCTGGCACACTGTATATCATCACGAGATTCTGGCAGTCGGCCTCGCCCCAGAAGATCTGGGAAGTTCGTTGAAACAGCGGCTACGCTGGGCCCAAGGGACCATTCAGGTGCTGCTTCGCGAGAATCCATTGACCAAACGGGGTCTCGCTCCCATGCAGCGCTTGATGTACTTCGCGACCATGTGGAGCTACCTGTACGGGTTTGTCGCGATCATCTTTCTCATGGCACCGATGCTATACCTCTGGTTCGGTTGGGTACCGGTACGCGCCTTCTCGCTCGACTTTTTCTGGCACCTGCTCCCCTATCTCGCTGCGAACGAACTACTCTTTACCGTCATCGGATGGGGGTTGCCCACGGCACGAGGCCGACAATACAGCCTCGCGCTCTTTCCCCT
>JBBRMX010000040.1:0-18593 GCA_038230615.1 Thermomicrobiales bacterium | reverse complement strand
CGCCGCCGCACCGCCGACGGAACGATTGCTGTACGATCTCGTCACGGCGTACACTCGCCGGGTGCCGTGGGAGAGTGCTTCGCGCATCGTCCGCCGCGTCACCCGCCACCAAACGAGCGGCTGCCCGCAATGGCCACACGATTTCTGGGCGGGCGCACAGTTGTACGGCACCGGCGGCACCTGCTACGAGAGTAATTACGCCTTCTTCACCCTGCTACTCGCACTTGGCTACGAGGGCTACCTGACGATCAACGATATGCACGCATCCGTCGGGTGCCACACTGCGATTGTCGTGCGGCTCGGCGGGCAAAAATGGCTGGTGGATGTCGGGATGCCGCTCTATGAACCCGTGCCGTTCGATGCGGCGGGCGGCATGGCGACGGGGCAATTCCACACTGTCACCGTGCGTCCCATCGGTGAGGACATCTACGAGATCGAGCGCGACCGCCACCCGCGACCGTACTGCTTCACCCTGCACGACTGCCCCGTTTCTGCCGCCCGGTACCGTGATGCCACGATCAACGATTATGCCGAACACGGGCTGTTCCTCGACCGTCTAATTGTGACAAAAGTAGTCGGCGGGCAGATCAGCCGCTTCGACAGCGGCAATCCGGACGGCCCGTGCATCACAACCTTCTACAATGGCAAACGCACCGATGCCCCGCTCCCCGCCGATCCTACCGGGGCAGATACCGCCGTCGCCGCGCATTTCGGTATAGATGCCGGAGTGTTGCGAGATGCGCGAAATGCGCTTTCCGCCCGATAGGGCGATACATGCCCTCCTGTGTCCGCTGATACAGAGATAGCCTACGTTTACTGCTTACTGCCATTCCTCCAGCCACGCCCACACCGCAAGTTCGGCGCGGACGGTACGCCATCCACGCACTCGCCCCAGCGTGCCGTGCGCCTGTCGCCCGTCGTCCAGCGTCAACACGACTTCCGCGCCGCTGCGGAGATACGAGCGCGTCCGCGGCACGGCAAGCGTCGCCCGCCACGCCGGGGGATAGACCGCACCGCCGAGTGTGCTGCGGCGATCCGGCACAAGTGAAAGCGTATACGCAACCTCGGTCGCAATCTGCGTTGTCGTGCGCCGCCCGTCCTGTGCCAGCCAAACGGTCCCGTGCATTCCCGTCAGGTCTTCCGGCGGGTGGAATGTCACCGAAATCTCGCTCATCTGTGCCTCCTTTTCCCGTATGATACGCGCAGACAGGCAATCTGATTGAACCCGTTTCGATATTCGGTGGGCAGCAAGATCGGGGGAATGCATGGTGACAATTCCGGCGGACTATGCGGAGCGGGTATACGCGGGGGTACTCGGCAAGATCATCGGCGTCTACCTCGGCAGACCGTTCGAGGGGTGGACATACGAGCGCATCATGGCGGAACTGGGCGAGATCGGCGGCTACATCTACGAACGGCTCGGCAAGCCCCTCATTGTGACCGACGACGATATTTCTGGCACCTTCTCCTTCCTCCGCGCCCTGCCCGACCACGGCAACCGTGCCGACCTCACCCCGCGTGAGATTGGCGAGACGTGGCTCAATTACCTCATAGACCGCCGCACTATCCTCTGGTGGGGCGGCATGGGAGTCTCGACCGAGCATACAGCGTATCTGCGCCTCCGTAGCGGCATCGAAGCCCCGCACAGCGGCAGCATCGCCACCCATGGGCGAACCGTTGCGGAGCAGATCGGGTCGCAGATTTTCATTGACGGCTGGGCGATGATTTGCCCCGGCGACCCCGAACGCGCCGCCGATTTCGCCCGCCGTGCCGCCAGTGTCTCGCACGACGGCGAAGCAATCTACGGGGCGCAAGTCGTCGCCGCCCTCGAAGCCGCTGCCTTTGGAGAGCCGAATATCCAGCGATTGCTCGACACCGCCGTGTCGCTCATCCCACGAGACAGCATCATCGCCCGCTGCATCGCGGATGTGCGCGACTGGCACGAGGCGCAGCCGCAGGACTGGCACGCGACCCGCGCGAAGATCGCCGCGCACTATGGCTACGATACCTACGGCGGCAATTGCCACATGGTGCCGAACCATGCCCTCATCATTCACGCCCTGCTGCATGGCGACGACGATTTTGCGAAGTCGCAGCGGGTCGTGAATACCTGCGGGTGGGACACCGACTGCAACGCGGGCAATGTCGGCTGCATTCTCGGTATCAAGAATGGGTTGGCGGCATTCGACGGCGCGTACGACTGGCGCGGTCCTGTTGCGGATCGCATGTACCTCGCCACCGCAGACGGCGGGCGGGCAATCACCGATGCCGTGACCGAGGCGTATCACGTCGTCAACATCGGGCGTGCGCTGGCGGAGGAACCGGCAATCGCCCCGAAAGGCGGCGCACGTTTCCATTTTTCGCTTTCCGGCGCGGTACAGGGCTTCCAGACCGAGGACGCCGAGACGACGATTACGAACGAAGACGGACGGCTGGCGATCCGGTTCACGGGGCGCGGGCGCATCCACACCCCGACCTTCGTGCCACCGGACAGCGGCGACATCGGCAGTTACGGGTTCGTCGGCTCGCCCTCGCTCTATCCGGGGCAGGTCGTGCGCGTGCGCCTCGCAGCAACCGGGAGCGTCGCGCACCGGTTGTTCATCCGCCACTACAACGGCGATGGCGGTCTGACGACGATCAATGGCGATGTGGTGCCGTCGCTGCCGACCGTCGCCCTGCCGACACTCACCGGCACCTTCATCCCGCCCGCCCCCGATGCGGAACACGACTATGCGTGGACGGTGCCGCAGACGGGCGGGCAGCCCATCGCCCAGATCGGTATCGAGTGCGTCGCGGCAGACAGCGGGCGCGGCACCGCCTCCCTCGACTGGCTGACGTGGGACGGCACGCCATCGGCGACGCTCGGCAGACCGGAAGACGGCGGCGCGATGTGGCGGCAGGCGTGGGTAGACGGTGTGGATCAATGGCAAGACCGCTGGCGTGAGCCGTATCGCATCGTCCAAAACACTGGCACGGGGCTGATCTCGCAGGGCGCGGCGCAATGGGAAGACTACGAAGCGTCGGTCTCCATCACGCCGTATCTCGCGGCGCGGTGCGGCGTCGGGGTGCGCTGCGGCGGCATGAACCGCTGGTACGCGCTGCTGCTCTGCGCGGGAGGGGTCGTCCACATCGTCAAATCTGCCGACCGCGAGATCGTGCTCGCGGAGGCACCGTTCGCGTGGGAGTACGATACCGCGTACACCCTCACGCTGCACGTCTCCGATACCACACTTATTGGCACAATCAACGGCGAAATAGTACTTACCGCACACGACGACGACGAAACGCCGCTTCCCGGTGGCGGTGTCGCCCTCATCGTCACCGAAGGCGCGATGGGGTGCGGCGCAGTGCAGATCGCACCGGCAACGCGAGACCGGTAGGGGTACGTCCCGAAGGGGAAAATCCCGGCGTCCATTCCCTTGCGTGAAGGGAATGGACACCGGGAACGTTATGCTAGCTGCACTTGATCGTGATGTTCGCGGTGCGGGCAGTAATCGTACCCTGCTCCAAGAGTTGCGTCTCGCCGCGCTTCAGGTACTCATCGAGGCTGATCTGGTCGGAGAGATACGCCTGAAAGTTCTGCCCCCACTGCGGGCGGTCGGCGTGGCTGATATTGTTGAAATAGAACAGATGGCGATAGAAAATCTGCTCCGTGTTCTGCCGGAAGATCGCAAAGCGGGGGTCTTCCAGCTTCACATTCTTGTTCACCGGCAGGTCATACCCCGGCTTGACGAACGCCGCCTGCGTCTTCGCACTCGTCATGTATTGCAGGTAATCCACCGCAATCGCCTGTCCCATCGCATCCTTGCCCTTGTCGCGCAGATCGGGGAGCGGGATACCGTACGTGATACCGCGCTCGCCGTCGTCCGCGATTTTGCCCGCGTTCCCCGCCACCTCTGCGCCGAAGGTCTCCGCGTCCGGTTGCGGCGTCGGGAATGCCCCCACATCGAACTTGACGGTCCCTTCCGCCTTCGATTCGTCGTAGATGCTGAGGAATGCTTGGCTCTGGTAAACCATCGCTGCCTTACCCGTGAAGAACAACTGGTTGATGTCCGCAATCTTCAGGGACGGATACCCGGGCGGGAAGTACGAGATCAGTTTCTTCAGTTGCGGGTACGCGGCACGGCTCCACGGCGTATCGAATGTCCACTTGCCGCCGCAGACCGCATCGAGTTTCTGCTGCAATGTCAAAAACTGGTTGCCGCCGCTGATGCTGTCCCACTGCTTGCGACCGAGTGAGATCATCAGAATCCATGTGGTGTGCGACATCGCCTGCACCGTGCCTTCGCGCCCGATGGGGATGTACCCCGCCGCCTTGAGCTTATCGAGGACGGCATACCACTGCTTCCATGTCTTCGGTTCGTCCGCTTGCGTCAGCCCCGCCTTCGCCCACGCATCCTTGTTGTAGAGCCACGCCGATTTGTATGTCGTGAACGGGATGGAGTAACTGTTCTTCAACCCGAACTTCGTGAAGTTGAACAAGTCGGGGTCGAAGTCGCTCTTCCACGTCGTCCCCGAATATGCCGAGGGCGCATCGAGAATCGGCGTGAGGTTGACCCACGGCACGGTGTTGTTCGCCTCCTGCACATCAGTCGTCGTCTGCTCCGGGTACGTCGCAACCACGGTCGGCAGGTTCCTCGCGGCGAAGCGCGTATCCACCCACTGGTAGATTTCTGTGGCGGAGGTGCCGGGGATTTCGTTCAGTTCCACCGTGACGCCGGGATGATCCTTCTGGTACTGCGTGAGCAAATCCTTAAAACTCGTCGTGCGCGGGTCGGGCTTGCCGGTGGAAAGCGGCGGGTCGAACTGCCGCGCCAGCGAGATTGTGCCTTTCAGTTCGGCACGCGTCATCGTGACGGTTGCGCCCGCGCCCGCTGATGTCGCCGGTGCAGTCGTGCCGGCGGGTGCACTTGCTGCCCCCGTCGCTGCCGTCGCTACGGGTGCTGCCCCGGCAGCCGTCGGCGTGAGAATCGTCACCATCGGACCGCTTGTCCCTGCCGGGGCAGATGCGCCCGCTGCTCTCGTTGCGGCAGGTGCGGTTGTCGCGGTCGGGGCAGTATCGCCGCCGCACGCCGCGAGGATACCCGCCATCGCCCCGCCTGCTGCCATGCCGAGCAGTTTCCGTCGTCGCACCTGTGTCCCAAAGACCAGATTGTCGCCCATACCGGTACACTCCTTCCATCACCACAACACTACGACTATGACCTACAGTTTGATCGCCCCCGATGTCAGACCACGGATGAATTGCTTGCTCGCCAGCGCGAACACGATCAAGAGCGGCAAGCTCGCCATCGTGTAGCACGCCATAATCAGCCCCCATTGCGTGCCGAAATCACCGCTGAATGTGCGGAGAATCAGCGCGAGGGTGTAATCCGCCTTCTTCGTGATGACCACGAACGGCCAGATGAAATCGTTCCACAGCCGGATAAGCTGGATAATCGCCAGCGTCGAGAGGATCGGCTTCGAGAGCGGAATCACCATGCGCCAGAAGATCGTCCAGTACGATGCGCCGTCCATCCGCGCTGCCTCGATCATCTCACCGGGAATGCCCGCGAAAAAGGTCCGCATCACGAAGATCGCAAAGACTTCACCCGCCGCGATATACGGAAAGATCAGCCCCATGTAATTCCCCAAGAGGTGCAGTTGCCCCGTGATGACGTAGCGCGGCACCAAGAGCAGCACTTCCGGCACCATCAGGAGCGCGATCACCGCAATAAAGAGGAACTGCGACCCCGGAAACTTGAACCGCGCAAACCCGTACGATGCCATCGAAGCAAAGAACAGCGTCCCGAAGATCGAGACCACGCACACGATGGCGCTGTTCAGCAGCGGGCGCAGCACTTGCTCCCACGCGAACTGGTAATTCTCGAAGTGCAGCGGCAGCGTCGGCCAGATCGGTTGCACCGTGAACTGCGCCCGCGTCTTGAACGAGATGGAAATCATCAAAAAGAACGGCAGGAAGGTCAGAATGCCGATCAGCACGAGAAACACGTACGACCCGATCTGCCCGTACGCCGTCCTCCCCGCAGTCGGTGCGGCGTGGTGATCCTCCGCCGTCGCCGCGTCACCGATAGCCAAGGCATCTTCAGCGCGTTGCATAAATGTACTGCTCCTTTCGGCGATGGTGCACAGTCGCGCACCATCCTCCGTTACACGATGCCGCTCTCGGTTTGGTCGCCGTCGCCCGTCTTGATGAGGAAGAAGTTGATGAGCGACAGCGCGAGAATGAAGACGAACATCGTCATTCCCACTGCCGAGGCATAGCCGAGCCGGTTGCCCTGAAATGCCTTCTGGAACAGATACACACCCGGCACCATCGTTGCATTCGCGGGGCCGCCCTCGGTGAGGATGTAGATGAACACCCACCGCTGCAACGTCTCGATCACCGCGAGGATCGCAAACAATTTGATTTGTCCCAGAATAAGCGGCAAATCAATCCGCAGCACCCGCGTCCATGTGCTTGCACCGTCCAACCGCGAGGCGTCAATCACATCTTGCGGGATATTCTGCAACCCCGCGAGGTAGATCAGCGTGCTCGTCAGGCTCGCCCACGGGAAGCCGATGAACATATACGATTGCAATGCCGTCTGCGGGTTCGCCAGCCAGAGCCGCGTCTGCATCCCCAGCGTTTGCAGCACAATATTCAGAAAACCGTCAATCGGGTTGTACAGATACTGCCACAGCAAGAGCGTGACGAGGTTCGGCACGATCACCGGAATGAGCAAGAAGACGCGCCAGAACTTCTGCGCCTTCTCACTCACCAGATTGAAGATCACCTCCGCGATCACAATCGGCATCACGAACGGCACCGTCAACTGGAACAGGAAGACGATGAAGATATTCTTCAACGCCAACCGGAAGACGGGATCACCGAACAACTCCTTGAAGTTCTGCAACCCGATGAAGTTGTTGATACGAAACCCGTCCCAGTCGTAAAACGCCTCCCGCATCGCGAGGAATCCGGGGTAATACTCGAAAAGTGCCAGCATCGCAAACGCCGGAACCAGAAAGAGATAGATCAGCCGCAGCCGCCACATGCGCTGCCACACCGAGGCCTGCTTCCGCATCACCGGCGTCGCCCCACTACGTGGTGCCGCAATATTCCGTGTTGCCAAGATGCCCCTCCCTCTGGTCGGCGGTACCCGATACTATTCCAAGACTATCCGCAGGGGATGTTCAATTTCGTTGTGCGGATCTGCTGCTGCGTGTACGCCAGCACCTCTGCCTGCTCATCCTTGATGTAGGTGTCGAGATTCTTCTGCCCCAGCAGGTACGCTTGGAAGTTCGGCAACCAGTCCGGGCGGTTGCCGTAGTAGAACGACGCCGGGAAGAGTTGGTTCTTGTTCTTGTAGAACAGTGCGAGGCGCGGGTCGTCCAGTTTTACATTCGGGTTGATCGGCAGATCGTAACTCGGCTTGACGTAGATCGCCTGAATCTCCGGCGTCGTCATCCATTGCAGGAAGTTGACGGCAATCGCTTCCGCGTCGGCATCCTTGTCCTGCCGCACATCCGCAATCGCAATCTGATACCCCAACCCGCGTTCGCCGTCGTCCGCAATCGGCGCGGCATTCTTGGCGAGGTCCGCCCCGAATGTCTCGGCGTCCGGTTGGGGCGTCGGAAATGCGCCCACCTCGAATGTCTGCAACCCCTCCGCCTTCGCCTCATCCAGCCGCCGCAAAATCGTCTGACCCTGCGTCGTCGGTGTCCCCTGCCACAACACCGCCCGTTGCGAGAGCCACAGTTGCTCGATGTCCGACGCCTTCAGCGTCGTGCTGCCCGGAGGCCAGTACGAAAACATCTGCTTCGTCACTTCCGCCGCCTTGCGGTTCCATGGCGTATCCGTTTTCCATGACCCGGAGCAGACCGCCCCGAAACGCGTCGGATCGTCCGCAAAGACCGAGCCACCCGTCATCGCCAGCCAGTCTTTCCGGCCGAGCGACGATGTGAACAACTGGTAGGTGTGCGACAACGCAAAGGCGTCACCCACGCGGGCAATCGGGATCACGCCGGACGCCTTGAGTTTGTCGAGCACCTTGAAGAACTCTACCCATGTCTTCGGCTCGTCCGCCTCGGTCAGCCCCGCCTTCGTCCACAAGTTCTTGTTGTAGAGCCACGCCGCCTTGTACGCATTGAGCGTGACGTAATACAGTTGCTTCAACGACCCCTTCATATACGCCAGCGCGTCTTCGGGGAAATCCTGCTTCCACGGCTTCCCCGTGTACGCGCTGTTCTTCTCCAGATACGGCGTCATCGGCACCCACGGCGAGGTATTGGAAATCTCCTGCGCCGTCGTCGTGCTGTAGAAATGCCCGGAGAGCGTCGGCACACTCTTGGCGGCAAGCCGCGTCTTGATCCACTCCGTCAGTTCATCGAACGACGATCCCGGCACCCGCACCCACTCAATCGAGACGCCGGGATGCTCTTTCATGTAGCGATCAATCAACTGCTGGAAGACGATATTGCTTGGGTCGTCCTTGCCGTTCGAGAGCGGCGCAGCGGGCTGACGAGCGAGCGTGATCTTCCCCTTGAGCGCGACCGTTGCCGCCGCAGGGCTTGCCGCCGCGCCCGTCGCCGGGGCAGCCATCGTGCCTGCGGATACACTCGCCGCGCCCGCCGGAACACCCGTCGCCACCGCCGCGCTTCCCGCCGGGGCAGCCCCCACCGTCGGCGTCGTGACGACGACTTTCGCGCCGCCCGCGCTCGTCGGGGCAGCCGCGCCCGATGTTGCAGTCGGGGCAGCGTCGCCCCCGCACGCGGCAAGCACCGCCGCGCCCGCGCCCGCCGCCGTCACCGCCAGCACTCGCCGCCGCGACACCCGCATCATCTCGCCCATCGTATACCGTCTCCTTCTTCGCGCGTTGTACGTCAACTGTTACTACTGCGGTTCCGCTATTCCTTCGCCCCGAATGTGCGCGAAATCCGCTGCGCGAACAACTCCGCAAGCCGGATCGTGTCCCGCCATTCTGCGTCCGGCAGCGTGATCGGGACACTCGAAAGGCTGATCGCCGCGATCACCGCGCCACTTTCGTCGTGGATCGGGGCAGCCACCGCCCGCACGCCGATAGTAAATTCCTCATCGTCTATCGCGTAGCCGCGCACCCGCACCCGTGCGAGTTCTTCGAGCAAATCGTCCATATGTGTGATCGTGCGCGGGGTGGCGGCTTCCAACGGTCTGCCGTCGTACATCGCCCGTACCGCCTCGTCCGGCATCGCCGCGAGCAAGACTTTACCCACTGCGTGGCGGTGCGGCGCATTCCGCGTCCCCGTAATCGCATACGCCCGCAGTTCTTTCGCCGCAGGCACGCGGGCAAGAAAGAGCACATCGCCGCCGTACAGCACCGCGAGGTTCGCGTTGTAGTGCGTGGTGTCCGCCAGCATCTCCAAAAACGGCAATGCCTGCCGCCGCAAATCCGACTGGCTGATCGCCACCCCCGCCAGCGCAATCGGCGCGAGGCCGAGCGTGTACTGCCCGTTCCCCCGCACCCGCCGCACGTAGCCGTACTCTTCTAGCACCGAGAGCAGACGCGAAACCGTACTCGGCGCAAGCCCGACCTGTCGGCTCAGTTCCGTCAATGTGAATGTGGGCGTCGCCTCGCTGAAGCATTCCAAGAGACGTAAAGCCCGCCCCACTGCCTGCCCCGGCGCAACCCGTACCGCATTTCTCGTCGTCACGACCATCTTTCCCCCCACCCCACGACGCGACGCGACGCGGCACGCGCATTTCCACACTGTGGAAATTGGGCGCATCCTGTGGAACCTGTTTGCGAAACGTGTTGTGAGCATACGGGATGCACTCCCCGGTGTCAAGCGGCGTTTGGCGCATCCGACAAACTGCCGCGTCGCAATGCGGCAAACTGCACGAAACGAAACCGCCACGCTGCGGGGACACGATGGAGACGTGTGGCACGGGGTCGGCAGAAAACATCGGCGTCCTACGCGGGTATGAGGACGCTTTCCCAGCGTACCCACGGTGCGGCGTCGAGCGCGGCACGCATCGCGGCAGTGTCCACGTACCGCCCCGCAAGGAACCGCCCCTCGCCGTGCAGCGTCAGCGACGGCACCGCCAGCGGCCACGGGTCGAGTGTCCAGCGATCCCGCCCCGCATTCGCAAGCACAAGGCGTGTCGTCCCGCCGTCTACAGTCGGCACCGCATCCCAGATGTACGGGTCGGGGATACCGCCGACGCCCGGTGCGCCGTACGTCGCATGCACTGCGATGCGATCCCAGACAATAAAGGTAGAGCGCGTCCGCGCCAGTGTGCGCCGCCCGACTGCCGCCGCGTAATACGGGTCTGCAAGCAGGCTACCGCGCATCGTTCGCTGAAATGCCCGCTCCCGCCGGAAATATGCCAGCAGCGCAGCGCGGCTCTCCGCATCGGTGGGCGCGTCCTCGTATTCCGAGAATATCCATGTGCCGTGCCGCGACGCCAGCAGCGCGACATAGCGATTTTGCGGCGCGAGCAACGACCCCACATCCCGCCACAGCGCGAGATGGTCCGCCTGCGTCAGTTCGGTGTAGGCGTGCGGCAGTCCCGTTGCGGCGTTCCACGTCGGCACGCGCTCCCATTCCACCATGCCGATCTCGTGCGCGTCCGCAGCAAGGGTCGTCTCGTGCGGGCAGGGCGGCACCCAAAACGGCGCATTGCCCCACGCCCGCCCGATGATCCCGGTAAATCGTGCGTGCGCCGGTTGCCCGACAACCACCACGCCCCCGCCCGCCTCTGTCCGGTGCAACATCGCGTGAACCGCTCCCCCCTCAATATCCCGCCGCTTGCCCGCCCCGCCGCGAATCGGCGTACCCCGCGAGCGTGCCGTCCGGTTCCCCCACTACTGTATGGACGGAGCCGACATGCTAGGTCCAGTCGCCCCACCCCCACATTCACCTGCGGAAAGCCGTTGCCCGTATTCACCGCCGGGTGATCGAGGTTCGCATTGAGACACGTCGCTTCCCGCGCCGTCGCGTCCCAAACGCATCCGCCCGCCCCATCTGCTCATGGTACGATGCGTACGAAACACACGAAAGAGATCAAAAATTGTCCGGCACACCTCCCCCTACGAACCCCACCAGAAAGGCATGTCCGATGTATCCTCGCATCAGGTCAACCACACCGGTATTGCTCGCGTGTGGCATCGTGGCAGGTCCGCTGTTCGTCCTCGCCTTTCTCATCGAAGGTGCCACCCGCACTGGCTACAATCCCCTCCGCTACCCGATCAGTTCACTCGCCATCGGAGACTTCGGCTGGATGCAGACCGCGACGTTTATCGTTACCGGCGTCCTTCTGCTCGCGTTCGCGGTGGGATTGCGCCGCATACTCCGGTACTCCGGCGGCTCGGTCTGGGGCTACCGGTCGGTCGGGGTCGCCGCCGTGGGATTGATCGGCGCAGGCTTCTTCACCACCGATCCGGTGTATGGGTATCCACCCGATGCCCCCTTCCTCCTCGCACAGCAGAGCATTCACGGTCATCTTCACGACTTTTTCTCGATTCTGCTATTCGCCGGTATACCCGCCGCCTGTTTCGTGCTTGCCCGATGGTTCGCTGTAGCGGGCGAAAGGCGATGGGCGGCGTATTCGGTGTGTACCGCCATCGCCATGCTGGTGACATTCGCGCTTGCGGGCGCGGGGTTCAAGCAAAGTCCCGGTCTCAAAGAGATCTCCGGGGCCATGCAGCGTGTATCACTTATTGTGTGCTGGATGTGGATTACCGTGCTCGCGCTTCATTTCCTGAGAACGCCCGCACCGATCCCCTCGAATCAACAGGAGCATGAGTACTGAAGCCGCGACCGATTGCCTACTCTACGACGCAATCACGATATATCGCGTCTACGCCTCGCCCAAACAGACGGGGCGATACCCGCCGGACGGACTGCTGCCCGACTGTACGTCCGTACAGGGATACTAGACGCAAAATATCGTACAATTGTTCGTAATGACGGCACACGTACCGGCAAACGCAGGAGGACTAGCATGGCACAACTGGCGATACACCCCACCCACACGCTCGCACCGGCACCCGCCGCCGTCGCGGACGACATCATCATGGCGGTGACGAACCTCGAAAAACAGTACCCCGGCAGACCCGTCAAAGCGGTAGACGGCATCTCGTTCTCCGTGCGGCGAGGCGAAGTCTTCGGGCTGCTCGGTCCCAACGGCGCGGGCAAAACCACCACCATCGGCGTGCTGACGACCCGTGTGCTGCCCACCGGCGGCACCGCCACGATCTCCGGTATTGATGTTGTGCGCGACCCCGTCGGCGTCAAACCGTCTATCGCCGTCGTCCCGCAGCGCAGCAATCTCGACCGCTCCTTGAATGCGATCGAAAACCTGACCTTCCACGCCGCATACTTCGGAATGCCCCGCCGGGAGCGAGAAACCCGCGCCATGGCTCTCCTTACGCAGTTCGGCCTCGGTGAGCGGGCGAAAGACAAAGTGGATAAATACAGCGGCGGCATGGCGCAACGCCTGATGATCGCCCGCGCCCTGATGCACGACCCCGCCGTCCTCTTCCTCGACGAACCAACGACGGGTCTCGACCCGCAAGCACGGCTCTTTTTGTGGGAGACGATCGAGCAACTGAACGACAACGGTCTTACCGTCCTGCTCACCACCCACGACATGGAAGAAGCCGAGAAACTCTGCCACCGTGTGGCGATCATGGATCACGGCAAATTGCTCGCCAACGACACTCCGCGCAACCTGCAATCGCTCGTCCCCACCGGCACCCGCATCGAGTTGCGCGTGCGCGAAACCGCCGCGAAACTCGACGACGGCGCGAAAGCGCGTATTCTCGCCATCGTGCAGGGTTTCCCCGGCGTCACCACGGCGGAATGGACGACGGCGCGGGAGCGAGGCGGCGGCAACAACGCCGGTGGCCCCCCGCCGTGGGTCGCCGCGATGATGGCGGGCGGCGGCGGGCGTCCCGGCGGCAGACCGGGCGGGAAACCGGGTGGGAAAGCAGGCGGTCCGCCCCCCGGAATGCCGCCGATGCCCGCAGTCGGTCTCCCCGGCGGCAGCGACGAGCCGATGCTGCGGCTTTACGCCGAGCAACCGGGCGCACTCGCCGTCCGTGCCGCGCAGGTCGTGCTCGATGCGGGCTACGATCTCGCAGATTTGCATATCGCCGAGCCAAGTCTGGAAGATGTCTTTATTCACCTCACCGGAAAGGGGTTGCGAGATTGAGCGCGATCACATTGCCGCACGCGACGCACACAAGCCGCCTCAAGATGATCTCCACAGCGTTTTGGTATTTGCTCTGGCGCGATCTGTGGGTCACATTGCGGCAATGGCCGTCGTTCCTCGCACAGACCTTCATGCAGCCGGTCTTCTTCCTCTTTATCTTCGGCACGGTCTTACCGAAGATCGGGGCGGCGCAGGGAAGTTACGGCGGCTTGCTGCTCCCCGGCATCATCGGGCTGACGACGCTGCTCACGGCGATGCAAGCGGTCGCGCTGCCGCTGACGCTGGAGTTTTCCTTCTCAAAGGAGATCGAAGACCGCCTTTTGTCGCCGCTGCCGGTGGCGATGGTTGCGGTGCAGAAGATCGTCTTCGCCGCGATTCGCGGGCTGGTCGCGGGGCTGCTCATTTTCCCGATGGGGCGGGTCATTCTCGGCAGCAGTTTCTCGGTGAGCACGGCGCATCTGGGGTTGCTGCTGTTCGTCGCGCTGGTGGCATCGCTGAGCGGGGCGGCACTCGGCTTGACGCTCGGCACCTCGGTGCAGCCGAACCAGATCGGGCTAATGTTTTCGCTCATTCTCACGCCGCTCTTGTTCACGGGCTGCGTGTATTTCCCGTGGGCGGGGCTGACGGGGCTGCGGTGGTTTCAGGTCATTACGTGCTTTTCGCCGCTGACGTACGCCTCGGAGGGGTTCCGCGCCGCCTTGACGCCGCAGGTGCCGCACATGCCGCTGGGGTTCATTGTGCTCGGGCTGGTCGGGTTTACGGCACTCTTTGCGGTGTTGGGTATCCGGGGATTTCTGCGCCGCGCCGTGGATTAGTGTGAAACGCGAGCGAAACGAAATGCCGTGGCGCGAGATGCGCTGCGGCGTTTTTTGCGTGGCGGGGCGTTTCGTTCTGTGCTACGTTTCCGGCAGGGGAGAGCGGGAGACCAACGGGAGGGATTGCGCGTGGAAGACGAACTGGAAGACCTTGCGGATATGGGCGAAGTGGCGATTGCCGCGCCCGCGCCGCGCACAACGCCATTGCTGCCGCCCGCCGATGGGCGCAGATACGATCTGCTGACGGTGGGCGAGACGATGCTGCGGTTCACGCCGCCGCACGGGTTGCGGATCGAGCAGACGCAATCGTTCGATCTCGTGGTGGGCGGCACGGAACTGAATGTTGCGGTGGCGGTCAGCCGTCTAGGGGGGCGGGTAGCGTGGCTCTCGAAATTGCCAGATAACCCGCTGGGGCGGATCGTAGCGAATCAGGCGCGGGTACACGGCATTGACACCTCGCATATCCGCTGGACGGACAAAGATACCTCGCGGCTCGGCCTCTTTTTTCTGGAAGAAGGCGCGGTGCCGCGTGCGGGCGAGATCACGTACGACCGCCGCAATTCTGCCGCCTCGACGATGGAGACGGGGGACTGGGACTGGCCCGCCCTGCTGCGAGAGACGCGGCTTTTGCATCTGACGGGGATTACGCCCGCGCTTTCGCCCTCATGCCGTGCGATGACATTCGATCTGGTGCGGATGGCACGGGAGGCAGGATGCGCGATCTCGTGCGATCTCAATTACCGCTCGAAATTGTGGAGTGCGGAGGACGCCGCCGCGACACTGCGCGAGTTGCTGCCGCAGGTGGATATTATCCTGACGGGCGGCGGAGATTTGCAGATTATTTTCGGGATGAAGGCAAAACCCGCCGCGCTCGCGCTGTGGCTGCGCGAGGAATTCGGGGTGCCGGTGGCGAGCGTGGGCAAGCGGCGCGGCAATGCGGCGAGCGGCTTGCAGGGGCGGCGCAGCGTGGTCGCAACCGATCAGGGGGTGTTCGTCAGCCCCGGTTTCGAGTTCCAGCCGCTCGATGCGGTGGGGGCGGGCGACGCCTATGCGGGGGGATTTCTCTTTGGGCTGCTGGAAACCGACGATGAGGCGCAGGCGGTGGCGTATGGCGACGCGATGGCAGCATTGAAGCATACGGTACCGGGGGATTTCTGTGTCGTATCGCGGGCAGAACTCGACGCGGTGCTGAGCGGACAGGGAATGCGTCTGCGACGGTGAGCAGCGATGCTGATAACGTAGGACGCGACGATTTGCATATGGGGGAAGGATGGCAAGACAACTCACCGGCACCGTCCTGCATATCTGGCGTGCGTTCGGGCGCGTCCGGTTCACCACGCGGTGGCAGACAGGCGAGACGACAACAATCACGGTGCCGAAAGGGCAGATAGACGCGACGGTGCGGGCGGGGGACACCATCGGAACCATCGTCGCGGACCCGACGTATACCGCCGAGGACCTCATGCGCTGGAATGCACCGGACTACGCGAATAGCCCGGTGCCGCCGACGCCTATAGATATTGAACCCGATGTGCCGCCGGACAAGAGACATTATCAGCGGATTGGTTGATTGTGCTGCGGTGCGTGCGGCGTTGCGAGACCGCGCCGCAATTCGCGCACAGATGTTCGCAAATACTTTACATGTGACCTTTTGGTCACGTATGCTGTAGGTGAAATGGAGAGGGACGGCGCGATGCACCTAACGGGTATGTTCAACGCACTTGCAGACCCGAACAGGCAGGCGTTACTGGATGTGCTCCGCGCGGACGATGGGCGCACACGCGGAGAGTTGTGTACCTATGTACCTCACATGACACGCTTCGGCGTGATGAAACATCTCGCAGTTCTTGCGGCGGCGGGGCTGGTGATGACGCATAAGCTCGACTTTCCCCATTTGCATGGTCGGGCAGATCAGGATTCCCTTGGCGCAACCACTGCGTGCTGATGGTACATTACGGCTTCACGGACGAAGAACATGACTTCATCAATTACGACATCAAGTACCGGATGAGGGCAATGCCGCTCCGAATTTCGTCGAGGTTGCAGAAGGCGCATTCGAAACCGCCGCCCGGAGGGGGAAGCATGGACGAGGAACAGCGTCACGCGGCGCACATTGATGATTATCTCCGTGCATACCACACGCCGGACGAGTGGATGTGGGTTCCCACTGACATGGTTCTCGTCGTGCTGTTCGATGCGTGCCGCATGTATGGCATTGCTGACGACGTCGAAATGCAGCAAGGGCTGTTCTCACTCTACGACTATGCCGTGCAACACACCGACTACGAGGAGCGGGCGAATGTACTTTCTGACGTTTGTGATCTTGTCGAGACCCGGCGAACCCACGCGAGAGTGCTCCTGCCCTTCATTTACCACGAACCCGATCTGACGCTCGTTTCGTCTGCCGCACTCAGTTACATGCACGGGTTCACACTCGATTCGCCGATTCAAGTGGACGGGATGTTCGCAGCGCGAATGTTATGGAAGGCTGTGTCCTCCAGCGGGAACACTCATGCAGCGATGGGCGTCGCACAGGCGGTCTACCTCTTGGGCACCGAAGACGCCCGCCCGTTGCTTGATAGGGTTTGGAGCCAACTGGAAGGCAGCGAGTTCGACATCGTACTCGGCGCGAACTCTGGCCGCATCCACAAAGCGAGAGTCGATTTTCTGTTGGACAAACTGGAAGAACTGGGGGACGTCTGCGACAGCGTGTTGTTCGGCTCGGTCGCGGGTGCGCTCGCACGTACCGGGCGGCAAGCGTCGCGAGACGGCGTGTTCGAGATAGAACGTCAGATGCCCGCTTTCATCGTACCTGGGCTCCCTCCCGAACAGCAGCAGGGCGTGCGTGTACTCCGATCTTGGACGATCACAGAATATAGGCGCATGATCGCATCGCGCTTGCGTGCCATCGCTGCACATGAGCCCGAACCAAAAGTGATGCACATCGTCGCCGAGATATGGGGGATATCCCTCTAACCTCGACTTTTCCCATTTGCATGGCCGGGCAGACCGGATGGACGCTAATTCTGTCCGGCTTGAAGACCACGCTAGAGACGGGAACGCCGCTCTTGAATACCGGCTAGCAAGCGACGCACAACGAAGATTTGGGCAAGGAAAAACGGGCGTCGTGATGACGCCCGTTTGTGTGTGATGTGGGGATTATTTGGCGTTCGGGTCGCGGCCTTCGGCGAGGGCTTTGAGGCGTTCGAGGTCGCTTTCCAGACGGCGGGCGGGGTCGGAAATTACTTGCGCGACGATCTCGCCCAGTTTGCCGCCGGGGACATCGGAGTAGCCGAGCGAGACGGTCGCCTCGGTCTGGTTCGGGCCGAGGGGCTTGAGGACGACGCGCCCTTCGTTCTCGATATTGCCGCTTCCTTCCACCGATTTCCACGCGACGATGCTGTTCGGCACCTGCTCGGTGATAATAGCGTCCCATTCCAGCGTCTGGGCGAGGGGACCTTGCATCTTCCAGTGCGTCTTGTTCGCACCGAGAGACGAAACCTCCTCGATATTTTCCATAAAGCGGGAGAACATCTGCGGGTTCGTCCAGATGGCGTACAATCGCTCAGCGGGAGCATCAATCGTGATGGTTTTCTCGACGGTTGCCATGATGCGGTTCCTTTCTTGCGGTCAGTTTCTCGTGCCGCACTGGAGAGAGGACTGCACATCGCGTGCCACCCGCCGCGTGAAAGCGGATGACAGGCTACGATTAAACACCGTGGATACTACGAAAGAGGAGCGATGATGACGGGCGCGGTCGAAACGGCGGGCAAGCGGCAAACCTTTCTCGCGCTGCAATCGCGCCCGTTTGCTCTCTTTTGGGGAACGATTGCGCTCGCGCTGACGGGGCAATGGACGCGGACGCTGGTGCAGGGGTATTTCGTCTTCCAGCGGACGCACGACCCGTTCCAGACGGCATTGGTCGCATTTTTTCAAGGGTTGCCGGTGCTGATCTTGTCGCCGCTGGCGGGGATCGCGGCGGATCGGTTCGACCGGCGGCGGTTGTTGGCGATCATTCAGGTAGCGAATGCGGTGCCGGCGTTCGGGATCGCCATCCTCAGTGGGCTGGGACGGCTGGAAGTGTGGCACGTCTACGCGATGGCGTTGTGCATCGGGTCAGCATCGGCGTTCGACTGGCCGGCGCGATTGTCGCTGGTGCCGAACCTCGTACCGCGTGCGTCGCTGCAATCGGCGGTCGCGCTCAACTCGGCGGCATTCAATTTCAGCCGGATCATCGGGCCGGTGATGGGCGGGCTGTTGCTCGCGCCGCTCGGCGTGACGGGGTGTTTTCTGCTTGCCGCGCTCTGTTATGTGCCGTTCGTGGTGGTGCTGCTAACGGTGCTGCTGCGGGTGCCGATGACGCGGGCATCGGCAGGCAGGGGGCAGGCATTCACCGCACTGAAAGAGGGATATGCGTATATCTGGGAACACCGGACACTACGCTCGCTGCTCTCGATTGACCTCATCCCGGTGATGCTCGGCATGACGTATTTCGGGTTGCTGCCGGTGGTGGCGGCGCAGGTACTGCATCAGGAGAGCCAGGGGCTTGGGATTTTGCAGGCGTGCGCGGGGGTCGGGGCATTGATCGGCGTGCTATTCGT
>JBBRMX010000039.1:0-18772 GCA_038230615.1 Thermomicrobiales bacterium | reverse complement strand
GGTTCCATGCGGCGGCGTGCAGGATTTGCTGGGCGTCGGTGGGCGGGAAAAGGGTGCATTGCATGCCGACGGAGCGGAAATCGGCGTCGCGCACCCGCAAGGCGACGACCCGCGCCGAAAACCCGTGGCGGCGCAATTCCGTGGCGGTGTCGTCGCAGAGGGCGGCGATGGTGGCACGCAATACGGCGCGGTCGCGGGTATTCTCCGCAAGCGTGTGTTCATGCCCGACCGATTTCATCGCGTGACCGACGATGATGGGTGCGGTATCGTCGCCCCGCGCGATGCGGGCGAGCGCGACCCCCGTAATGCCGAGATGGTAGTGCAGAGTCGCGTCAGGGCGGGCGGCGAGTTCACCGAGAGTGCTGATAGACATGGCGTGCAGGGCGCGGGCAGTGGATTTGCCGATTCCCGGCATTGCGCCGACGGGTAGGGGGGCGAGGAATGCCGCCTCCTTCCCGGGAGGAATGACGCGGAAGCCGTCCGGTTTCGCCGCTTTTGCTGCCATCTTTGCGACGGTGCGTCCCGTTGCAAGCCCGACCGAGACGGCGAGACCGAGTTCGTCCCGCACACGACGCCGGATGCGGAGGGCGATGAGTTCCGGCGTGCCGCTGACGTGCTCCATCGCAGTGACATCGAGCGCGGCTTCGTCGGGGCCGGTCATCTGCACGAGCGGGGTCTGTTCGAGCAGCAGGGCGCGGAAGCGGTGGGCGAGTTCGCCGTAGTACGCGCCGTCTACGGGGAGGAAGACGGCGTGCGGGCAACGCCGTGCCGCCTCCGCGATGCTCATACCGGAAGCGATGCCGAACGCTCGCGCCGGATACGAGGCGGCGCAGACGACACCTCGCTCGCCGGGACGCCCCCCGACGATGACGGGCAACCCCGCGAGTTCGGGGCGGCGGGCGATCTCGGCGGTGGCGAAGAAGGCATCGAGATCGGCGTGCAGAATGGCGCGATGCCAGACGGCGGTGGGCGACGGCGTGGGCGGCTTTGGGGGGTGTCCGGCAGTGTCGGTGAGGCGGGGCAGTGCGCCCCGAAAGGGCAGAACATGAAGCGTCATGATGGGTTCCTCCTGCGTTGCAACATGAAACGAACGCGGGCATGAACGCAGCGACGCGGTTTTGTGGAACAAGTGTTCGTATTTTAGGACGGGAATCGCACGGTGTCAAGGGGGAGATTCGGAAAGGTGGGGAGGCTAGGCAGAAGCCCACCCTCCCGGTGCGATTATTTAGCCCATTGCGGCGATGATGGCGTCCGCCATTTCGCGGGTGCCGACAGCGGTCGGGTCGTCGCGGGTGGGTTTGAAATCGTAGGTGACGGCGGTGCCTTCCTCGATGACGTGGCGGGTAGCGTTCTCGACACGGCGGGCGGCTTCGTGTTCGCCGATGTGGTCGAGCATCATCACACCGGTGAGGATTTCGGCGGTGGGGTTGGCTTTATTCAGCCCCGCGTATTTGGGTGCGCTGCCGTGAATCGGCTCGAAGACGGCGATACCGTCGCCGATGTTCGCGCCGGGGGCGATGCCAAGCCCGCCGACAAGCCCGGTGACGAGATCGGAGAGGATGTCGCCGTAGAGGTTGGGCATGACGAGGACATCGTACTCTTCGGGACGCTGGACGAGTTGCATACAGACATTGTCTACGATGCGATCATTGAACTCGATATCGGGGTATTCCTTCGCCACTTCTTCGGCGATGTGGAGAAAGAGGCCGTCGGTGAACTTCATAATGTTCGCTTTGTGGACGGCGGTGACGAGGCGGCGATTGTTGGCGCGGGCATAGTCGAAGGCGAAGCGGACGATCCGGCGCGAGGCTTCGGGGGTAATCATCTTGATGGTGATGGCGGCGGTCTCGTCCACCTGCTTCTTGGAGCGGGCATTGATGGCGGCGATGATCTCGTGCGCCTCGGGGGTGCCGGTATCGAACTCGACGCCAGCGTAGAGGTCTTCGCTATTTTCGCGGACAACGACGAGATCCACGTCCTCGTAGCGGGTGCGAACGCCGGGGAAGATGCGGGCAGGGCGGAGGTTTGCGTAGAGATTGAGGGCGTGGCGGAGACCGACATTGACCGAGCGGAAGCCCGTGCCGATGGGGGTGGTGATGGGTCCTTTGAGACCGAGTTTGGTCTGCCGGACGCTCTCGACAGTCGCTTCGGGGAGGGTCTCACCCGTGCGCTCGTAGGCTTCTAAGCCCGCGTCCGCCATGTGCCAGACGAACGGCACGCCGGTTGCTTCCAGCACACGCCGCGCCGCCTCGACGACTTCCGGCCCGATACCGTCGCCGGGAATGAGTGTTACATCGTACGCCATGCCGCCCCGCTCCTTCGTCTGCCTACCGCAGAGGGATAGTTCGCATCGCGGACGCGCCCGCCGCGCCCGCCCGGTGCCATATTATTCCTGCGGTTTCCACTCGCCCCAGACGGCGGTGCCGTAGGCGAGGACTTCGGTGGCATTTTCCATCACTTCGTTGCTATCGTAGCGGATACCGATGATGGCGTTCGCGCCGACTTGTACGGCGTGCATCTCCATGTAGGCATAGGCTTCGGCGCGGGCTTGCTCGGCGAGTTGGGTGAGCAGGGTGATATTGCCGCCGCCGAGGGACTGGAACGCTGCGCCGATCTGCCCGCCGATGCTGCGGGAGCGGACGGTGACACCGCGTACGACGCCGAGATTGTAGCGGACGGTGAAGCCCGGAATCTCGAACGCGGTCGTCGTAAGGCGCGGGTCAATCGCCGGTTGCTGCCCCGGTGGTTGTTGCATCGGTCGCTCCTCCCCTTGTGTGGTGTCTCTATTGCCTCTATTCAATGGGGGATAGTATCGCCGGACGGGGGCGCGGCGTCTAGCGGGTCGGGTTCAGACGAAGGGTGATGGATTGCTCACAATTCGTTCATGTCTAGATCAACTATGCGCTGCTCCGGTGTGGTTTGCTTGGCGGTGGGTCTGCGTCAGTATACCGCACGAGCCCCGGACAGTTGACAGTATCCCCCCTACGGCACTACCGTTGCGTGATCAGCGGCATTGCACACGGGGAGGGACACAATGGCGGAAGGATTCCAACGATTGCGCGATCAGAATGGACGCTTTATCCGGCGCGAAGTGCGCCCGTTTCCTCCGCTGTCGCCGCCGCCTGTACTGGCGGTGGATGCGGGTGCGCCGCCCGCCGTAGACCTTGCCGCGCCGGAGTGGTATCTGAACCGCGAGGTGTCGTCGTTGGAGTTTCAGCGGCGGGTCTTCGAGGAAGTACAGGACCCGACGAACCCGCTGTTGGAGCGGACGAAATTTCTGGCGATTGTGAACACGAACCTCGACGAGTTTTTCATGATTCGTGTTTCCGGGCTGAAGCAGCAGGTGAGCGCGAACGCCGCCGATGTTGCGCGGGACGGCATGACTCCCCGCGAGACGCTGTACGCCATTCATCGCAAGGTGGGGGGGCTGTTTACCGAGGGGGCGGAGTGCCTGCGTGATGCACTGATTCCCGAACTGGCGCAAAACGGCATCCATCTTTGCGACTACGGTGATCTGGACGCCGAGCAGCAGGCAGCGGCAGACGAGTATTTCCGGCGCGAGATTTTCCCGGTGCTGACGCCGTTGGCGGTGGACAGCGGGCATCCATTTCCGCACATCTCGAACCGTAGCCTGAACATGCTCGTGGTGGTGCGCGACGAGAGCGGCGAGCATATCGCCCGGATCAAATTGCCGCCGTCGTTGCCGCGTTTCGTACCGGTCACGGCGACGGATGCGATGCGGGCGCACGCGGCTATTCACCGCCCGCGTGCATTTGTGTGGCTCGAACAGGTGATCGCGGCGAATTTGCAGACGCTATTTGCGAATACGCAGATTGTTGCGGCGTACCCGTTCCATGTGACGCGCAATGCGGATTTCGAGATTCAGGAACTCGAAGCGGAAGACCTATTACAGACTATCGAGCAGCAATTGGCGCAGCGGCAGTTCGGGTTTGTGGTGCGGCTGATGGTGGACGACACCCTGCCGGAGGGGTTGCGGACATGGCTGACGGCGAAACTGGAAGTGCATCCGTCGGATGTGTACACCGTGGCGGGGCAACTGGGGCTGGGCGACCTGATGCAATTGATGCGGATTGACCGCCCCGACCTGAAAGACGCGCCGTTTGTGCCGCAGACCCCCGCCGCCTTGCGCGACACCGAAGACATCTACGCCACGATCCGTGACGGCGATATTTTGCTCCATCATCCGTACGATTCGTTCACGCCGGTGGTGGACTTCATCAAGGCGGGCAGCACGGATCCCAATGTGCGGGCGATCAAACAGGTGCTGTATCGGGTCGGCAAAGATAGCCCGATTGTGCTCGCGCTAGCGGAGGCGCGGGACGACGAGACACAGGTTGCGGTGCTGGTCGAACTCAAAGCGCGGTTCGATGAGGAGAACAATATCGAGTGGGCGCGGGCATTAGAGAGCAAGGGTGTGCATGTCGCGTATGGGATGATGGGGCTGAAGGTGCATTGCAAGGTCGCGCTCGTGGTACGCCGCGAGGCGGACGGCGTGCGGCGGTATGTGCATCTCGGCACCGGCAACTACAATGCGGGGACGGCGCGGGTGTACACCGATCTCGGTCTGTTCACGGCGAACGAGGAGATCGGGGCGGATGTGTCGGATTTGTTCAATTATCTGACGGGGTATTCCAACCAGCAGGAATACCGTAAATTGCTGGTTGCGCCCGTGACACTGCGGCGGCGCGTCTTCGAGATGATCGAGCGGGAACGGGGTTTCGGGGCGCGGGGCAGGATTATTTTCAAGATGAATAATCTCGTGGACGAGGAAATGGTGGAAGAACTCTACCGCGCATCGCAGGCGGGCGTGAAGATTGACATCATCTGCCGCCAGATATGCTGCCTGCGCCCCGGTATTCCGGGCATTTCGGAGAATATCCGCGTGATTAGCATTGTCGGGCGGTTTCTGGAACACAGCCGCATCTATTTGTTCGGCAACGGCGGCGAGACCGAACTCTATCTCGGCAGCGCAGACCTGATGACGCGCAACCTTGACCGCCGCGTTGAGGTGCTGTTTCCGGTGGAGGATGCCGCCATCCGCACGCACATCGAGGAGGATATCCTCAAGACGCATCTACGGGACACCGTGAAGGCGCGGGAACTCCGCGCCGACGGGTCGTACGAGCGCGTGCGCCCCGCCGAGGGTGAGCAGCCATTTGGCTCGCAGGAATGGCTGCTCAATGCGGGAACGGACTCGATCCGGCACTAGGGGCGGGGCGTAATGGCTGGCTCTCAGGAGGTGCCGCGCCCGACGAGCCATGTAAGGAAGATCACGAAGGTCGTGATGCCCGCGACGAGGGTAAGGTTGGTGGCGAGTTGCCGCCCGGTGAACCGCTTACGGATCATGCCGTGTTCCAGCCCGATGGGGACGATGACGAGCACCGCAAGGACGTAGTGATACCACTTGTTCTGGTATTTCGACGCGAGCAGACCGATGCCGACGAGATATTGGAGCACTAGCAATAGTGCCGCGAGATACGACACATACTTGCCGAATGCCGGCACGGTGCCGCTGCCGATCCCGGTAGCATAGATGACCGTCGTGGCGAGATAGGCGATGAGCAGGGCGGTGCCGATATACAGGTGAACCGTAGCCTGTGCCATGCGTGTTCCACTCCCTTCCGAACCGAACCGATGCACGCGCCGTTGCGTGCCGCACACGGGGGAATTGTAGCACCGCGCATCGGGGGGCAGTAGGAAGTTGGTGCTGGTCGTCTCTGCGATGGATGGCACACCGAGGCATCTCCAACGTGGCGATTCCAGTTTCTTATACAGCGGTATGCGACTTTGACCCTGCCCAATCGGAAAGCGATTTTTGTTGTACGAGAGCTTGTTTCGCAGATACAATGTCCCCGCCAAAATATGCGAACCCTTGACTGAATCACGAGAGTAGAACTATATGGCTTCCAATTCCAGGGTACCGGTTTCTGTTCCGCCTCACCATCAAATGTTTTGGCCTACGCTGCAAGCCCTCACCCAAATGGGCGGGTCAGGGACCATTCAGGAAATAGTAGAACACGTCCTGGAAATCGTGGACTTCTCCGAGGAACAGCAGCGTATCCTTCATCTTGATGGGCCGGGAACAGAGATCGCATACCGACTTGCTTGGGCACGTTCCTACCTAAAAAAGGTAGATGCCTTGGAAAACAGTCAACGAGGGATTTGGGCAATCACCAGTTACGGGAGAACGCTCACTGAAAGCGATATGAGCGCAATCACTACGAAGGTTCGGGCAATGTCGCCGTCAAAGAGTCGGACTCCGAAGGGAAATCAAGGGCAGACGGTTACTGATGTGGAAATCTCAGAAGAGATTCCGCATGAAGAAGCCTCTCAACTCAGCAGCACCGTATTTGTCGAATGGCGCGATGCACTTCTGGATGTGCTTCTCGCTATGCATCCAAGCGGGTTTGAACGACTCTGCCAGCGTTTGCTGCGCGAGTCTGGATTCACAAAAGTGGACGTGACGGGTCGCAGTGGCGATGGCGGTATTGATGGAATTGGTGTTCTCCGCATATCTCTTCTCAGTTTCCAAGTGTTCTTTCAGTGCAAACGATATAAGGGCAGTGTCGGGGCACCCGAAGTGCGAAACTTTCGTGGTGCGATGGTTGGAAGAACGGATAAGGGTTTGCTCATCACGACCGGGACGTTCACGTCCGATGCGAAGCGCGAAGCAACCAGAGATGGTGCGCCGGTCATTGACCTGATTGATGGCGACCAACTCTGCGAACTGTTGAAGGATTTGAATCTCGGCATCAGCACACAGCAAGTCGAAGAAGTCAGCATTAATCGCCATTGGTTTGAAGAGATTTGAACGCTACATATCATAGCGAACCGTGCATCTGCGTTCCCGCCGTTCGTCTTCCTGCCGTGGTCATCCGTCCGGTGCGAGATAGGTGCGGTAGGTGCAGACGGGCGCGAAGCCCATTTTTACATAGACTGGCTCGCCCATCGGGGAGGCGGTGAGCGAGATCGCCTCGCACCCCCGGCGAATGCCCGCCGCGATTGCCGCCCATGTCATCGCGGTGCCGAACCCTTGCCGCCGCTGCTCCGGTACTGTACCGACGCCGGAAATCTCCCCCACCGCTCCGAAACAGGTGATGCGCGATGTCGCCACTGCCGCGCCGTTGCGATACCCAACCAGCACGCACACGGCGGGGTCGGTTGCGGCGTCAAGCGACGGCACCCACGGGGTTGCGGTGTGCGTGAGGGCGAAGAAATCCGCGAACTGTGCTTCGGTTGTTGCCTCGTGTATCACAAGATCGAGGGGCGGGGGCGGGAGTATGGCGGGGAGGGTGGAGAGGACGAGGGCGGGTTCTTCCTCATCGAGCAGCCAGCCCCGTGACTGCACTGCGTCTTCCATCGGTTGCGCCGCGCCCACCTCAACCGTCACAGAATAGCCCGCCCCATCGAAAAATGCGGAGGCGCGTGCGAAAACCCGTTCCGGCGGCACCGAACCGAAGACGAGGACAAAATTCCCGTCACTATCTCCATCGCCGAGTGTCGTCAGGGCGAAACCGTCGTAGAGGGCGTGCCTACCGGGATGTGGGCGGTAGCGTTGCAGCGGGGAAGGCAGGATGAGCGGGGCGCGGACGAGCGGGCGGCGATCATCGGGCAACGGCATATCCTCCGGTCAGGGTTGGTCACTGAATAGCCCGTGTTCCGCGCCCGCCAGCAATGCACGCAGACGGCCGGTGCGGAGATGATAATACAGGCGGTGTTCCTCGCGCACGGTGTCTACGAGATCGAGGGCTTTAAGTAGACCGAGATGGTGCGAGACGGTGGCGACGCTCAGTTTGAGCATCTCGGACAATTCCTGTCCGTAGCGCGGGGCAACGAGCAGCAGACGCACTGCCGCCCATCTTGCGGGGTCCGCAAGCAGGCGGTGGATTTCTTGATAGGTCGCAGCATCCGCAATAATCGGCGCAGGTGTGGCGGGGTCGGTCTCCGAAGTTGCGGCGGCGGGGAAGGCGACGGCGATGAATACGCGATTCGAGGTGGGGAGCGCGATACAGACCGACCCCGCCGCGAGGAACCGCGATGGGAAGACGACCGCCTCGCGCCCGCGCAGATCGGTGGGGACGTGTGCGGCGAGGGTTACGGGGTCAGTGGCGTGGAGGCGGTCGAGGGCGGCGGCATACCATGCGGAATCGTCCGGCAGGAGTGCCGAGGCTGCGAGGAGGTCTACTAGTTGCCGCCGCACTGCTCGCGGTTGCGCGAGGATCGCTTGCACCGGCGCGGGGTCGGCGGGGGGCGGGTCGAGATAGTGCGCGAGATATGCCGCCGCCCATTCTTCGTCCTCGGTGAGCGACTGCCAGATGCCGGGCGATTGCGGGGCGTCGGGGGCGAGATTGCCCGCCGCCCGCACTACGTACGCGACGATAGCGGCGTCCGGCAGGGCGTCCACGGTGCGCCGGAGGGCGTCGGTATCGGGCGCGACGAGGGCAGCCTCCCACGCGACGAACCCCGCGACGACGGGCGGCGCGAACAGCGCGTGCGCCGCCCGCTGCTGCACGGGGGAAAGGCGGTCGCGCAGTAACACGCGGGCGGGCGTCTCGGTGGTCTGCGCGTCGGGGTGTTCGCCCGCCAGCAGCGCGAGCGCGAGCAATCCGTCCGCTACCGGCAGTGCCGCGACTGTGACCGCGCTCGGTGGCGCGATGCGGAGTACGGGATAGTGTGTGGTGCGTACTGCATCATTTTGCGCCGTCGCCTCGCCGTTCGCCACCCGCTCCCTACCTCCGTACCATTCGCCTCCGTACACCGGCTCCGTATGCAGTCCGCAGCACCTCCCCTAGGCGGGGACAAGTTCGGGGACGGTGGCGATGACATCGGTGATGAGATCGTCCGACGTGATGCGCTCCGCTTCACCTTCGAAATTGAGGATGATGCGATGCCGTAGGGCAGGATACGCGACGGCGCGGAGATCGTCATGCGCTACATTGAGCCTACCGGAGAGAAGCGCACGAATTTTCGCCGCAAGGATCATTGATTGTGCGCCACGCGGACTGCTGCCGTAGCGGACGAAGCGGCGAACGGTTTCGGGCGCGGCTTGCTGGTCGGGGTGCGTGGCAAGGAGCAACTGCACCGCGTAATCGGTGATGTGCGATGCGACGGGGATTTCCCGCGCCAGATCGCCCATGCGGACGATGTCGTACCCATTTGCGACGGTGCTGACCTGCGGCGATTGCCCGCCCGTGGTGCGGCGCAGAATCTCGCTCAGTTCCTCGGCGCGGGGAAACTGCACGATCAATTTGAACATGAAGCGGTCGAGCTGCGCTTCGGGGAGCGGGTAGGTGCCTTCCATCTCCAGCGGGTTCTGCGTGGCGAGGACGAAGAAGGGGCGGTTGATCGGGTAGATCGTGTTCGCCACGGTCACGGTGCGTTCCTGCATCGCTTCGAGCAGGGCGGATTGCGTCTTCGGGGTGGCGCGGTTGATCTCATCCGCCAGCACGAGATTGGCGAAGACCGGACCGGGTTGGAACTGGAAGGTGCGCCGCCCCGCATCGTTCTCCGCAAGGATATTCGTGCCGGTGATGTCAGCGGGCATGAGGTCGGGTGTGAACTGGATGCGCGAGAATTGCAGATCGAGGGCGTCGGAAAAGGTCCGCACGAGCATCGTCTTGCCAAGCCCCGGCACGCCTTCGAGCAGCGCGTGACCGCCCGCGATCATACAGGTGAGGACTGCGCGGACGACTTCGTCTTGCCCGACCATCAGGTGCGCCACTTCTGCTTCGAGGCGGGCGGCGATTTCGCGGAACTGGTCGGGTGTGAGCATCGGCGGCGGTTCGGGGTTGTAGGGAGTCGGGTTCTGGTTGTAATAGAAGGACACGCGGCACCTCGCAGGTGTGGGTCCCCGTTTCCGCACAGCGGGGGTTTCGTCGGGTCGGTAGCAGCAGTATACCGCGTCGGGTGGCGAATGCGAACGAGGAGGAGTGAGTAACGAGTAACAAGATACAAGTAACAAGAAAATGCCGGTAGAGGTTTTCCCGCATTCTCTTGTTACTCGTTACGGTGTATTTCTTTGGTCATGAGAAGAAAAGTGCGGTGCTGGTAGTGGTCGGGCATGATGTAGGCGATGTGCCAGCCGTGGCGTTCGTAGAAGCGGACGGCGGGGCGGTCGCGGTCGGTGTGGAGGGTGCAGCGGTGTGCGCCTTGTTCCCGCGCCCATGCCTCGAATGCTGCCAGCAATTGTGCGCCGGTGCCATTGTTGCGTTCGTCTGCCGCGACGATCAATTCGCTGAGATGCGCGATGCCCGCGTCGTAGGATGCCCGCACCGCGCCAATGAGTGCGCCGTCCCGCTCGGCAGCGAGCGTGATCTGTGCGCTGCGCCACGGCACGGGGTCGAGTTTCTCGAACTCCGCATCGGCGAATGCTTGCACCGCGTCGCGGTCGTCGGTGCGCTGGATCGTCACGTTGCTCATCGCACTCTCCTTTTATCGGAACGAGTATACTGCGCGGTATGGAGATGGCGCGACCGCCCACGCTCACCGTTTCGGTCATCATCCCCGCGTACAACGAGGCGGGGGTGATCCCCCGTTGTCTTGCGAGCCTGCTCGACCAGACACAGCCACCACACGAAATTATCGTGATTGACGACGGCAGCACGGACGGCACGCGGGAGATCGTGCGCGGGTTCGGCGGCGTGTGCCTGCTCCGGCAGCAGCACGAGGGGAGCGGCGCGGCGCGGAACCGGGGTGCCGCTGCCGCGACGGGCGAGGTGCTGGCATTTTTGGATGCGGATATGCGCTTTGCCCGCGACTTTCTGGAGCGATTGCTCGCGCCCATTGCGGCGGGGGCGATGGGCAGTTTTCACGCGGTGGAGTACGTTGCAAATCCGCAGGAGCGGTGGGCGCGGCTCTGGCAGACGAGCCAGCATCTGCCGCCCACGCGCAAATTGCCGGCAGAGTACCCGGTGCGGCAGGCAGTCTTCCGGGCGGTGCGGCGGGCTGATTTTGTGCGGGTGGGCGGGTTCGTCGCGGGGGGGTACGACGACGATCATTCACTGGCGGCGCGGCTCGATACGCTGGCGGTCGCCGCGCCCGGTGCTGTCTGCTACCACACGAACCCACAGCATCTAAGCGAAATTTACCGGCACGCCCGGTGGGTGGGGGCGAGTGCCGTGGTGCCGCAGACATGGGGCGCATTCTGGCGGTACTGCCCGCTCAACCCGCGTGGCAAATCTCTCCGCGCCCTCGCGCGACCGGGGGAACGCGCCTTACCTCTTTTTCGGGTCGTGTATGGCGCAGGTATCTGCGCGGGGATGCTTCGCGCACGCCGGGGCGGGGCGGCGAAGTAGAGGTGCGGCCATTTCCGCGCAGAGATTTTGAGAAAAGCAGAGATTGTGGCTTGATAGTAGTATGATTTATATCCGCTTGTAGTGGTTGCCCGAACTTGTACGCAGGCTCTAGAACATTCGGAGGTCGCTTCATGGTCGCAGCGCACGTAAACCAAGAAAATGTCGAGGCAGTCATGCTGCGAATGTTTCCACGCCGTGATGTCGTCTTGGGTTGGTATTTCCGGGCGACGCGCAACCACTACGAAGTTTGGGTCGTTACACAGCCGCTCACACCGGAGCAGGAACTCGATGTGTACGGGATCGCGGCGATGCTCCGTGGGGAACTTCCCGGCATAGATTTCGATCTATATATCGAGCATTCAGGGATGTATGCAGGGGATGCAAATCCTTTCGACGCAGTGCCGCCCGATGCGCGGCGGTTTGTCCCACACCCTGCATGAAGCCACGCACCGCACAGCACCGTGCGAAAGCGGAAGCAAACGCCGCGCTTGCACGCCGCCTTGCCACTGAAGAACCGCCGTGCGATTGGGCGGTGGTTGTCGCGTTCTATGCGGCGGTGCATTATGTCGGTGCATTGCTCTGGGAACGGAGCGAGTACGAGCCGCACGATCACGGCGAGCGGGGCAGGGCAATCAACCGGATGCAGGAATTGCAACAGATAGAGGCGGTCTATTTCCGCCTCTATGATGTGGGGAAAAAAGTGCGATATTTGCCGGGGATGAAAATCTCGGCAGCACCCATAGAGATTGCTCTTGGAGACATGGCACAGATTCGCACGACGATCCTTCCACTACTCGACGCACTATGACCTATGCGGGCGCAAAGGAAAGCGGTGGGCGGGATTTTGTCCCGTCCACCGCTTGTATTCGCCGGGTATTGCCCGGTTACTTCCGCTTGGCGATGAGGTCGTTGACCTTCTTCGCGGTATCCTTTGCGGACTGTTCCGGGGTCTTGTTTTTGGTGAGCACATCTTGAATCATCTGCGGCACCATCAGGTTCATGATGTCTGCGGCTTCGGGGATGGCGGGGTACGAGACGCCGTACTGCAACATCTCGGTGGTGACATTGAGGAACTTGATCTCGTTGACGCGCTGCTGCTGCTCCGGCAGCGAGAAGGCATCGCGGTTGCCGGGGTTGGAGCCTTCGTAGGCGAAGCGGAGCGACTGCAACGGCGACGTGCGGTCCTTGACAACTGCTTTGACGGCGTCCATATCTTTCGCGGTCTTGAAGATCGAGAGATTGGAGCCGCCGAATGCCACGGCGCGGCGCACGGGGCCTTTGGGCATCAGCACGTAGTTCATCTTCTCTGCCACATCGGGGGCCTTGCCCTTGACGATGGTGTACGCAGAAGGATGGTCAATCATCATGGCCACTTCGCCGGAGATGAAGAGGTCGCGGTTCTCGATCTGCGTGTTGTTGATCGCAGAGGCGGGCGCGGCCTGGTCGCGCACATAGACATCGTACATCCACTGCAAGGCGGCGATGGTGCCGTCATTGTCGAAGCCGGACTTCTCGTATTTCGGCACGTCTGCCGTCTCATCGAGGGCTGCCCCGCCGTATGCCCAGCAGAGCGGCATGAAACGGTAGGGCGTGTTGCCCGCGTTCAGTTTGGCGACCATGCCGAAGCCCGCTTTACCCGTTTTCTCTTTGATCTGCTTGGAGTAATTCTTGACATCTTCCCACGTCTCCGGTCCCTTCAGGGGATCAAGACCCGCTTTCTGGAAGATTTCTTTATTGTAGATGAACGCCATCGTCTCGTTGTTGGTGGGGATGCCGTACAACTTGCCGTTCCACGTCGCGGACTTGAGTGCACCGGGCCAGAATTTATCGGCGGTGTAGCCGAAGTCTGCCAAGTTGATCTCCATCAGGGAGTTATTCGCGCCGAATTCCGGCGACCAGATAACGGTGATAACCGCAATATCCGGCCCCTGATTTGCTTTGAGGGCGACGCGCATCTTGTCGAGCATGTCATTGTAGGAATACTGCTCCTCAACGAAGTTGACATTGGGGAGTGTCGTCTTGAGCGAGGCGATCCATTGATCGTGGAACTTTGCCGAGGGGACATCGGGATTGTCGAAGGTGGTCTGCCAGTACTTGACATTGCCCTTGGCCGCCGCGTTCGGGGTGCTGAGGGGAGTTGTCCCGCCCGTAGATGCGACCGCGCTGCCCGCAGGCTTTGCCGTCCCTGCCGCCGCACTGCCAGCGGTGGTTGCGCTCGTCGCGGCGGGGGCTGCCGTGGCGACTGCGGGAGTCTGCCCGCCCGTACCGCCGACTGCTGCCGGGGTCTGCCCGCCGGTGCCGCCAGAGATGGCGGTTTGCGGTGCTTTTGTTGCGCTGGTGGCAGGGGCGGTCGTCGCTATTTCGCTGCCGCCACACGCTGCAAGGAGGGCGACACCTGCCGACCCCGCCGCCAGTTTGAGAATGTCCCGCCGACTTCGTCCGTTGCTTACCACTGTCTGCCTCCCGCGCTCCCGCGCACACGAAAACCGCTCACGAAAACACGGCCCGACTGCATTGCCGAATCTGCGGTAACGCTACATGGTTACGCGTGAAATGTCAAGAGAGTGTGGGCTTGCGCGGGAGGTCAGGGGAGGACGCAACGTGGGACTGCGGCTTCTCCGGGGTGCGGCGCGTACGTGTGCTACCAGAAAGCACGACAAGCCCCGTGAGCGCAATTGCGATGCACAAAAACACGATGAATTCCATTGCACAACTCCTCTCCCGGAAGGGGGCTACATTTCCTGTCCGGCGGGATGCGTGCCATTACGCCGCCCATCGGGACCATAATTGATGCTGCTAATTGATAATCGTTGGCACGTAGCATACCATGGCAACATACGCTTGTAAAGCAATTTACTCTCGTGAATGTATTCGCAGGGGTCAGCATCGGTGTTTGACGCGCCATGCGATGGTGGCGCACCATTGCGGGGGGCGGAACGACTGCGCGGTGTGGGGGAACGTGGAGGGAGACGAGCGATGCAGATTACCGATGTGCAGACCTTTCTATGCCGGATTCAGCCCGATATTCGGGCGTGGCTGTTCGTGAAGGTGACGACCGACGAGGGTGTGTACGGGTGGGGTGAGGGGACGGTAGAGAGCAACGAGCAGACCGTGGTGCAGGCAGTTCGCACCTACGCAGACCGCCATCTGATCGGCATGGACCCGCGCCGCATCGAATATATCTGGCAGACGCAGTATCGCCACAATTTCTGGCGCGGCGGCGTGATCCTCAATTCGGCAATCGCGGCGGTGGATCAGGCATTGTGGGACATCGTCGGCAAACTGGCAAACTTGCCGGTGTACCAGTTGCTCGGCGGCGCGGTGCGCGACCGTATCCGGCTGTACACCCATGTGGGGATCGGGCTGGAGACCGCGCAATCAGGCGACGATGCGCGGGCATTGGTGGCGCAGGGATGGACGGCATTCAAGATGGCGACATTCGAGCCGAACGGCAAGAATTACGAGGCAGATGCGGTGGAAATCGCCGTCACGCGGGCTGCCGCGATCCGCGATGCGGTCGGGTACGATGTGGAATTGCTCGTGGACAACCACGGCCGTACCCGCGCCTCGGTCGCCTGCCGGATGTTGGATGCGCTCGCGCCGTATACAATCGGCTGGTTCGAGGAACCCGTCGCGCCGGAGGATACCGACGGGCTGCGCCATGTAATGCGCTATCCGCACGCAACGGACATCGCCACGGGAGAGCGGCTTTTTTCGCCGTGGGAGTTCCGCGAGATTATCGAGGGCAAACTGACCGACATCGTGCAGCCGGACATTTGCCATGCGGGAGGCATCACGGGGCTGCGGAAGATCGCGGCGATAGCGGAAGCGCATCATATTCAGGTCGCGCCACATAACCCGCAGGGACCGATTTCGACTGCCGCAAGCATCCATCTCGCCGCCGCGACGCACACCTTTCGCATTTTAGAGTTCTACAAGCAACTGCATCTGCCCGGCTGGGCGGAGGTGCAGACACAGCAACTGTCGCTTGCGCCCGGTTGGGCGGAATTACCGACCGCGCCCGGTCTCGGTGTAGACCTCGACGAGACTGCCCTCGCCCGTTACGCTACGCAGCCCGCCGGTCGTTACGACGGTGTGTACGGCGAGGACGGCACGCCCGCGAATGTGTAGCGAACGTGTGCGGTGCGAACCATCGGTCGGGCGATGGGGAGAGTCGCGGGAAATCAGGAAGCGCGTTGTGTCGTCAGCGCAATGCGCCAATCCACACGATTGCCGTACACGAACGCATAGACGATATGCAGCGAAAGATGCAACGGATAGCGCGTTATGTGAGATAGCATCTGCACCGATACTTTCTAGGTCTGTGCGCTGCACCGATTGCAGCCACTGTTCGATTGCAGGATAGCGCGGAGGCGATATGCGCAACATAAACCATCGTTCGTTGCCGTGCCCCGGTGCGCCCTGTGCGACCACTATGCACGACGGTACGCGAGTGTGGAGTATCGGAGACTACACGATTGAGCGGCGGGTGGGGAGGAATGAGGGGACGGCATGAAAATTACGAAGATCGAGACCTTCAAGTACTGGGTGGAATGGTGCAACTGGTTGTTCGTCCGGGTGACGACGGACGAAGGGTTGCACGGCTGGGGCGAGGGATCGCTGCACGGCCCGATGGGGGCGGCAGAAGCAGCCGTACATGAACTCGGCGCGGCACTCATTGGGCAAGATCCCGCCGGTGTGGAAGCGCACTGGCAGCGGATGTACCACGCGTGGCGGTGGCGCGGCGGCGCGGTCGGGATGACTGCGCTCTCCGCACTCGATAGTGCGCTGTGGGACATCGAGGGGAAGCGGCTCGGCGTGCCGGTCTACCGGCTGCTCGGCGGGCCATTTCGCCCGCGCATTCGGGCATATGCCAGCCACTGGCTCGGCGGTGTCACGACGCCGGAGGGCGCGTACGAGGGCGCGAAAGATGCGGTGCGGCGCGGCTTTTCGGCGTTCAAGTGGACGGCATTCGATGCGAACCGGCTGCGCGAGAACGAACATCGCGCGATCACCGATGCTGCCGCGCTGATGGCGGCGGCGCGTGAGGGTGCGGGCGACGATGTGGAGATTTTTGTTGAGTGCGCGGAACGGCTCTCGCCGCGCACCGCAGTCCTCGCGGCACGGGCATTTCTGCCGTCGCGCCCCGCGTGGTTCGAGGAGCCGATTCCGTTCGAGAATGCGAAGGCAATGGCACAATTGGCGCGGGAATTGCCGGTGCCGATCGCGACGGGGGAGCGGCTGCTTTCGCGCTGGGAGTTCCGCGAGTTGTTCGAAGGGGGCGGGTGTGCCGTGGCACAGCCCGACTTGATGCACGCGGGCGGTATTACGGAAGTCCGCAAGATCGCGGCGATGGCGGACACGTATTACATTCCCGTCGCGCCGCACAACCCGACGGGACCGATCTGCACGCTCGCTGCATTGCATCTCGGCGCATCCATCCCGAATTTCCACATTCTGGAGCAAATGGAGGGGGAGCGTGCATTGCGCGATGCCCTCTGCACCGTACCGCTCCGCTACGAAGACGGCGATTTTTTGCTGCCGACCGCGCCCGGTCTTGGCACCGATCTCGATTTGGATGCGCTGCGCGACCACGAGTACCGCCCGCAACCGATGCGCGGCAGTGCCGAAAGCCTGTGGCGATAGACATTGCCGCAGATCGAGACTATCTGGTGATGTCCCACTCGCCGGGACCGAGGGACAAATCGCCGGTGTAGAGGGCAGTACCGGTGATGACGGCCTCGATACCGGGGACGGCGGCGAGTGCCGCGAGGTGGCTGCGGTCTTTCACGCCACCGGAGGCGATGACGGCAAGCCCGCTCGTGGCGACTTCCGCCAGAAATGCGACATTCGGGCCGGTGCGCGTGCCGTCTCGCCCGATGTCGGTAGCGACGACGCGCCGCACGCCCGCCGCGCCCATCGTGCGGGCGAGGTCCACGGCGCGGACGGTGCTTGTCGCCAGCCAGCCCCCCGTCGCAACGTAGCCGTCTCGCGCATCCACGCCGAGTACGATGCGCTCCGCACCGAACGCCGCGATCGCCTCCGTGACGAGCGGCGGGTTTTCGATGGCGGCGGTGCCGAGAACGACCCGCGCCACACCCGCTGCGAAGGTGAGGCGCAGATCGCGGCGATAGTCGCTGTCTGCCGGGGGCCGCCCGCCTTCGCGCCGTCGAGGTCCACGACATGAAGGATCGCCGCGCCCGATTGCTCCCAGTGCCGTGCCATCGTTACGGGGTCATCGCCGTAGACTGTTTCACGTGAAAAATCGCCATGCAGGAGCCGCACGACATTGCCGCCGCGCAGATCAATCGCCGGGATGACCTGCATCTATGCGACCGCTACAGGCAACGGCGCGGGCGTGAGCGCGAGTTCACCCGCCGCGATGCGGGCGAAGTTCCGCAAGAGGCGCAACCCCGCCGCGCCGCTCTTTTCGGGGTGAAATTGCGTTCCCATCACCACGCCGCGTGCGAGGGCGGCAGCGAATGGGACGCCGTACACGGTCTCGCCCAGAAGCCACGCGGGATCGTCGAGGGCGATGTAATAGGAATGGACGAAATAAAACAGCGTATCGTCCGCGATACCATCGAAAAGCGGGTGTGCGTTTTGTGTTTGCCGCACGGCGTTCCAGCCCATGTGCGGCACGGTGATACCCTGCGGCAATCGCACGACGCGCCCCGGTGTGATGCCGAGGCAGGGGTGCTGGTCGCCTTCTTCGCTGAGGTCCGCCAATACTTGCTCACCGACGCAGATGCCCAGAAACGGCGTCGTGCCGCGTGCGATTACTTCATGGATGACCGGCACTAGCTCGCGTGCGACCAAGCCGCCCATTACATCCTGCGTCGCGCCGACACCGGGCAGCACGACACCGGGCGCACGCCGGATGGTATCGTGGTCCGCAGTAATGACCGCGTCTACTCCCTCGTGGACGAAGGCGTTGTGGGCATTGGCGACATTGCCGCCACCGTAATCAATGATCGCAATCGGCTCGGTCATGGCGGGATTCCTTCCGTGATATATGGCACCTCTCTGCCCATATTGTAGCAGGAAACCCGCGCCGCCAAGGCGCACAGGACGCGGAGAATTATCCTGCGGCGTCGAGAGCGCGGAGGGTGACGGCGACGCCACGGGCGAGGGCGTCGAGATCGTAGCCACCTTCGAGCACGGCAACGAGTTTGCCGCCGCAGGATTCGTCCGCCCACGCGATGACGCGCTCAGTCATCTGGCGGAAGCCGTCGTCGGTGACGAACATGCCCGCGAGGGGGTCGTCCTGCGAGGCATCGTAGCCCGCCGAGATGAAGATGAGTTCGGGGCGGTAGTCGCGCACGAGCGGCGCGATAATATCATCGAAGACGCGCAGGTAGTCAGCATCGCCGGAGCGCATCCGCAGCGGGATATTGAGGGTGTAGCCGTCACCGTCGCCCGCGCCGCGCTCGGTCACCTGCCCGCTCATCGGGTAG
>JBBRMX010000038.1:0-19006 GCA_038230615.1 Thermomicrobiales bacterium | reverse complement strand
GCGCAGCGGGAGAATGCTGCCCCATCGCGGCGAGGTCGGCATTGGCGGCAATATTCAGCATTCCCACGGTGATGATGCCCTGCGACGGCGGCGCGGTGGTGTGTACCGTGTACCCGCGATACCCGACGCCAACGGCGGGCGTAATTTCCGGGGTGTAGCGGGCGAGGTCTTCGGCGGTTATCAGCCCGTCGTGCTTCTTCATCCACTTGCCGATGGTCTCGGCGATTTTGCCCTCGTAGAATGCCGCCGCGCCCCCGGTGCGGAGCAACGCAAGCGTATCCGCGAGGTCTTCGTTTTTGAGGATATTGCCGGTGCGCGGGGCGATTTTGCCACCCGCAAGGAAGGTTTTTGCTGCTGCGCCCGGTTGGGTTTTCATCACATCAGCTGCCCCGGCGATGGTCTCTGCGTCTTCGGGGGTGAGGGCGAAGCCGTCGCGGGCATACTGCTCGGCGGGGCGGAGAAGGTCGCGCATGGCGATGCTGCCCCACCGCTCATTTGCCGCGAAATATGCCCCCACTGCGCCGGGGACAGAGACGGCGAGCGGGCCATAGGTTGGCATCTGGGCGATATGCCCGCGCTCGGCATACACTCCCGGCGTCGCGGCGAGCGGGGCAGCACCACTGCCGTTGAGACCCGTCACCGCGCCCGTCGCGGCATCGTAATGGAGTAAGAAGCAATCCCCGCCGAGACCGCACATTGCGGGGAGTACCACGGCACAGACACCCGCCGCCGCGAGTGCGGCATCCATCGCATTGCCGCCGCGCTCCAATGCCCACAGCCCCGCCGCTGTCGCCAGCGGATGCGCCGTGGCGACCATGCCGCCGCGCCCCATCGGCATCACGCGCCGTTCGCCGCCGCCCCGCGCATGAAACGGTGTGTCAATGCGGGCGGTGCCGCTGTTTTTCGCCTTCGCCATTAGGGTGTGCTCCTTTTGCTCTCGCTCGTGCTGCCCGATTCACGCCTGCGGAGAATCCGTTCGCAAGCCTCGCGCCAGTGGCAATTGTAGCAGGGGCAAACCGTCGGTACGCACTGGTCATTTACGGTGCGAACATGCGCCCAGCGGCTACCGGCGATCCCCGCCGGGATGCGCTGCGCTTTGCAAGACCCAGACAAGAAACCATTCCGGTTGCGGCGGGGGTTGCGGGTAGCCCATCCGCACGGCAAGGGTGGTAGCGACGCGCCACGCAATCGCGGCACGCTCGGCGGGGGCGAATGTCCCGGCACGGCGGAGAAACTCCCGCGCTGCCGCGAGTTCGTCCGCCGTGAGCAGGTACGTCGGGGCGATCTGATCGGGCGGCGGGGGCAAGGCAGCGGGGTCGGCGGCAGCCCCCACTTCGCGCAACGTCGGCGTGCTGCCGCCCTCGCGCACCACGACGGTGCCGCCGACCATATCACCGAGCCGACGCGCCCGCCCGTCTGCGAACATCGTCACCAACCCGACGAGATAGCCGAGCGGCAGAAAATCCACCAGCCGTAGGACATTCCGCGCGAGTACCGCAGCGGCGTCCACGGGCGAACCGTCGTCCCGGACGACGCGAATACGCATCATACGTTTGCCGGGGGTTTGCCCGTCCCACAATAATTCCAGCCCCGCGTAGTACGCAAGCAGAAACGCGACGGTCCCGACGAGTGCCAGCGCACCGAAGACCGACCCCGCCGCGAAGCCGCTATCCTGAAAGATCAGTGCCAGACCGATGAATGCCGCGATATATGCCAAGAAGAGGAAAATAAAGACGACGATAAGGGCATCGAAGATTGCCGCGAGCATCCGCGTGCCGACGCCCGCCAGCGGCAATGTGACTGCGACCTGCTCCGGCAAGGGGATACCGAAACTGTCCGGGGTATCGGCGGTCGTGGCGCGGCGTGGCGCGAGGGTGGGCAGAATAGGCGGGGCGTTATTCATCGGCTTGCCCTTCGGGGTCTTCGGGGTCTTCGCGGGCTGCGAGGCTGACGAGGAAGCGGCGGTCGGCGGCAGTCAGTGGCGCATCGGGGAGCAGATCGGGGCGGCGGGCGCGGGTGCGAATGAGGGCTTGTTCGCGCCGCCACTGCGCCACTTTCGCATGGTCGCCGCTCGTCAGAATGGGCGGCACGGACAAGCCGCGATATTCCGGCGGGCGGGTATACTGCGGGTATTCCAGCAACCCCTCGGCGAACGATTCTTCGTGCAATGAGGCGGCGTCAATCACCTCCGGCAAGAGGCGCACCACCGCGTCGGTAATGACCATTGCAGCGAGTTCGCCACCTGTGAGCACGTAATCCCCGATGCTCACTTCTTCGGTGACGCAGAGGGAAATCGCCCGCTGGTCAACGCCCTCGTAATGGGCGCAGAGCAATACGAAGCGGTCGCACGCGGCGAGGTCGTGCGCCATTGCCTGCGAGAAGGTGCGCCCCGCCGCCGACATCAGTAGCACCGGCACGCGGGGGGTGCGATGCTGGTCATCGCCAAGCACCGCCTCGACTGCCTCGACGATGGGCGGGGCTTTCATCACCATACCTGCACCGCCGCCGTAGGGGTAATCGTCCACGCTTTTATGGCGGTCGTATGCCCACCCGCGCAGATCATGGACGCGCATATCCACCTGCCCTAGTGCCACCGCCCGCCCGATGATGCTCGTGCCGAGCGGACCCCCGCCTGCGAACATGCCGGGGAAAATCGTCAGGATGTCAATGCGCGGCGGCACCGGTGCTTATGCCGCTGCGGGCTGCGCGACGGCGGACGCGATGCGTGCCATCGCTTCGTCCTGTGTCGGGAAGCCTTCGGCGAAGGTGCTGTAAATGCTTTTCGTATCCATCGTAATCTCGTACGCACCCCCGGCAGACGGCGTGACAAGCACCCCGCCGATTTTTCCCTCGAACTGCCGCAAGCACCCCTCGGCAAGTTTGAGCGCGAACGAGAGATAGCCGCATTCGTGGCAGTATTCGATGCCGATGACCGGAAGTTTCGCCATGATGATTCGCTCCTTGTGTCGGATGCCGCCCGCTGTGTGACGATGCGGCGCGGCTTTCGTGTACCAATCGTATCATTGATAACGACGCGCCGCCCGCGTGCGGTATTCCCCGATGACGCGGGGCGAAATGGGAGACGATCAATCCGGGTGAGCGGCGCACCATGCGGGGTATGCCGCCGCGACATTTCGCATCAGGTCGCGCCCGATAGTCTCCATCTGCTTGTTGACGGCGAGCGAGGTCGTGCGTTCCAGCACGATGCGGGGCATCCGTCGCAGGAAGGCGGGGATCGTATCTACGACGGTGAGCGTGGCATCACCGCTGATCGCGGTGCCGCTGCCCGCCTCGCGCAGGGTGAGTACCGCATGGAAATCGCCGATGACGCCACCCGGCGCGAGAGGCGGCACCGCCGTCGGCACCGAATCGAGATGCACGGTAGCGGTGCCGTCGCCCGACACGCGCAGTTCCAATTCCAGTAAAAAGGTAAGGCTGCCCGTGCCGACGGGAGCGAAGACGAGGCGATACGACCCGCCCGCGTGCGCGACGATACGTTCCACACCCGCTACGAGCGGCAGCAGCGTCTCGGAATCATCCAAGAAACGGTAGACTGTGGGCAGCGTCCCCGGCAATGCTAATCGCTCCGCGAACCGACCCCGGAGCGTGAATTGGTCGTCGCGTGCGGTTGCGGGCATGGGAATCTCCTCGTGGTGGTCGGCGGTCGGCAACCCGTGATTCGCAATCGGAATAGTATCCCACCGCCGCTGCAAAATCACGAGTTGCCGTCTATTATCGCTGGCTGCCCGTACCACGATTGAGCGCGTCGGTATCCGGCAGGGTATCGCCGTCCGATTGATCGGGGGACTGCGAACCGGGGTGCTGGTCGGCATCAGTAGCGAGACGCATGAGGGCGGCTTCGTCCGCGTCGTTCAGATCGCCCGCCTCGTTCTCGAAGTACGATTCGCTGACGATGCGATCTACGCCCATATCGCTGCTCATTTCGGCGTCCAGCACTTCGGGGTCGCCATCGCTCGTGAGGGATTGCGCATGTTCGGGTGCGATATACACCTCACGCCACTCCGCCTCCTGCGTGCTGTCTTGTGTGGGGTGTGTAGACCACTGCACGGGAAGCGGTGAGGAATCTTCTACCGGGAAGCGGTAGTCTGCGTCGTTGCGCCCGCCGCTCCGGGTGGCTTCGAGGGCATCATCGGCGGTCTCGCCCGTCGCGGGATCGGTCTCGTAGGCGATGAGGTTCGGGTCGGTATAGGCGTCGCCGGGGATGTCGAGGTCGTCGGCGTCGGCAGGGATGCGTCCCATCATCGGTGTTCCTTTCGTCGCAAAATCGTGACAGAAACCCCTGCCCGCGAAGGCGAAGGGGTCCCTGACGTGTCGAAGTGATGGGCGGTTCGCAGGTTACGACGTGGGGTTAGCGATTGCCGCGATGTTCGCCGGTGCCGAAACCACCCTCGCGGGCATGTTCGCCGACTTCGTGCGTAAAGAGTTCGGCAAGCCGCTTCTTGAGTTCCAAGACATCACTCCAAAACTTGCCGCCGCCCGTTTCCTGCGCGTACTGGGCGTATTTCTCCAACCCTTCGAGTTCGTTCGAGAGCGCAGTGACGAGATTGTATCCCTCATCCGATATCGGGAAGCCATGCTCCCCTGCGAAATGCTGCTGCTTCGCCAGCGGCGACGTGTTTTGCGTCGTCGCGGGTGTCGTGCCGATCTGTGCCTCGGCTGCGCGTTCTGCGGGTTCGCCAGTGGTCATCGGGCCTTTTTTGCCCTGCTCGTAGTTCGATTGCATCGGTGACAACTCCTTCCAATTGAAAACATACGACCGTCGTTACGGGCGTTTCGTCGCGGGGGGCGGGTTCGCCGGTTCTTCGGGTGCTTCGTCGAAGCCGAGCGGTGCGGGAGGAACGGCGGTGTTCTCTGCTGCCGCCTCGCCGGGAGGGGGCTGGTCGCCGCCCCGCACGAGCGGCTCATTCGGCAGTTTTTTCGTCGTCGGCCCCGGCACATCGCCGCGTGGGTGCTGCATCGCTGCGCCTCCTATCAGTTTCCCGCCCGATGCGGTCTGTATAGCGTAGGTGCAACAACGATGCCACGATACTCACGAAAAGGGGGCGTTGGACGCCCCCTCGACTCGCTCTATAGACGATTGCCCGCCCTATTCGTAGCGCAGGGCGTCAATCGGCTTGAGGCGGGCGGCACGACGAGCGGGATAAACTCCGAAGAAAAGCCCGGTGGCGATGGCAAAGACCACCGATGCAACGACCGAACTCATCGTGGGTACCGACGGCTGCCAGAGTTTGCTGACGAGCGCGGCGATGCTGAAGCCAAGCACGATACCGATCATCGCCCCGATCAGGCTAATGAGAATTGCTTCTACGATGAACTGGGTAAGGATGTCGCGCTCTTTCGCGCCGATGGCTTTGCGGATGCCGATTTCGCGGGTGCGCTCGGTGACGCTGACGAGCATGATATTCATGATGCCGATGCCACCGACAAGCAGCGAGATGCCCGCAACCATCGCAAGGAAGACATTAATCACGCCAAGAGTCGCCTGCACGCTCTTAAGCAGGTCTTTCTGGGTGGTCACCTGAAAGTCGGGGTTCGCAATGTCGCGGGTGCGATGCTGGAAGTTGAGTACGTCGGCGATCTGCACGGCGGCGGCATCAAGGGTGTCTTTCGATGCCCCCTTGACGATGATGACATTGACGATCTTGCCGCTGCGGGCAGCACCCGTCGCGCCGTTGTCACCGATGAGGAGGGCAAAGGCGGTGGAGACCGGCACGTACACATTGTCATCGGCAGAGCCAAAACTGGTGCCGCCCTTCGCCTTGAGGACACCGATGACGCGGAATGTTTTCCCCTGAACTTGGATATTCTTGCCGATAGGATCATCGGTGCTGGCGAAGAGCTTGTCCGCCACATTCGGACCGAGCACGGCGACATTCGCATTCGTGGAGACATCCTGCGTCGTGATGAAATCGCCGGTGCCGATCTCGGCATCGTGGACATCGAGGTATGCAGGCTGGACGCCGACGGTAGCGGCGAAGGCATTCGCATTGCCCACGGTGATCGTGCCGCTCGTCTGCACCTCCGGCGAGACTGAGGCGATGTCGGGCGCAGCACCGGGTTGCGCGAGCGCAGCAGCATCTTCGAGGGTCAGGCTCTTGATACGGTTGCCGTTCTGCACACCATTCTGAGAGGCAGATGCGCCTTGAATATAGATCAGGTTGGTGCCGTTAGAGAGCAGTTGCCCGGTGACATTCGCGGTCACACCATTGCCGACGGCGAGCAGGGTAATCACGCTCATGACGCCGATGATGATGCCGAGCATGGTCAGGATGCTGCGGGTTTTGTTCGCGCCGAGGCTCTGCACCGCGCTCCCGAAACTCTCGGAGAGCGGCACACCACCCCTGCCGCGTGTCTTCGGGGGGGCGGCAAGAATCGTTAGCGCGGACATGTCCGCATCAAGTTTGACATTCGATCCGTTGCGCTTGCCGCGCCCGTTTGCTGCGGGCAGGGCGGGCGAATCCGCAGGAGCGGATGCCATCGCCGCCATACCGACGCGGTTGGACGGGCGCGGCGCGGTGGCGGCAACCGGGGCAGGGGCTGCGGGCGCGGGGCGATGGAGCAGCGCATCGTACGCGCCGCGCACAGCGGCTGCATCGTACACGCCGGGGGCATCTACGGCGAGTTGGCGCACACCGAGTTCCCACGCGGCGAGTGCCAGTGCGACGGCGCGAGGATCGGCGGCACGCTCGATTTCGTCGCGCTCTTGCGCCCGCCGCACGAGCAATTCCAGTGCATCAACGCGGGCGGTGCGCTCGTGGCGGCGGGCGATGCCGAGCGTTCCCGGCTCTCGCGCCGCCGCGAGGGTCGCTTCCAGACTGAGCAACACATCGTCGTCGTCATCGGCGGCGGGGAGCAGGGCATCGAGCGACGATGCCCGCGCTTCCCGTATTTTCGCCCCCTCGAATTGCTCTGCAAGCACCGCCCGCAGAAGGTCATCGCGGGTCGGGTAGAGCCGTGCAAGGGCATCGAGACCGATACCCGCTTCCTCCGCGATCAACGGCAGGGCATCATCGCGTACGCCGATGCGGGCGAAGATGTGCTTCGCCGCCGCAAGCACCGTGGCGCGGCGAAGATCGGTGTCGGTACGTGTCGTTGCCATATCGTTCGTCCCTTCCGGTGCCGCAGGGTTGCGGGCGGGGGTGTTGTTTTATTCGTTCGTCCGGCGCACCGTGCTCGTGCGGTTGCCGATGATGCCAACAAGGAAACAACACGGCGGCGGATTTTCGGACATCGCGTCGTCTGCGTCACGAGACGTGCCGCGAACGGCGCGGTATTCCCTCGTGTAACACCCGTGCGCTGCCGGTCTATTCCCCTTTTCGTTAGACGAGGGGCGCGGCGAAATTGTTTCCGGCAGCGTGGGTTCAGCCGACGATGAGCGTGCGGGGTGCCGTACTGAGGATTTCGGGGGCGTCATCGGTGATGAGGATGCATTCCTCGACGCGCACGCCACCCCATGCGGGATCGTACCAACCCGGTTCGGCGGTGGAGAGCATCCCCGGCGCGAGCGTCACTTCGTCCTCATCGGGCGAGACCCACGGCCATTCGTGGATGGACAAGCCGACACCATGCCCCAATGTGTGTTGCGGCGTCAGTCCCCGCGCTTCGCAGGCAGCAATCGCGGCGTTCGCGGCGACATTCGCCACGGTGCCTGCCCGCAAGAGCGCGATGCCTGCATCCATGCCCGCAATGATCGTCGCGTGCATCTCACGCAGGCGGACATCTGCGATGCCGAGGGCGACGGTGCGCGTCAGGTCGGCGCAGTAGCCGTCCACCCGCGCACCGAGATCGAGAATAATCGGTTCGCCGTGCCGCAAGGGGGTATCGTCCGGGGTGTGATGCGGCAGGGCGGCATTGCGCCCCGCCGCGACGATGGTCGGGAAAGCGTTCGTATCGTCGCCGCCATGTTCGCGCATGTGACGATCAATAACCCACGCGATGTCCCGCTCGGTCGCGCCCGGTCGCATTGCCGCTACCGCCGCCGCGAACGCCCCATCGGTGAGGGCGACGGCGCGACGGATGGCGGCGATCTCGTCCGCATCCTTGACCATCCGTACCCATTCTACCAAGCCCCATGTGGCATCGAGCGTGACGCCGGGGAGGGCGGCGGCAAGTTCTTCATGGCGGTGCCACGCGAGATGTTGCTCGAAACCGAGCCATTCGATGCCCCGCGCTTTGATCTGCGCCGCAACTGCGTCCACGATTCCCTCTGCGATGGGAGCGGGGACAACGGCAATTTTCGCGTCGCCTACCTCGGCTTCTGCCTCGCCCGCACTGGTGGAGGAGCAAAACAGCGTCGCCTCGCCGTCGGCGGTCACAAGCACCCATCCGGCGGACTCGTCTATTTGGTCGTCATCGGCGCGGAAACCGGTAAGGTAGCGACGGTTGCGGGCATGCGACACGAGCAGCGCATCGAACTCCCGTTCGCGCAGCATCGCTGCGAGGCGGTCGAGGCGGGGTTTGGTATGAGTTGGGGTACGCGGCATCGTGTTGCCCTCCCTCTCCGTTTGAAGGCGTGCCGCACACGGAGCCGGATGCGCTCTGCCCCCAATAGTGTATCAGCAATTGCAAGAACCGCGCTTCATCGGCGAGCACGTGCAATGCTGAGGCGAGATAAGAAACTGCATTCACCGGGGAGCGATGGTGACGGACTGTACTTTGACACCGAGGACGCGAATATCGTAGTTCGGCTCGTCGGGGGTGGAGGAATCCTGCGGCGACCACGCGCTACATACGAGGCGGTCTTTCGTCTGGCGCGTGATGCAACTGTCGAGGCGCACGAGGGCGGTGCCGTCGTCCGAAGGCGGCAGGGCGTGGGGCGGAATGGGAATCGTGACCGTCTGCCAATCGGGGGCGAGGTCGAACTCCGCGATAGGATTGCCCGGTTCGCCAAGCCCGGTATCGAGGGCGACGCGCAGATGCGCCGCGCCGATCTTGGCGGGCCGTTCGCCCCCCGCGAGGCGCAGGGTGAGCGTGCCGCCGTTGTCCGAAAGCGAGGGCGACCACGGGACGCGCACGATTGCCTGCGTACTCGTCCAGCGGAATATCGTGGGGTCGGTCTTGGTATGTTCGATGCCGTAGAAGCCCTGCACATTGTATTTCTCGTCGGACTGCCCCGCCGTGATCGTGAGGGGGGCGGTACCGAGCGGGCCGTCTGTCCCGGCGCGGGCATCGAAGCGGTAGACAGTAAAGCGGAGGGTATTTTCCTGTAGATTATGCGGCTTCTGTTTTTGCAGTGCCTCGAAATCCCGCAGCGTGAGGGTGAACGACGGGCCATGTGCGATGTCCGGCACGAGGGCAGTGTGTGGCAGGAAGAGTTTGCCGCCCGTGTCGCCCATCAGGATATAGACGGGGCGGGTCGCGCTCTCGCGGAGCAGCCATGTTTCCAGCAAGTCGCCACGCGGATAATCGGTGCTGACGACGAAGGCAGCACGATCATAGATGTACGTGAGCGGCGTCGCCAGCAAATGTGGCTGGTCGCGGTCGCCCACGAAGAGCAGCAGGCTATTAGGGGGGAACGATGCCGCGATGCTGCCAATCTGCGCTTCCGCCCCTGCGTACCGGCGGATTGTCCATGCCCCGCCGCCCGTCGCCACGAGAAAGACGACGAGCGCGAGCGCGGCAAGCACCCCGCCCCCATTGACGATGCGCCGAGCCGCACGCATGAACCCCGCGCCGAACCGCGCCACGATAGGGGCAAGTGCCGCACCGCTCTCGCACACCGCGTACGCCGCGAATATCGCGCAGACCGGCACGATAATTGGCAAATCGCGCCGCAGGGCGTAGAGATAGTATTCCCGCGTGTACGTCGCGTCCACGAAAATGACCGCATGGACGAGGGCAAACGCCAGCACGCCCCCGCTGCGCCGGTCGAGACGCTGCCCGATCAAGAGCACGGCACCGATACTGGCGAGGGCGATACCGAGCGGCGACCAATACCAGCCGAGCCGCACGAGATTCGCCGCGTTGCCGGGAGGCGTCGGCGCACCGATGTACGCCGTCCAATCTCCCGCACCACCGAGCACGATGTGCGGACGGACGATATAGCCCCAGACGAGATAGAGCGCAGTCGCCGCCGCAACCGCGTATCGCCCGCTGCGATGCACCGCCGGACGGAGCAGCAGCGGCAGCCACCATCGCCGCATCAGCCGGATGACACCGAGCACGACGATACCCGCCACGACCGCAGCGGCAACGAGTTTTCTGCGCTCCCAGAGGTTGATGAGTGGGTGATGGAAGATGCCCTCGGCGTACCCAAGTGAGAAGAAGGCGATCTGCACCAGCGCGAGGACGAACATCGCCCCGAAAACGGCGAAGAACCATGTATGCGCCTGCCGCCACCCGCGCAGGAGCCAGAGCGCAATCCCATACGCCCCCACAACGGGCAGCAGAAAGAGGATTTCGAGATGGGCGAGCGTGGCGGCACCGAGCGCAAGCCCCGCGACAACCGCGCCGAGGCGCATCGTCGCATCGTCCCTGCGCTCTTCCAGTATCACGAAGCCGAACAGGGCGGTAAAGATGAGAAATTGCTGCAACGGCTCCGAGAATGTCTGCCGTACGAACCAGACCTGCATCCCATTCAGGGTAAGGAACAGCCCCGCCACGAGCGCGACGGGCCAGCCGCAGAGCCGCCGCGCCGCCAGCACGACCGCTGCGACGCCGAGCAACCCGCACACCCCCGGCGCGTATGCCGGCCCCGCCAGCCCGAAAATCTGATAGAAAATAGCGAGCCAGACCGCCCACTGATGAAGGAACTGCGGCACAACATCACCCGCAGTGCCGCTGGCAAAAAAGCCGTGCAGCCGCCCGCCGTCAAGGAAGCGGTAACGCCAATGCGGGGTTTCGAGCAGCAGATGGCGCACCGTCGCGCTGTCCGTGATGATCGCCGCAAGATCGGGGTCACGGAAGCGCAGATGCCCCGTGCGGGCAATCGCTACGCCGCTGTTAAAGTAGACGCCCGTGTCCTCGCTACCGATAATCGTCTCGCCCGGTCGCAGAAAAAGCACTGCCGCCAGCACGAGCAGGACGAGCAGCAACGATTGCGGTTGGAGGAGCATGGAGCGCGTGAACTGCGGGCGTTCCGGCAGGAGCGGAATATCCATGCGCCGCCCCGCGAGGGCGAGACCAACAGAGACCAGCGCGACGACCCCGACGAGCAGCAGGAGCGAATAGACGCCCAGCATCGCCAGTACGAGTGCAAGCGTGCCGGCACCGCACGCGCCCAGTGCCGCCGTCAAAAAGACCGATTCTGCAGGGATGAGGGCGGTGCGCGGCATGGCACGGCGCAGAAGCCGCACGACGAGCGAACCCGGTATGCCCACGAGTGCCGCCAGCAGCAACACCCCACCGATCACCCGTACCACGCCCACGCGCCGCCCCTCCCGCCGTTGCCGCCACCCATCACCGGAGTATGCGCGACAAACGCGGGGGCGTCAAAGCGCGTGCGGCGCGGCGCACGGCAGTTAGTCTGTACGCTTGTTGCGGGTACGTTTACGCTCGTTTTCTGCGAAGAGTTTCATATCGGCTTCGGCTTCGCGGTCGAACCACGAGGCGATTTCGCGGTCGAGGTAATACGCGCCGAGGGTGAACAGCCCGCCGAGAAAGAGCCCGATGCCGCAGACGAGCGCGGCGGCGGTAAGCATTTCTGCCCACGGGCGCGGCAACCGTCCCGCGATCCATGCGAACACGACGATGACTGCAACCCCGCCCACCATGATACCGAGCCACGGCAACCAGCGCGGGCGACGCGATGCGGGAGCAGCCCCGCCGTACATCGTGGCAGACGACGATGTGTATTGCAGCACGAACAGTGAGCCGCGTGCCTCGTAGAATGCCGCAACCGGCAGCAGCACGATGATCGCCGTCACGAGCAACCCGGCGAGGAACCCGCCGCCGACCGCGCAGAGCGCACCCACGATTGTGAGCGGCAGGAGCGACCATCGCGCCGCCCGCCGCATCAGAAACGGATCGCGCCACCACCCGCCGCTCATCGCGCACGCCTTTCTCTGCGTTTCCCTGCATTACTCGTTGCTTGTTACGTTCCCGTAACGGGGCGGATCGGGATACCGTGCGCGGCGAGGAAGGCTTTCGTTTCGCCAATCGTGTACACGCCCTCGTGGAAGACGCCCGCCGCCAGCACCGCGTGCGCCCCGCCGATGGTCAGGGCATCCGCGAAGTGTTGCAGCGTCCCCGCACCGCCGGAGGCGATCACCGGCACACTGACCGCGTCCGCAATAGCGCGGGTAATGGCGAGATCGTAGCCATTGCGGGTGCCGTCGGCATCAATGCTATTGAGCACGATCTCGCCCGCCCCCAGTTCGACGCCACGTATCGCCCATTCGAGGGCATCCAAGCCGGTGGTGCGGCGGTTGCCGTGCGTGGTCACTTCCCACCCACTCCCATCGGCGCGTTTGCGGGCGTCAATCGAGAGGACAATGCACTGCGCTCCGAAGCGGCGCGACCCGTCCGCGATCAGTTGCGGGTTTTCGACAGCAGCGGAGTTGACCGAAACCTTGTCCGCGCCTGCCCGCAGCAACCCGGCGATGTCGTCGGTCGTCCGCACGCCGCCACCGACCGTGAGCGGGATGAAGACCTGCCGCGCCGTCGCCCGGACGACATCGAGCATCGTCTCGCGCCCGTCGCTGCTGGCGGTGATGTCGTAAAACGTCAGTTCGTCCGCACCCGCCGCATCGTATCGCGCTGCGAGTTCGACGGGGTCGCCCTGATCCCGCAGGTGGTCGAACTTCGTGCCTTTCACGACGCGCCCACGGGTCACATCAAGGCAGGGAATAATGCGCCGCGTCAATGCGCCGGTCGTGAGCGGGGGTGCGGTCGCCATCCGTTAGCCTCTCCCGTTGCTGGCGTAGTTGGTGCGGGGGAGCGGGCGCGGCGCGGGCGGATCACTCATCGCGCCGTCGCTGGAGATGATCGTGCGGGTAAACTCGGCGGTCTCTTCCATCTCTTCCTGCACTGCCTTGAGCCGCATACGCGCTTGGAGGTCTACCGCACGGGCGAACTCTTTGCGAGAATCCGCGATCCGCATCCCGACCTCATCTACGCGGGTATTGACGAGGCTAATACGGTGCGCGACATCGCGCAGCGAATCGTCTGAGACATCCACGCGGCTGCTGAGAAATGCATCGCGCTCCTCGGCGGCGTGGCGCAGATCGCGTGCCATCGCATCACCCTGCTGACGCACTTCTTCCAGCCGTTCGAGCACGAGATCGTGCCGCTCCAATGCCTGCTCGTTGAATGTGGTGTAGATTTCTTCCTGCCGAATATCTACGGTGGCGAGCGATTGCAGATTGTGGTGGATGCGGGCGAACTCGTCGCCAAGCCCCTTGAGCAGATTTTCGATGCCCGCGATGCGCTTGATATTCTCCTCGATGCGCGGCGGCAGCACCTCGATGCGCTGCTCGATCTCCACGACGCGACGTTTCGCTTCGCTGTCCACGATGCGGATCGCATCTTCGACACGCTGATAATCGCGCCGCGCCTGCGCCCCCTCCACGCGCACTTCGTCAATGCTCTCGCGCAGGGTTTTCATCACATCCATCACGCGATCCTGCTGAGCAGCGGTACGGTTGATCTGCCCCTGCAACTCCTCGAAGCGGCGGGCGGTGACATCGGTAGTGTCGCGGCGGGAGCGGGACTGCTCAATCAACTCGATCACCTGCGACTGCACGGTGCGGATGCTCGTGTGCGACTCCGTGATGCCCTGATGCATCTCCGCGAGTGCACCCCGGATGCGGTTTTCGTCGAGTTGCCGCGCCTGTGCGTACTGCGTCATCCCTCGGCGGTGTTCATCGAGATTGGAGCGCACCTCAGAAATTTGCGCCTCCACACTCTTGACCATCTCATCGCCCCGCCCGACCCGCGACACTTGATCGCGCACGAGGGCACGGAGTTCGTCAATCTGCTGCTGGAGGTTGTTGATGGTGGTCGCTTCGCGGCGGCGGCGTTCGTCCCCGGCAAGGCGGGCGTCCATCGCTTGCCGCTGCTCCATCATCTGGCGGTTATCGCCGCCGGACGGCTGGACACGGGTATCCATCGGGACGCGGGTGTCAGGTTGCGGGCGCGGTTCCGGCGGGCGTCCCTCCGGTTGGCGGATGCCGTATATCGCGGGGTTTCCCGGTCGCTGGTCAGGCGGCTGTGTCTCCACTGGTTGGTACTACTTTCGTTGCGACTGCCCCCGGCGCGGTTCCCGGATTCCGCGCTTCCCCATGCGGTGCGTCGTGCCACGCCAGTATACGCGAAAGTTACCATAATGTACAAATACCCGACGCAATGCTGTCCGATAGTGTACGTACATATGATGTGGTGACGCGGTGCTTCTGCAAGAGGAAGCGAATCGTCGCGAATGCCCCGCCGCCGGTTGACAGCGCACCGTTTCTATCGTCCTATCATGCGAACATGAGGTTATCTCCTTCTTCGTACGGAAAAGGGAAAATAGGAGGGTAGAACGATGTCCACATCGAGCACAGCCCCGCGCACACTGACCGACGATGATCTTGCGGCGTTTCGCGTCATCGGGGACTTCGCGGTATCGCCCGACGGGTCGCGGGTTGTCTTCGCGGTGACGACGACCGATCTCGCGGCGGACACGACGCAGACGAATCTCTGGCTCGTGCCGACCGCAGGCGGCGAGCCGCGCCCCCTCACGACTGCCCGCGCCAAAGAAGGTTCGCCGCGCTGGTCGCCGGACGGCGCAACGGTGCTGTTCATCTCCAATCGGGGCGGCACACGCGAATTGTGGCTGATCCCGGCGGACGGCGGCGAAGCTCGTGTCGTGCGTCGGGCGGACGCGACCCCCCTGCATCCCGACACCGATGTGAGCGAACCGGCATGGTCGCCGGACGGCACGAAGATCGTCTATGTCGCCAAGACGCCCCGCCCCGCTGTGGACGACCCGACCCATACCCCTACCGAGGGCAGCGATGTCAAAGTCATCACACGCTTCGGCTACAAGGCAGATGGTGAAGGATTTTGGGACGGGAAGTACAAACATCTGCATGTCGTGGCAGCGACGGGCGGCGACCCCATGCAACTGACCGACGGCGAGTGGAACGACATACAACCCGCGTGGTCGCCGGATGGCACGCGCATCGCGTTCGTCTCGCGTCGCACCACGGACCGCGAATATACGGCCGTGTCCGATATTTTCGTCGTGGCGGCAACGGGCGGGGAGGCGACACGCCTGACCCCCGCGATGGGTCCGGTGTCGCACCCGGCATGGTCGCCGGACAGCACGACTATCGCATTCGTGGGGCATGACCAGCCCCCCGCCACTGGCCCGACGACGAACGATTGGGTGTGGACGGTCTCCGCCGGGGGCGGCACACCGCGCTGCCTTACCCGCGACTACGATCTCGCGGTTGGCGATGGCGTGATCGGGGATGTGGTCGGCAGCGCGGGGACGCCGCCCGTGCTATGGTCGAAAGATGGTAGGCGTATCCTCTTCTCGGTCGGGGATCGCGGCGGTACGGCGGTGCAGGCAGTTCCCGCGAACGGCGGACCGATTGTATCGGTGCTGGGCGACGGACGGTACATCGTCGGCTTCCACGCGACGGACGACCATATCGTCGCGCTCGTCTCTACGATGGCGTATCCGTGCGACCTGTTTGTCGCGCACGCGAACGGTACTGTGGAACGGCGGCTGACCGAGATCAACGGCGCGTTGCTCGATGAAATCACGCTTTCCGCGCCGGAGCGGATTACGGTGCGCGTGGACGACGGCGTGATGATGGACGGATGGGTGCTGCACCCGCCAGACTTCGACCCCGCGAAGCAGTATCCGCTCATCCTCGATATTCACGGCGGCCCGCGCGGGCAATACGGTAACACCTTCACGCACAGTTTTCACCGCTATGCCGCCGAGGGGTATGTGGTCGCATATTTCAATCCGCGTGGCAGCACGGGATACGGGCAGGCATTCACCTCGCGGCTCACGGGCGACTGGGGCGGCGTGGACGCGCACGACATTCTCGCAGGCGTAGATTACGTGCTGGAACGCCGCCCGTACCTCGATCCGCACCGCGTCGGGCTGACGGGCGGCTCATACGGCGGCTACCTCACTAACTGGCTGCTCGGTACACACCCCGACCGCTGGACCGCCGCCGTGACCGAGCGCAGCACTATTAGCCGCATTTCGTCGTACGGCACCTCGGACATGATTTGGCGCAGTCTGGAATGGGAGTTCGGTGGGCCGTGGTGGGAGCAGCGCGATTTCTACTGGGATCGCTCCCCCATCGCGCATCTGCACAAGATTACGGCACCGCTACTGATTATTCACAGCGAGCAGGATCACCGCTGCACTGTCAGCGAGGCGGAGCAACTCTTCACTGCACTACACCGCCTCGGTCGGGATGTGGTCTTCGTGCGCTTCCCGGACGAGAGCCACGGGCTGTCACGCGGCGGTACGCCGAAACACCGCCGCGAACGGCTGGAACGCATCGTTGGCTGGTGGAAGAAATATCTCCCGGCAGAGTAAGACCGCTCGCTACGGTTGCCCGACTGTGCTGGCACTCGCGGCGAGACCGAGCGCGAACTTCGCGGCGTCCGCCATCATGTACGCGCCGTGGATTTTGCGATGCTCGGCGTAGCGCGGGTCCGATTCGTCGCGGTTGACGAAGTCGAGCGTGTCCTGCAAGGCGTGCATCTTCGGGGAGAGGGCGAACTGCTGCACGAGCGTCAGGGCAAGCATCGGCGCAACGAGGGCGGCGGTAGTTTTGCCCTTGCCGCGTGCCGCCAGCACCGCAGAGGTGGCGACCGCGACCGCGCCGAGCACCAGTTCGTACCGCCCCGTCGCCCGGAAGACGGATCGCCCGACTGCCGTAATCGCACCACGGTCGAGACCGGGCGTACGGAAGCGGGCGGGTGCTTCCACGAAATCTATCGCCGCCAGTTCCCCCGCCCACAGACCGAGGGTCAAATTTCGTAGTGTCGTCAGTGGTTGCATCGTGCGTGCTCCTCCTTACCCGTGGCGCACCTCGCTGTGCGCCGTACCGGAAAAGGATACCACCGCCGACTTGCGGCAGACACACGACGGAAGACCCACCGTAGTGGGTCTTCCGTGATAATGCAGGGTACGAGCGCGGCACAAGCGGGGAATCTATCCCGCTATCGCCCGCGCCACCGCATCTGCAAGTTCGTCGGTCGTGGCGGTGCCGCCGAGGTCGGGGGTGCGCGGGTCGCCCGCGAGCAGCACAGTACTCATCGCTGCCTCGATACGGTCTGCTGCCGTATGCTCACCGAGATGCCGCAGCAGCATCGCGCCCGCACCGATCGCGGCGAGTGGGTTGGCGATGCCGCGCCCCGCAATGTCCGGTGCGCTGCCGTGGACGGGTTCAAACAGCGAGGGCGCGGTGCGTTCGGGGTTGATATTGCCGCTGGCTGCCATGCCAAGCCCCCCCGCGATACCCGCGCCGAGATCGGACAGAATATCCCCGAACAGGTTCGTGCAGAGCAGCACATCGAAATCCTGCGGGCGTTGCACCATCCGCGCCGCCGCCGCATCCACATAGTATTTCTGCAACTCGACATCCGGGAACTCCCGCGCCACATTTGCAATCGTCTCGTCCCACAGCGTGTAGGCGTGGCGCATCGCGTTCGATTTCGTGATATTCGCCAGCCGTTTGCGCCGCCCTTGTGCCAGCCGGAAGGCATACCGCGCCGTCCGTTCCGTGTTGGCGCGGCTGATAACCGTCAGTTGGTGCGCGGTTTCCCACGGGGTGCCGACGCCGCTTCTGCCGCCCGGCCCCGCCAGTTCGCCCTCGACATTTTCGCGCACGATCACCATATCTACCGCTTCCGGCGGGACATGCGCGAGAATGTGCGGCAGCCCCGGCAGCAACCGGCAGGGGCGCAGATTGATGTATTCGTCGAACGCCACACGGAAGGCGAACAGCGTCTCCGCGAAGGCAACATCGTCCGGCACACCGGGGGTGCCGCCGTGCGCCCCGAACAAGATCGCGTCGAACTGCCGCAGCGTCTCGAAGCCTCCCGGCGGGATGATCGGCTCGCCCGTTTCGAGCGATTTCCGCGCCGACCAGTCGAAATCGGTCGTGTCGAGCGCGAAACCGCCCGCCGCGTGTTCTGCCGCCCGCAATACGCGCACCGCCGCCGGGATCACCTCGCGCCCGACACCATCCATCGGCATCACCGCGATCTTATACGTCCGCATCGTTCCTTGTCCCTTCCGTCTCGCCCCGCGTTATCTCCCGTGGCGGTGAGTATACGCGAGAAGAGGAAGCGGCATCGCGCCATCCGCTATCAGGCAATCGGGCAGCGAATCTCCATTGGGGACGGCGATACCGCGCCGTGCGTCAGCGTGTCGCGCCGTCCCAGAGATTGCTTTGCGTATTGAGGGCGAAGACGAGGCTGTCGGCGGGATCATCCACGAGGAACCCGCGTGCGAATGCTTGCACCGATGCCGTATATCCCCGCTCCGGCGCAGTCGCGTAGCCCAGTATTTGCTGCACAACGCCGTTTTGCCACACCGCCCCGAAGCCCCGCACCGGTATATACGTCCCCGAACGCGGCCCCGGCACCACCGGATTCAGCCCGTTTTCCACGAAGGTATTCGGATAGACGGACAACTGCACGCCGGCCCTGCTCAGCACGTAGATTTTGTTTGTGTTCAATAAGTAGAGCATCCAGCCATTTTCAAACGGCTCGATAGCGATGGTATCGAGATACGTGCTGCCCGCTGCTGCGCCGAGGCTGATTGCGCTCGAATTGCGCCCTGCCATCGCCGCAACCGCATTCGTGAAGATGGCATCGTACCCCATGACCGACGGCGCGGGCGGCGCAATCGGCACCGCCGGCACGGTAGAATATGTTGGCGCGACAGGATAGATAGGCACGACGGGCAGTACTGGCAAGGCGGGTTGTTGCGTGTACCGCCATTGCAGATAATGCCGCCCGATGTTACCGAACTCGACGCGAAACGGCTCCGGGTTGCCGGGGGTATACGTCAGCACTCGCCGCT
>JBBRMX010000037.1:0-19131 GCA_038230615.1 Thermomicrobiales bacterium | reverse complement strand
CCGCGATCAAGCCAACCACGATCCACCCGATGATGCCAAGACCGAAGTTGATCGCCGCGAACGGTACGAGTGCTGTCATGTCCTGAACCTCCTGTGAAGAATCCCGCGCCGGGGAACGCCCCCCGGTGTGTGTTGCTTCTCCATAAAGCAAACTCCGTGCCACGAGCAGCAAAACATACGGATCAGCCCGGAGAATAGATCACACGTACTCGATAGTGACGAAGCGCGGGAGCGCAGCAAGATCGTCATGCACCACTACCAGCGCACCGGGGAAGACGGCGGCACTTTCCGCCGCCGCAATTGCCGCTTGTGCGGGGTCAATCTCGAAGGCGAACGCGCCCCCAGTGGGCAGGAGCAACGCGAGGTGCGCTAGAAGGCGACGATAGAGCGCGAAGCCGTCCGCATCGCCGCCCGCCAGCGCGGAGCGGGGTTCGGCGCGGAGATCAGGTGCGTCGCTCTGGGTATCGGTGAGATACGGCAAGTTCGCTAACACGAGCGGCACTGGCACACCGAGCCACGCAAGCAGGTCTCCCGCAACGAACTGCACCCGCCCACCGACACCGTTGCGTGCCGCGTTGCCCGCCGCAACCTGCAACGCCTCCCGCGATATGTCGCACGCAATGACTGCGAGATCAGGAACGGCATGCGCCAGCGAGACCGCAATCGCGCCGCTCCCGGTGCCGACATCTACAGCGGTGCGTGCGTGCGGGTGCGTGCCGAGCCAGCGCATCCCCCATTCAACAAGCAGTTCGGTCTCGGGGCGCGGTACGAGCGTTGCAGGCGTCACCGCAAACGGCAACCCCATGAATTCTCGCTCGCCACGCAGATATGCGACCGGTACACCATTCGCCCGCGCATCAAGCAGCGCAGTATATGCAGTTTCGAGCAGGGCGGGGGCGGCTTCAGGCAAGCGGCTATAGAGGAAGGCGCGGTTCAGCCCCCCTGCATGTGCCAAGAGCAGCGCGGCATCGAGTTCGGCGGATTCGCTCCCCGCCGCCCGCAATTGCAGTACACCCCGCCGCAGCAGATCGCGGTACGTTTGCGTCATCGGACGGGTTGCACCACAGTAGTACAGACAACGCGGAGAAAGCACAACGAAGCCACTCTTCTTTGTCTTTCCTTTACGTCCTCCGCGCCACTGCGGTGCAATGATCCCTCCCAATTATTAGGTGAGGGTAAGACCGGCGGCGGCAAGGCGATCCGCCTGATCCACGGCGCGAAGTTCGGTGACGAAACTCTCGATGTCGCCGTCCATCACGCCGGGGATATTCGAGCGGTTCATACCGATACGATGATCGGTGACACGATCCTGCGGGAAGTTGTAGGTGCGAATCTTCTCGCTCCGGTCGCCGCTGCCGATCTGCAATTTGCGTTGGGCAGACATTTCGGTCTGCTGTTTCTGCAATTCGAGATCGTACAGGCGGGCGCGAAGTACCGCCATTGCTTTGATGCGGTTCTTCAACTGGCTCTTTTCGTCCTGACAGGTGACGACCATACCCGTTGGCAAATACGTGATCCGCACTGCGCTATCGGTCGTATTGACGCTCTGCCCGCCGTTGCCAGACGAGCGGTAGACATCAATCTTGAGATCAGCGTCGCTGATCTGCACGTCTACGTCTTCGACTTCCGGCATCACGACAACCGTTGCGGTGCTGGTATGGATGCGCCCGCCGGATTCCGTCGCGGGGACGCGCTGCACGCGATGCACGCCGCTTTCCCACCGCAGGTACGCGAAGACATCCTTACCGTGAACCTCGAAAACGACTTCTTTCATGCCACCGATGCCGGTTTCGTTGAGATTGAGCAATTCCACTTTCCAGCGTCGTCGTTCGGCATACTTAGTGTACATGCGGTAGAGTTCGGCGGCGAACAGGGCGGCTTCCTCGCCCCCCGTGCCGGCACGAATCTCGACGATCACATCGCGGTCGTCGTTCTTGTCTTTCGGGACGAGCAACTGACGCACTTCCGCGACGGTCGCGCTCTGCTGATCGCGCAACCCGGTCAGTTCGTCCTTCGCCATTGCAGCAAGTTCGGGGTCGCTATCGCCCGCAAGCAATTCGGCTTCTTCGATCTGCTGATCGAGGGCTTTCATACGGGCATATGCCCCGACAACATCCTCGATCTCCGCCCGTTCGCGTCCGAGGGCGGTCAGGCGGGAAATGTCGGTCGCCACATCGGGGTTACCCATTTCTGCTTCGATTGTGTGAAAACGCCGCTCGATGTCGGCGAGTGTGTCAAACATGCTCATGATGATCTTCCTCCCAAGGAATAGAATGTTCGGATAGCGGCAGATATGCCCTACTACCCGTGAACGGGGAGGTCGCGCCAGCCATTCGCAATGCGCCGGATCACCTTCACACCACACCTCGCACGTACATGCACACAAATACATAGACGGTTCGTCAGCGTTTCCCGCCGAGCGGAAACGTTGCAAGTACAGTATACCGCACCGCGCCCGCAGAAAGCACACTGCGGATAAGTGAGACGTGGCCGACTTCCCACGCGAACGGCGGCACCGCAACGGGACGTGAGAGCGCGTCCGCCACCAACCGCACGGGCGACGCCGATGCACGCCCAACTGCCACACGTCCTAAAGTGAGATGCGGGTTGAACGGTTTACGATCCGCGACGACCCCCGTAACAGTCGCGGACGCCGCCGCGACCGCGTGTTGCAGCGACACGAGCGCGGGGAGATCACCACCGAGACCGAGCCAGAGAACGCGCGGCGTATCGCACGATGGAAACGCCCCGATTTCCCCATCGCGCAGCAGAAACGGCGCGATAGGCGCAACGGCAGGCGTGATCGTCTCCACGAGTGCGGGGACATGCGACGCGAGAACCGTACCGAAAAATTGCAGTGTCAAGTGCGATTGCGCGAGCGAAAACCAGCGCACCGGCAACGCCGCGCCGCCGCCGCGTTGCCGCAGAGTGCGCTGCGACGCGAGGACCGCCGCCCGCACCGCATCGGTCGCCTCGATTGCAAGAAACAACCGAAGCAGGCGGAGTTTGCGCGGGGTGGCGGGCGGTTCGTCCACGAAGTCTTCCATCTATACATTGTAACGCATTCTCTCATATCCGCTTTACCGCCTGCCTCACCAGTGTGTACACTGCCTTCCATCCGTCTGACGCCTGCACATGCCGTGTAGTTCACTGTCTTGCGGTTTGCGGTAATCCGAAAGGAAGCTACGAGTGGCACAGATGCGCGGGGTATACACGATTCCGGTCACGCCGTTTGACCGGCACGGCAACATTGACGAGGACTCGCTTAAGAACCAAGTAAACTGGTGCGTGCTGGCGGGCGCACACGGCATCGTTGCCCCCGTCAATGCGAGCGAGTCGCCCACGCTGACCGATGACGAGCGCAAGCGCGTTACCCGCCTCGTGGTGGAGGGAACAAACAAGCGCGTACCGGTGGTTGTAGGGGTGTCGGGCGTCTCGCAGCAAGCGAGCGTGCTGTACGCGAAGTACGCGAAGCAGGTCGGGGCAGACGCCGTGATCGCCATGCCTCCCTACGGCGTGCGCCTAACCGACCCCGAATCCATCTTCGCGTTCTATCAAGCAGTGGCGGACGCGGTAGACGATTTGCCCGTCTTCGTGCAGAACTGGAGCGGTCCTGCGGGTACCGCGATGAGCGCACCGCACGTCGTGCGGCTGCTCCAGCAGATTGACAATGTCTCCTACATCAAGGAAGAAACATCCAGCGCAGGTCATATGATGACCGACATTCTCGCGGCGGCGGGCGACGACTGTGAAGGCGTGATGGGCGGTGTCGGCGGGCGATTCATGCTGGACGAATATCGCCGGGGCGCGTGCGGCACGATGCCCGCCTGCCAAGTGACCGATGTGCATGTGACAATCTGGAACGCGCTGGAGGCGGGCAATCTCGACAAGGCACGCCGCACCTTCAACCGGCTCCTGCCGCTACTCAACATGGAAGCAGCCTTTGCGGGTGCACTCTACAAGGAAGTCCTCAAGCGGCGTGGCGTCATTGCCAACGCCACGATGCGTGGTCGGCGCGACGCCCTCGACCAGTTCGACCATCAGGAACTGGACGCCATCCTGCGCGATGTATCAGAGTTGTACAGCATCTAGCGCGGAAGTCCGGTTCGATGACCGAAGGGAGCATGTTTCGTGGCAAGTTCGACATACAAGCCCACCGCACGCAGTCAAGGATGGCTCGGCAAGTATGGTGTGGGGCGCACCGTGACCCGCGCATTTCTGATGGGCGAAGGATACAGCAGCGACGATATGGACGGGCGACCCGTCATCGGCATCTGCAACTCGTGGAGCGAACTGAACAACTGCAATGTCCATCTTAATGATGTGGCGGCGGCAGTGAAGCGCGGCGTGTGGCAGGCGGGCGGGTTGCCGCTGGAATTCCCCGTCATCTCGCTCGGGGAAGTCTTCATGCACCCGACGACGATGATGTTCCGCAACCTGATGGCGATGGATGTGGAAGAAATGATTCGTGCCCAGCCACTGGACGGCGTTGTCTGCCTCTCGTCGTGTGATAAGACGACCCCCGCCATGATGATGGGGCTTGCGTCCGCAGATGTCCCCGCGATCCTTGTCACGGGCGGTCCCTCGCTCTCCGGGCGGTATCGCGGCAAAGATGTCGGCACGACCGACTACACCAAGATGGACGCCGAACTGCGGGCGGGGCTGGTGACAGACGAGGATATGCAGGAGTTCGAGGGTGGCTACAAGCGCAGCGTCGGACATTGCGAAGTGATGGGAACCGCCAGCACGATGACCAGCCTTGCGGAGGCAATGGGGCTTTGCCTGACGGGGAGCGCGAATATCCCCGCCGTAGACGCTCGCCGCTACCGCAGCGCGGAGCAGTCCGGCAAGCAGATCGTCGAGATCGTTAAACAGGGCATCAAGCCGTCCGACATCATTACACGCAAATCGCTCGAAAACGCGATCCGCGTCAGTATGGCAATCGGCGGCAGCACGAACATGGTGATTCATCTCGTGGCACTTGCGGGGCGGCTCGGCATTGATTTGCCGCTTTCGGTCTTCGATGAGATCAGCCGCAGCACGCCGTTCATCGTCAATGTCAAACCGTCCGGCGAATACATGATGAACGAAGTCTTCGAGGCGGGCGGCATCCCAGCGGTGATGAAAGAACTGGAACCGCTCCTGCACACCGATTGCATCACCGTCTCCGGCAAGACCGTGCGCGAAAATCTCGCAAACGCGCCGCGCAGCCTCGATCAAAATGTAATCCGCTCACTGGACAATCCCCTGAGCAATGAGGGGGGCACGGCGATCCTCACGGGCAATCTCGCTCCGTTCGGGGCGGTTATTAAGCAGACAGCGGCATCGGCGCATCTGCTCGTGCATCGCGGACCGGCGGTCTGCTTTAACAGCAACGACGAGTTGCACGCTGCCCTGCACGACGAGAACTACGATCTCGATCCTGATGCGGTGATTATCCAGCGGTATCAGGGACCGCTCGGCTTTCCGGGAATGCCGGAGACGGGCGGCGGTGTGGCGGTGCCGATCAAGTTGATCCGGCGCGGCATCCGCGACATCGTCCGCGTCACCGATGCCCGCATGAGCGGTACTGCGTTCGGCACCACGATCTTGCACGTCTCGCCCGAAGCGGCGGCGGGCGGCCCACTCGCCGCAGTGCGCGACGGCGACATCATCGAACTCGATGTGCCGGGGCGCAAACTCAATGTGCTGATCTCCGACGAAGAGATGGCGGCGCGGCTGGCAGAGTGGCGCAGCCCCGTCCCGACCGACGCACGCGGCTATCACTGGCTCTACCTCAACCACGTCACGCAGGCGCACGAGGGCTGCGACTTCGATTTTGCCCGCGCCCGTGGCTTGCAGCGCACTGACCACCTGCCCGATGGCGTCCCACCGACGGAGGAGAGCAGCCGCGCCGCAGATTGACGATTAAACCGCACTGCGCTACCGGCATTCGTGCGGCACCGGAGCATACGGCATCCTTCTCCGTGTCGGAGGAGAAACAGGAGGAGAAGCACAGCATGGCACTCAAGGTTGCGGTCATTGGGGCGGGACGTCGGGGCGGCGCACACACAAGGGCGGTCGCCGATTTGGAAGCGCAAGCACAGGTTGTTGGCATCGCGGATGTAGACGAAGGGCGGGCGCGTACACTGATCGGGGAGCACGCGCCGCACGCCAAACCGTATCTCGACGCCATCGAGATGCTCGATGACATGCGCCCGGATGTGGTCTATATCACGACGCCGCCTGCGCTGCACCGCGAACAGGCAATCGCCGCGCTACAACGCGGCGCACATGTCGTGCTCGAAAAGCCAATCACGCTCGATCTCGAAACCTCCGCAGCCATCGGAGACGCAGCGAAAGAGAACGGGCGCATGATTCACATCTGCCACCAGTTGCGTTACGGCGGCGGCGCGTCTGAGATACGCGAGGCACTCAGCGGGCGCAAAGTTGCCCTGACGCATATCTGGAATTACCGCAAAGCTCCCGATATTCCGGGCAACTGGTACCGCTCGTGGGGCGGCGGGCATGTTGTGGAGTGGGGCATCCACTATCTCGATCTTTGCCGCTATGTCATGCAAACTGAGCCAGTGGAAGTCTATGCACACTACACCGACAATGTCCTTGCGGGCAGCGCGAACTGGGACAACTGGGATGCCTACAGCCTCACCGTGCGATGGGCGAACGGTGCGGTCTGCGGGTATGCCAGCACATATGCCCTCGATCCCGCGCTTCAGGATTCCAGCGGGCTGGCGATCATCGCACAGGGTGCCAAAGCGGATTTCGGGTGGGGTGGCTCGACGTGGACAACACCCGAAGGAGCACACCAGTTCCCCGGCAAAGGCGGCGATGGCGAGCGCGAACTTTCCCGCGCCTTCTTTACCGCCATCGAGAGTGGCGATACGAGCGGCATCCGCCAGACCTTTGATGACGCCATGAAGACGCACCGCCTCGTCATGGCGTGCAACGAGTCCGCGATGACCGGAAAGCCCGTCTCGCTGTAAGGCGCGAAACCGCCCGAATATGTGTTACCTTTTGCCGTCGCCGTGCGTATGTGATTACGTGCGGTGACAGCACTTCACGTGCACTACCCGCTCCCTTCCCGGCAATCAGCGGTCTTTTTTTATGTAAATATGTGGAGCCTGCAAATCAATTGCATTATCTCTTGATTTGATCGCGGGTTTCTGCCACAATGCGCCGCGAGACGGTGGGTGAGCCGGTCTCGGTCGGACTTGATAGATGTGGGAGGATTGGGAAATGCGTCGAAAGTTTTGGGTTGCGCTCGCGGTTGCGGTGATGATGGTGGTCTCCTCGATCCAAGCGGTTGGCGCACAGACGACGGAGTCCCTCGCCGCTCGAATCGGTGCCGGCACCGCCTCGACGGCACCGGGTACCACGATGGCGGTACCGGGCAATCCCGCGCCGTACGCACCGGCACGCCTCGGACAGGGATAACGTCCTTTTCTCGGACACAGAGATGCGAGAAGAGGGGCGGTGTGATGCCGCCCCTCTTCTGATATTTCGTTGTGGTACCTCGTGCTTTTGCACCTGCACTGTTGGATCAGTGCCGCCGCCATTGGCTGAGATCGTTCGTTTTGCCGGTGAATCTGCCCTGCGTCCAGCCGAGCGGGTGCGCCAATTCGCGTAACAGTTCCATGTCCGGCTCGACGCCGATACCGGGGCCGTCTGGCACGACGACTGCGCCGTGCTCGAACCGCACACGCTCACGTACGACATCCTCGCGGTACAGGGCAGGACCGACCGTGTCGCACGGGCAATCAAGGTTCGGCATCGCTGCACCGAGATGTGCGATTGCCGCCGTACCAACTGACAATTCTTGCGTGGTGCCGATCAACGTTTCGACCGAGTTCGCCGCAGCGATAGCGAAGATTCGCGCCGCTGCCCGCAAGCCGCCCACGAGGTACGGTCCGATGTTGATGATGTCCGCCGCCCGTGCTTCGATCATCTGCACGGCGTGCGCGGCATTGTAGACATGCTCCGATACCGGCACCTTAACGAAGCGGCGAAACTCCGCCAATCCCGCCATGTCGTTGCGGCGCACGGGCGATTCGATCATGTCGTACTTGTACGGCGCGAGACGTTCCGCGAGCCGCAGGGCGTCCCGTGCATTGTAGAGGTTGGTGAAATCGAGCGATTTCACATGCACCGCGTCGCCGAATTCCTCCGCGAGCCGCTGCAAAAACCGCTCGTCCATGTCCCAATGCGACCCGGTATAGTAGCGGATGAGGTCAAAGCCCTCCGCTTGCCGATCCCGCACGCGCTCGATGTTGCGCTCCACATCGCGCTCATCTTTGCACGGAAAGATCGGGTAATTCTGTTTGATGTGCGTCCGTAGATGTCCGCCGAGCAAGTAATAGACCGGCACGCCGAGCGCACGCCCCATCAGATCATGCAACGCGGTATCGAACGCAAACCGTAGCAGCCCGCCGTTCGAGTACACATGCCCCTCGTCGGGAAAAACGCGCAAGAGGATTTCCTCGATCCCCGCCATATCGAAGGCATCATGCCCGACGAGCAATGCCTCCAATGTGCGATGCAACTCGTCCACATCGAACGCAAAGAACGGCGGGTGCGACAGGTCGGAGAACTCGCCCCACCCGTACTGCCCGTCTTCCGCGTTCAGTTTCATCAGCAGATGCCCATTGACGACGCCGGTATCTCGCTGCGTCGCCACCGGATAGAGTTCCAGACTTGTGATCCGTGGTCCGCGCACTTGCCCCTCCTCTTATCCCCGCCCCAGACGGGTCGAGGGCGTGTTCCACATATATCGCGTCATCTCGCGGCCGTCGCGTTCAGGCTAGCATGAACTGTCCGAGACCGACTTCGGCAAGCAGCATGTCCAGTTCTTTACGGTCGAGGTCATCGAGCGGAATCCACGCGGTGCCGCGAGTGCGGCGGCTGCCGATGATGCCGCGCCGCAGCAGAATTTCTTTGTATGCCTCGATGCCGTGTAGAGCGAAGAAGTTCAGCAGCGGCAGAATGCGGTTGTGCGCTGCCCGCGCCCCTGCCGCGTCACCTGCCTCCAACGCCGCCCACACCGGCGGGTACAATTCCGAGATTGCACTACCCGGCATATTGCCGCACGCGCCGCGCTCGTAGTGCATCAGCAGGTACTTCCCGCTCTCGCCGCCCATCACGCCGTCGAGGTCTTCGCTCGCGGCGCGGATCACCTGTGAGACAATATGTGTGCTGCCTGCCGTCTCCTCTTTGATGTAGCGCACCGTGGGGATTTCGTGCGCCAGCCGGATAAGCACTTGCGCCGACATCGGCGTACCGACCGGACCCGCCGCATTCTGCACGACAATCGGTGTCTCGACGGCGCGGGCAATCGCTTTATAGTACTCGACTACCGCTTCGCCGCTCGCTTTCGTGACGTATGGCGGCATTACCATCAGCCCATCAGCCCCCGCGTCTCGCGCATAGCGGGCGAACTCCACCGCAGTTTCAGTGCTCGTCCCGGCAGTGCCGATGATGGTTGGCACCCCCGCCCGCTTCCCTTCCTCGATAGTCCAATCGGTCACGCACTTGCGCTCATCGTCGGAGAGCGACGAAAACTCGCTCGCGTGACCGAGCGTGACGATGCCCTGCACCCCGACTGCGATGTTGTACCGTGCGATGGCGCGGCATCCTGCCTCATCGAGGCTGCCGTCGTCGTGAAATGCCGTCGCCAGCACGGGATAAATGCCCCGGAACGTGCTTGCCGCCATCGGTATTACCTCCTTGTCGCTCTGCACAAAATCATCAGCACATTGAAACAGACCGATACAAACACGGTCAAGCGCACGAGAATCGTGTACAGTATCGCTATTACGTCTTTCGGACCAAAGCGAGGAGCCATGCAAGAAGCCGCAGAGACGCGCCGCAAACTGCGCGTCGAGAAACTGAAATATCCCGACGTGCGATACTACTCCTACCGGAAGTATCTCATCGAGGAACGAGCAGACGAGTTGATCCTGTTCAACCCGCCCGGTTTGGCGATCACCAACCACCTGCACGGCGGCGGCTTTTACCTGCCGACGCAGTCCGTCACATGGTGCAGCACCACCCGCTGGAACAATATCGCCGCCGTCTATGAATCGGACGGACGCTTCCGCTTCTGGTACTGCGATGTGGCGATGCCGTGCATGTTAGCCGACGATGTGCTCTCGTATGTGGACCTCGACCTCGATCTGATCGCCTATGCGGACGGTACCTATCGCATAGACGACGAAGACGAGTTCGCCGCGCACCAGACGCTGTACAAGTATCCGCAGGAAATCATTGACCGGGCGCGGGCAGAGTTGGGCGCATTGATCGCGCAACACGGCGCGAAGATTTTTCCGTTCGACGGATCATTGGCAGACTACATCCCTGCGCCTTACAAACGCCCGTAATCGAGCGTGGCAGTGTATTCGCGGACGGGATGAAAACCTGCCACCTGCGGCCAAAATGTCCCCTCCGCGCCGTCCACCAACCCAATAGTGAGATAGAATCGTGCCGCATTGAATCGCGCGGTGCAGGCTTTCGCATCGAGCGTCATCGTGAGCGTCCCCTGTTTTCGTAGCGTCTCCCACGCCCAAGCCCGCAACCGGAGATCGGTGCATTCCAGCCCCGTCTGCCCGCCGTATGCCTGCCCGCGATGCCGGAACGACACCCCGACGCGCACATCGTCGCCCACATATGCCAAATGGAGCTGCTGGAACTGTTCGGGACGAATGAGCGCGACCGACCGTTGCCGCCCCCCCGGTTGAAAATCCTTCGCGGTCAGCACGCGCTTTCCGGCAGGCAAAAGCGTTTCCAGATGCGGCACCGCGAGTTCCGCCAATGTGCGGCTGATCGCACGTTCTTCCAGATGTGACACGCGCACGGGCGGCATCGCGCCGTCTACATGAGCATCCTCGACAAAAGGCGGGCGTGGCTCCGGCACTAGTGCCGCGAAACGCACCGTATCGAGCGCACCGATGCGCGTACCGTCCGCGAGCATGAGTGCATCGAGCGGCAGCGCATGTCCGCCTCCCGGCAAGACGACGCGCACCCAACTCCCCGCGAGGGTGTCTATCCCGGCGAGCGTTACCGTCGCATTGCTGCCCGCCCGCCCGACGACGAGCATCAGCACATCCCGCACCCCCGCTAGTTTTCGCACCCGCCCCATAACCATGCGTTGCCCCTACCGCCATCGCTTACCGTCCACGCCCCGCGCTCAGGCCTCAATCATCGTGCAGCAGTGTACCATCGGCACGCGACGTGGTATAAAAGCCCGCAATGGATGGTATTTTGTGGAGAAGGGAAAGCCGATGACAACGCCCGGAGCGGCGACACACACGATGCGTGCACCGGACCGGCTCGTTGTTGCCGTTGTGCAGGATTACGACGCGAATGCTGTCACCGAAGCATTAACGCAGGCGAATTTCCGGCTCACCCGCGTCGGCAGCACCGGCGGCTTCCTCCGCATGGGCAGCACGACGCTCTTGGTCGGTGTGGAAGAGTGGCAGGTTGCCCGCGTGCGCCGCATTATCAACGACCATTGCCGCGAGCGCATGGAGATCGTGCCGCCGGACATGCTGGACATCCATGCGTGGTATCCGTCCGATGTGATGGAAGTGCCGGTCGGGGGCGCGGTAGTCTTCGTACTGAATATCGCCCGCTTCGAGCGGCTGTAGGAATGCGGCACCGGGTGGCGGCATATCTCGCCGCCGTGCTCATCAATCTCTCGATCGTCACCGGCACGCTTGCCGCGCCCGCCGCGCCGCGCAATCCTGTTGTCCGCATTCGCCAGCGTCTTGCGCCCGGAACGCGCTTCGCCCCCGGCGAAGTCCTCGACAGCGGCGGCGTACTTGCCCGCCCGCTCATCGCATCGGCGTCGGCATTTCACACAAACTAACGCTCGCCGCCTATCTGTGCAATGTGTGCACGTACCGGATGTACACAGACGCCGCGCCGCGAGAAGTACGGTGCAGCGTCTACGCGTAGACATTTTCCCTGATGGGCAGCGCGTATTATCCCAGTGATGAGAGCAAGTGTGCCTCGTGCGCGGGCTGACCCGGCACGGTCAATGCCCGCTCGATCATATATTTCACTGCCATGATGTGGGCGCATTCCCTCTGTCGCTGGAAATGGCGGCAGGTGCAAAGCCACGCGCCGCTCTCGGCGGTGACCGTATGGGTATCGTTGTCCCCCTTGAACTCGACACGCATACTTTCGAGCGAGACGCGCCCCGGCTCATCGGCATAGCGGCGGGCTTTGTCGAGTTTGCTGATCAGGCTGGAATCCATGTCGCATCTCCTTCGCTATATGGCGGTTTTCGCCGCCGCGTTCGCCAAAAACACATCGCCGCAGGGGGAATATCCCACGCTGCGGCGATCAGAAAAACGATGAACTTGCTGCGTCCCGCGATGGGTAAAGCACTGCCATGGCTGGCTCCGTCCGGTTATTGGTCATTCGTGATAGAAGCATGATACGCCTGTTTGTATATGCCCGTCAACCCCCGGTTTGTGCAAACGCGATATACTTTCTACGACATATAAAGGAGTTGCCCGTGCGTCTCATCCACTGGTTCCGGCGCGATCTCCGGTTGCGCGATAACACCGCACTTGCCCACGCACTTGCCCGCGCCGATGTCGTACCAGTTTTCGTCCTCGATCCCGCGATATTGTCGCGCCCCGATACTGGTGTGCCGCGTGTCGCGTTCCTGTGCGCTGCCCTTGCCGGACTGGATGCCGCACTGCATGAGCAGGGTTCCGCCCTCGTCATCGTGCATGGCACTCCGGAAGCCGCATTGCCGCGCCTCTGTGCCGCCACGGGTGCAGACGGGGTCGTCTTCAACCGCGACGATGAGCCATTCGCCCGCACCCGCGACCGCAGCGTCGCGGTGGCACTCGCCGCAGGCGGCTACACCGGCGAAGGCTTTTTCGATCAGGGGATGCTCGATCACGACGATGTGCAGACAAACGAAGGCAAACCCTATACTGTCTACACGCCGTATCGTAAAAAAGCCGAGCAGATGCTGTACGCCAACCCGCCCGCGATCCGCGATTCTGTCCATCGCCTCGACGGACTGGTTCACGCCGCCGATCTTCCTGCCAGCGAACCAGTGCCGACGTGCGAATCGCTCGGCTTTCCCGCACCGTCAGCGCAGTGGCGCGTCGGGGACGAAACCACAGGGCGCGACATCCTCCGAGCATTCGCGTCCGATGCTATCGCACGGTATGCGACAGAGCGGAACACCCCCGCAGCGGACAGCACATCGCATCTCTCGCCCCATCTGCGGCACGGCACGATCAGTGCGCGGCAATGTCTCCACGCCGCACTGCGGGCGCACACCCAGCCCGATATGCGCTCCGGCGCGGAACTGTGGATATCCGAACTGATCTGGCGTGACTTCTATCGCCAAGTTCTCTATCACCTGCCATACGTGGAGGAACGCCCCGCCAAGCCCGCATTTGCCAGCCTCCAGTGGGAGAACGATGATGCACTACGGTCGGCGTGGGAGGGTGGGCATACCGGCTTTCCGATAGTGGATGCCGCAATGCGACAGATGAACACCCTCGCATGGATGCATAACCGCTGCCGCATGATTGTCGCCAATTTTCTCTGCAAGGATTTGCTCGTTGATTATCGCCACGGTGAGCGGTATTTCATGCTCCGGCTGATGGACGGTGATCTCGCGGCGAACAATGCGGGCTGGCAATGGTGTGCCTCCACTGGCACCGATCCGCAGCCCTATTTCCGCATCTTCAATCCGCAATCACAGGGAGAAAAAGCCGATCCGACAGGCGCATATGTCCGTACATGGGTTCCCGAACTCGCCACTGTGCCGGACAAATATATCCACGCCCCCCACACCATGCCGCCGCTCCTCGCACAGGAGGCAGGCTTCCGCATCGGCACGGATTACCCGTTGCCCGTCGTTGACCACGCCACGCGCCGTGACCGCGCCCTCGCAATGTATCGCGCCGCTGCCGGCAAAACCGCATCGTAAGTATCGAACCGGCACCCAATACGCGAAACGCCCCCGCACAATGCGAGGGCGTTTTTTGTCAGCGGGATGGGTCAGCGTGTTCAGTCGGTGCCGTTGCCACCGTCCACAGAGGTGACAACACTGTCCGAGGCACCGATGGGACCGACCGGACCGGGCGTGCCGTTGTCCGAGCCGTGCGTGATGCCGGAAAGCGCAGGCAATGGCACAGGCGCGGGGCGGTCGCCGGGTTCGTCGGAGTAGCCGCCATGTGGTGCGCCGCCGTCTGCGTGCCGGAAGACTGCGAAAATCTGCCCTTGGTCCATCGTCTCATCTTCCAAGAGTTGCTGTGCCAAACCATCGAGTGCAGCGCGGTGCTCGCGCATCATCTGCCGCGCTTGCCGGTGGGCGGCTTCGATGAGTTCGCGCACTGCCTTGTCTGCAGCGGAAATCGTGTTTTCGCTGTAGTCACGGTCGCGGGTCATTTCACGACCGAGGAAGACATCCTGCTCTCCCGTACCGAGATACAACGACCCGACTTCCTCGCTCATCCCCCACAAGCCGACCATGCGCCGTGCGAGCGAGGTCGCTTCTTTCAGGTCGCTCTCCGCGCCCGTCGTGATTTCGTTGAAGGTCAATTCTTCCGCAGCCCGTCCGCCGAACATCACAATGAGGCGGCTGAGCAAGTACTGGCGCGGGTAGTTGAAGCGGTCTTCCTCCGGGCTTTGGATCGTCACGCCGAGCGCACGCCCACGCGGAACAATCGAGACTTTCGTGAGCGGGTCGGTGCTTGGCGAATAGTACGCCGCCACTGCGTGCCCTGCTTCGTGATACGCCACAACCTTCTTGTCGTGTTCGCTCAAGATCATCCCTCGCGCTGTACCGAGGATGATTTTATCCAGTGCCGCCGAGAAATCTTTGGCGAAAATCTGCTGGCGATTGTTCCGCGCCGCGTTCAATGCCGACTCGTTCACGAGGTTTGCTAAGTCTGCACCTGCGAAACCGGGGGTCGCCTGCGCGACTTTGTTCAAGTCCACGTCTGGCGCAATCGGCAGCCCACGCGAGTGAATTTTCAAGATCGCCTCGCGCCCCTTGCGGTCCGGCAACCCGACGGTTACTTGTCGGTCGAACCGACCGGGGCGGAGCAATGCAGGATCGAGCACATCGGGGCGGTTCGTGGAGGCAAGGACCACGACTTCCGCCTTTGGGTCGAAGCCGTCCATTTCCACGAGCAACTGGTTCAGGGTCTGTTCGCGCTCGTCGTTGCCGCCGCCGACCCCTGCGAACCGCTGCCGACCGACCGCATCAATTTCGTCCACATAGACAATCGCGGGGGCGGCTGCCTTCGCTTTGCTGAAGAGATCACGCACACGGGATGCGCCGACACCGACAAACATTTCGACAAACTCGGAGGCAGAGACGCTGAAGAACGGCACGCCCGCCTCGCCCGATACTGCTTTTGCCAGCAATGTCTTGCCAGTGCCGGGAGGACCAACGAGCAACACGCCGCGCGGCAGCCGCGCACCGAGCATATGATACTTGCCGGGGTTCTTGAGGAAGTCCACCACTTCGGCAAGTTCGGCTTTCGCCTCGTCTTCACCCGCCACATCGCCGAATGTTACCTGCGGGCGGTCGGCGTCGTGCTGCCGCGCCTGCGTCTTGCCGAAACCCATAATGCCCTGCTGCCCACGCGACATCTGTCGCCCCAAGAAGACCGCCAGCCCGATAAAGAGCGCAATCGGCAGCAAGTTGATGATGAGGCTGAACAACACCGTGGCAAAGCCTCCGCTGCTTTCGCCCTTTACATCCACGCGCACGCCCTGCTTCTGCAAGAGCGGCAGTAGTTCGTTGTTCTCCACGACCGGGAGGAAGGTGCGAAACTCGGTGACATTTTTCGTCGTGCTTTGCGCGGGAACGGGGGTGCCGCTGGTGTTCGTCGTCGGGACGGTCGTACCGGCAGCGAAGACTTGCCCATCCTGCATTACCGCGACACTGCTGCGGAATTTGCCCTGCACATCGCGGTTTTGCAGCGTCACTTCTTGCACATTGTTCGTCTGTACTTGCGTGACGAAATCGCTATAAGTCACTTCGGTGCGGGTCGGGGCGAAGGGATTTGCGATTGCCACGATATTCCACAGGAGCAATCCCGCCAGCAGTACCCACCAAACCCACGGCGGAAGCCGGAAGCCCGGTTTGTTGTCTTTGCCGTCGCCACCGCTATCGCCCTGCCGGGGAACACGCGGCACGCGCTTGTTCGGGTCGTCCAGCGGCCCGCGCCCGTTGCGGTCATTACCGGGGGGCGTCAGATACAGGGGTCTCAGACCCCGCTCATGGAGGGACATGCCATATTTCCTTTCACACGCCGGTGTGTGGCTTGTTCATTGCACCCATACATACAACAACGCGGCGGGGGTTTTCATCCACACCCGCCACTTTGTAGATACGAGGAACCGCACACACGGTTCCGAATAGGGAAAGTATCGCACTGTTTGTGCCGCAAGACAGTAGCGAGAAGCACGTAATAAAAAACGCATGCGTGTCTCAGACATCGTGCGGGAGGCTATTCGCCGCGATGCGGGTGGCGAGTATGTAATGCCTCGCCCCGCCCCGCCCGCATTTCCTAGAATAGCCCCACCACGCGCCCGTTTTCGTCCAGATCAACGTGCGCCCCGGCGGGGTCGGAGCCGAGACCGGGCATCGTGCGGATGTCGCCCGCGAGCGGATAAATGAATCCCGCCCCCGCCGAGAGCCGCACCGCTCGTACCGGCACCGTAAATCCGGTCGGTCTGCCGCGCAACGATGGATCGTGCGAGAGCGAGAGATGGGTTTTTGCAATGCAAATTGGCAATGCCCCGAAGCCTTGTCGCTCGATGTCGCGGATATTGCGCGTCGCCTCCGGCGCGAACGAGACGCCCGCAGCCCCGTAGATTTTCGTTGCAATCGTCGTGATCTTCTCTTTCACAGGCGCGTCGAGCGGATAGAGGAAAGTGAAATTGCTCGCACCCTCGGCAGCACGAACAACCGCCTCCGCCATTTCGCGCCCGCCGTCGCCACCCTCTGCCCAGATACGCGACACGACGCACTCCACCGCTCCACACGCCATTGCTACCTCGCGGATAAGAGCGATTTCCGCGTCGGTATCGGTCGGGAAATGGTTGATCGCCACGACGACCGGCACGCCATGCAGCCGGACATTCTCCACCTGCTTTTCGAGGTTCGCCAGCCCCTCGCGCAGTGCGGGGAGGTCTTCCTGCCCCAATCCGGGATCGAGCGGCTTGCCCGCCACCACCTTGTACTTGCCGCTGTGCGCCTTGAGTGCACGCACCGTGGCTACCAGCACCGCCGCGTCCGGTTTCAGCCCACTGGCGCGGCACTTGATGTTGAAGAACTTTTCTGCACCGAGGTCCGCGCCGAAGCCCGCCTCTGTGACCATATAGTCCGCCAAGCGCGTGCCGATCTGATCCGCGAGGATGCTGCTGCACCCGTGCGCGATATTGCCGAACGGTCCCGCGTGGACAATCGCGGGGGTATTTTCAAGCGTCTGCAACAGGTTCGGGCGGATAGCATCCTTGAGCAACACCGCCATTGACCCCGCAACTTGTATCTGCTCGGCGGTAATTGGCTGCTTCCCCCGCGATTGCGCGACGACGATGCGCCCAAGCCGCTCACGGAGGTCTTTCGTCCCTGTCGTCAGGGCGAGAATCGCCATCACTTCGGAGGCGGACGTGATGTCGAAGCCCGTTTCGCGGGGTGCGCCGTTTTCCTTACCACCGAGCGCGACGATCACTTGCCGCAGGGCGCGGTCGTTCATGTCGAGCACGCGCCGCCACGAGATTGCTAGCGGGTCAATATCGAGCGGGTTTCCTTGAAAGAGTGAATTGTCAATGAACGCCGACAGCAGATTGTGCGCCGAGGTCACCGCATGGAAATCGCCGGTGAGATGGAGATTGAAATCCTCCATCGGCACGATCTGCGAGTAGCCACCACCCGCCGCTCCGCCTTTGATACCGAAGACCGGGCCGAGCGATGGCTGCCGGATAGCGATAATCGCCCGCTTGCCGATCTTCGTCAGGGCCTGCCCAAGCCCGACAGTCGTCGTCGTTTTCCCTTCGCCGAGCGGCGTTGGTGTGATTGCGGTGACGACGATGTACTTCCCCTGCGGGCGATCCGCGAGGCGGTCGCGTACATCGAGACTGATCTTCGCCTTGTACTTGCCGTAGAGTTCGATGTCGTCCTCGCCCAGACCGAGGCCTGCGGCGATCTCCGTGATCGGGCGCAGATGCGCCGCCTGTGCAATCGTAATGTCGCTCGGTACTGCGCTCATGCCGCCCCTCCCGTTTCCCCCGCCAACGCTTCCGCCGCCCGGAGCGTATTTTGTAGCAATACCGCGTTCGTCACCGGTCCCATGCCGCCGGGAACGGGTGTCATTGCCGCCGCGACCCGCATCACATCGGAATGGACATCGCCGCGTAATCCGTCCGGCGTCACATTCGTGCCGAAATCTATTACCACCGCGCCCGGTCGAATCATGTCGGGCGTCACGAATGCCTCACGCCCGATGGCGACCGCAACGAGGTCGCCTTCTCGCACGACCGCCGCGAGATCGGCGGTGCGCGAGTGCGCGACGGTAACCGTCGCATGTTCTCGCAGGAGCAACTGTGCGAAGGGCTTCCCGACGACATTCGACCGCCCGACGACGACCGCCCGCTTCCCTGCCAGCGGCACACCGTAATACTTCAGGAGCGCGATACCACCGGAAGGCGTTGCAGGAAACAGTCCCACCTTGCCCAGTGCCAGCCGCCCCGCATTGACCGGCGTAATGCCGTCCACATCTTTGCGGGGGTCGAGCGTATCTTCCACGATAGATTGCGGGATATGCGGCGGAAGCGGCATCTGCACAATCACCCCCGCGATATGTCGCGCTCCATTGAGGGCGATAAGCCGGTCACAGAGCATGGCGGCGGTGGCATCGGCGGGTAGCGCGACGCGCTGGAACCCGAATCCTGCCGCCACCGATTGCTTCTGCAATTGTGCGGAGTACCATTCCGCCGCATCGGTCGCGCCGACAGTCACCACCGCAAGCGCGGGGGTATACTCATGCCGTGCCACGAATGCCGCGACGCCCGTTCGCACCTGTTCGAGAATCGCGGCGGCGACGGGCTTACCCGCAAGCCGCTGTGCCGTGGTCACTCCGGTTG
>JBBRMX010000036.1:0-19554 GCA_038230615.1 Thermomicrobiales bacterium | reverse complement strand
TCGCAGGGTCTGCGGCATCTTCCGGCATTGGCGACGATGCCGGTGCATTATCGGCACCGACTCTGGGGACGGGTTCTGCGGCAATCGGGGCGCGACGCAACCGCATCGGGGCATCCTCTACGTCAGGCGCGGGTTCTGCCGCTATCGTACCCGATTCCGCCGTCCGGTGCGCTCCGGTCGCGACTCCGCGTACCCCGCGTTCACCGAATATTCATGCGGCGACAACCGAGCGTGCACCGCAGTACGATACTCTGTCTACAGAACTATTTCTACGAAACACACCATCTATCGGAGGTAGTATATGGAAGAGCGACGGCGCGGGCATATCCGGCAATTTCACGATACCTTTTTCACGCCCCCGGACGAGTTGCGCGTCATGCGTATGCACAGTTCGCACGGGCATCAGCCATTTCGTCCCCTCCCCGCGCCGAGCGGTGCGCCGCCGTATGTGCTGCAACTCTCCGAGGTGCTGCCACCGGAGATGCTGCGGACGATTACCACATCACAACGGATGGTTTTTCATCTGGTGGGCGACACGGGCGGTGTGAAAAACCCGCAGCCGCAAATCAATGTCGCGCAACGGATGGTAGCGGATTTCGACGCCGCCGATACCGCCGCCCGCCCCTCGTTCTTCTACCATATGGGCGATGTCGTCTACTTCTACGGCGAGGATCAGGAATATTTCCCGCAGTTCTACGAGCCGTACATGCACTACCCTGCGCCCATTTTCGCGATCCCCGGCAACCACGACGGCGACCTCTCCAAAAGCATGGAGACCGCCGGGGTCCATTCGCTCGCGGCATTCGTTGATAATTTCTGCCAGCACATCCCGCATCACACCCGCGACGCGCTCGACGCCACGCGCCACGGCATGACGCAGCCGAATGTGTACTGGACGCTCGACACCCCGCTCGCGACATTCGTTGGTCTGTACACCAATGTACCGGACGGCGGCAGGCTGGACGACGACCAGATTTTGTGGCTCCACGATGAGATGGCAGCAGCCCCCCACGACCGCGCCCTTTTCGTGATGATGCACCACCCGATCTATTCGATGGACACCGTCCACAGCGGTAGCGCGTACATGGCAGCGATACTAGACGAAGCGATAGACAAAACGGCCCGCACGCCGGACGCAGTCTTCGCGGCGCATGTCCACAATTACCAGCGGTTTACCCGCGTACATGGTGGTCGAACCATCCCATATATCGTCGCGGGCGGCGGTGGGTATCACAACCTGCACCGTGTCTCCAAGAGCGTACAGGATTTCCCGCAGCAACCGCCGTTCGTCGTGCCGTCCGCACCTGATGTCACCTTTGAGGCATACTGCGACGACCGCTACGGCTATCTCCTGCTCGATCTCACACCGGGGAAACTGACCGGGACATACTTCGCCATCTCCGGCGCACCGGGCGATACCCACGCGGTAGAAATCGAACAATGGACGCTCGATCTCGCTGCCCACACGGTCCCCACCAGCCCGCAGCCCTGACAGAGACAGAAACGCGACGCAAAAACCTCAGTCGTCGCCGACGGACGACGGGGCAGCGGCGGCGGGGGCGCGGCGGGATTGACGGCGGGCGCGGCGGGCGGCGGCTTCCGCGAGCGCGTCGGCTGCCTCCTCCGGGGTGCGGCGCGGGATCGTCAGCGCAATAGCCACCGCGCCGAGCGTCAGCACTGCCAGCACAACATAGGCATGACGCACCGACGCGACGGGGTTCGCGGGTTGCGACGCCACAATTGCCCCGGTAAGCGCACTGCCGACCGCGATACCGATATTCGTGCTGATCGAGAGCACCGCCATGCTCGTCGTCCGCATTCCGTCCGGCGCGGCATTCGCGGTCAGATAGCGCAGCGGCGTCCCTAGGAGGGACGACAGCCCGATGCCTCCGATGACGAGCGCGGCGAGAAAGGTCGGGGTGTTATCTACCACCGTGCCGAGCAGCAGCAGCCCAAATGCCGTCACCAGCGTACCGACGGTCAGCACGGGTCGTGGGCCGTATTTGTCGAGCATGAGTCCAACAACGGGCGTGGCGAAACCGAGCGTCAGGGCGGCGGGCGTGAGGAACGCCCCCGATTTCTCGGTGCTGTAATGCAGCACGATCACCGCCAGCGTCGGCATGAACACGAGCGACGATTCCACGATCCCCGCCACGACCGCCAGCGCGTCCGCAGTCCGCAGATTGCGCCGCCGAAAGAGTGCCATCGGCACGACGGGCGACTCCGCACGCCGCTCCACGAGCACGAACAGCACCGAGAAGACGACGAACACCGCGAACGACAGCAGCACCTGTGGCGAAACAAGGCTCTCCAGAAACCGCTGCCCGTCCACCTCATTAAGCGTCCCCATCAGCCCGACAAGTGCCAGCGTGAGCATGACGAGACCGAGCGTGTCGAACTTGCCCGCCTGTTCGTTACGCTCGGTCGGCAGCACGCGCATCCCGACGAGAAAAACGATGATCGCCAGCGGGATATTGATGATAAAGAGCCAGTGCCACGATGCCCGCTGCGTCAACACACCGCCGAGGTTCGGCCCGATCACCGCCGCCATGCCCCACAGCAACCCCGTGATGCCGTACGCCAGCCCGCGCCGCTCCTTCTTGAATGTGTCGCCGATGATCGCATTGGCGGTCGGGAAGATGCCGCCCGCGCCGAGACCCTGAATAGCGCGGGCAAGCAGCAAAATCCCGAAATTGGGCGACAACGCCGCCAGCACCGACCCTAACCCGAAGCATGCCACATCGAACAGATAGACAGGGCGGCGTCCGAAATGGTCGGCAAGTTTCGCCATCGTCGGCAGCGAGAGCACATTAAAAAGCGCGTAGATACCGATCACCCACGCGATAGACCGCGCCGAGACGCCGAACTGCGCTTCCAGCACCGGAAACGCGGGCGCGATAATTGTCAGGTCGAGGGCTGCCATGAAGATGCCCAAGCCCAGCACGCCGATGATCGCGTACTGCTTGCGTGCTGCCGCCCGCGCCTCACCATCGGACGGCGGCACGAGCGCGGCATCGGGAGAAGTCGAGGGAGTCGAGACAGTCATACTGGCAAATCCCTTTTTATCTCAGCGAAGCACATGATCCAGCACCATCGCAAAGAACAGGAAAGCGAGATACATATTGGAGTAGCGGAAAACTTTTTTCGCCGCCACATCGCCACCGTCCCGTGCGAGTTTGGCGACGTAGTAGAGCATCCCGGCACCAAGCAGCACTGCCGCCGCGAAATACAGCGTCCCCATCACATTGCCGATGCACAGCAAGAACGTGCAGGCGATGAGCAACACGGTGTACACAACGATATGCTGCACCGTGCGCCGCTCCCCGACAACCACGGGCAACATTGGGATGCCCGCCTCGGCGTAATCCTTCTTCATCAGCAGTGCCAACGCCCAGAAATGCGGCGGCGTCCATAGGAAGATGATCGCAAACAGCACGAGCGCGGCAGGCGTAAGATGGTTCGTCACCGCCGCCCATCCGACCAGCGGCGGAAACGACCCCGCCGCCCCGCCGATGACGATATTCTGCACCGTCGTCCGCTTCAGCCACGCGGAATAGATGAAGATATAAAAGAGCATCCCGCCTACCGCCAGTGCCGCTGTCAGCGCATTGACGAACGCGAGATAGAGCGCGGTACCGATGACGCCGAGCGCGATGCCCTCGATGAGCGCGTGCAGCGGGGGAATCTGTTGCGATGCCACCGGGCGATTCCGTGTGCGCTTCATCAGATGGTCAATATCGCGGTCAATGTAGGCATTAACGGCGTGCGATCCCGCCGCCATGAATGCCCCCGCAAGCATCGTCACGCAGACCAGACCGAACCCCGGCAACTCCGGCGCGGCGATAAACATCGCGCAGAGCGTCGTGATGAGCAAGAGCGGAATGATGCGCGGGCGGGTCACATCGAAATAGACCCGTGCGGTCTGTTGCCATGTGCGGTGCGCCTGCAATGCGGGTGCGGTCATCGTCGGCCTCCCCATAGGCGCGAATAGCGCGGTGCGTGGCGCAAAAGTAGGATGCGCTCCATCGTTCAGTACCTCCCTCGCCCGCGAAAAACCTGCTGCGGACGGTGGTTCGCGGCGGCACCCCGTTGTGCCGCCCCTTTGTGTAAGTGTGGTCCCGCGCCCCCGCCCTGTCAACCGGGACAACGGTTCGCACACCTCTCGACGCTGTTCTTCGCGGTCTGATCGCACCCGCTCCCCGCGACACGGATTACGGATTGCTGACCATTTCTCCGCCCACTTCTTCGCGGTCGCTGAACCAGTCGAAGAAAAGTTTGCTGATGATGCCGAGATAGATCAAGTTTCCCGGCACCCACATAATCGAGCCGCCGATTTGCTGATCCACCAGCGGTGAGAGACCGGGCAATTGGTTCGCGCCCGCGTACACTCCATACAACACCGTCGGTGAGAAAACGAGCACCGCGCCGAGCACCACATTTGGCTGGCAACTGAGCAGCAGATACCCGACCTGATTCGCTCGCTTCAGCCGGGGCAACTCCGGCAGCGGGCTGTAGACCGGCCACCAGAACAGCATCGCCGTCGCCAAGAATGTCAGGTGTTCCACGGCATGAATGCGAATATCCAGCACCGCCGCGTTATAGAGGGCGGGAATATGCCAGACGAGGAAGGTGGCGGTGCTAAGCAGCCACGCGAAACCGGGGTTCGTTAGCACACGCATGAGAGGTAACACCCCCCGGCGCGTCAGGGCAGGGCGCACGAGGGCGGCGGGCAGACCGAGCAGCAGCAACGGCGGCACGGCAATCGTCAGCACGAGATGCTGGATCATGTGCACCCAGAAACTGTTGTCCGAGAAGGTATCGAGCGGCGATTGCAACGCAACAAACAGCACGATTAGCCCCGCAAGAAAGTAGCGCAGGTGTTTCGGCTCCACTGCGGTGGGGTCGCGCTGTTCCAGCAGCCCCGTCGCATAGATGTATGCCGCGCCGAGTAGGATCAGACCGAACCACACGAGCGGGTCGAACTGCCAGTATGCAATCGTGCCGCCCGCCGCGTGTGCGCTCACCGCGTGCGGCACCAGCGCAGCAACCCCGACGAGTGAGAGAAGCGGTGCCCGCGTGCGTGTGGATGTGCGGATGCGGATGCGAGTATGGATGCGGGGGCGAGAATGAACTTGCGGCATCGCCGACAAACCTCGTGCGTGGTGGAAAAAGCGGAAACCCCGCAGCAGTTGTCCTGCTACTCCCAGAGTATAGACCCGCCGTGCGGGAGCGTCGAGGCGGATCGTTCGCCGTGGCCGCTCGCCTTGACAGTGGCGGGTAGAGGTGCGTATCATCGGGACGGATTCGGTGGTCTGGCACACATCTCCATGATCTGCCCCGCCATTGCGCGACAGGCGAAAACGCGGGACAATCAGCAGAGGGCATAGCGTCAATGGTGACGATATGGAGCGTGCCGCGCTGTAACCCTTCGCAATGAAGCGACTAGGGGAGAGAAATTCATTATGTCTCGACCACGACGAACGTCCCGCCGCGCCTTCGCTCTGCTGGTGAGTGCTGTCATCTTGCCGCTCGTGCTCGCCGCGTGCAGCACGGAGCCGGGGAACAACCATACCTTCCTCAACCCGGCAGGTCCTGTTGCGGACACGGTGAACAACCTCTGGTGGTTGTTGTTCTGGATCATGCTCGCAATTGAAGTACTCGTTGCGACGCTCGTCATCACCGCGCTCGTGCGCTTCCGCCGCAAACCGAACGATGCCGACCCCGTGCAGATCACCGGCAATACCCGCCTCGAAATCGCGTGGACAGTTGCGCCCGCCGCGATTCTGGTCGTGCTGCTCGTGCTGACGCTCTCCACGATGGTTTCCGTCTCGGAACCGAAAGAAACTACGATGAATATCACCGCCGCCGGGAAACTCTGGTGGTGGGAGTTCGATTATCAGGGCATGAATGTCACCACGGGCAATGAGATGCACATCCCCGTCGGTGAGGCGGTTCATATAGACCTCGCCTCGGACAATGTCCTCCATGCTTTCTGGGTGCCGAACCTCAGCGGCAAGCGCGAACTGATCCCCGGTCACAATAACACTCTCTGGCTCAAAGCCGACACAGCCGGCACCTACCGGGGCGAATGCGCCGAGTTCTGCGGCGTCGAACACGCCAATATGAACTTTATCGTCGTTGCGGAATCGCGCCCGGAGTTCGATGCGTGGATAAAGCGGCAGCAAACTCCCGCCACCCCGGTAACGACGGGTAATGTGAGCGCGGAGCAGCGTGCGCTGATCGATCAGGGGCAGCAGACGATTACCAAGCAGGCGTGCGCCGGTTGCCACGTCATTGCCGGTCTGAACCAGCCGTACAGCGTCGTGCAGGGGAAGATCGGTCCCAACCTGACGCATGTCGGTAGCCGGGCGTATATTGCGGCGGGAACGCTGGAGAATACCCCGGAAAACCTCGCTCGCTGGCTCCGCAACCCGCAGGAAGTCAAGCCGGGAAACAAGATGCCGAATCTCAACCTCGATGAAACCACGATCAAGCAGATCGTCGCGTATCTTGAAAGCCTGAAGTAGCCCGCACACGACCGTAGCTGGGTCCCCCTTTGCGAACCGCCTAGAGGAGCATGTGACATGGTAACCGCCACTTCCCCCACACCGGGCATTACGCTCGTCCCGAAGCACAGCGAGGCACCGCAACGCAGCATCGGCTACCACATCAAAGATTATCTGACCACGGTCGACCACAAGAAGATCGGTATGATGTACCTCTTTGTGGGTGTCTTCTTCTTCGTGGCGGGCGGGATCGAAGCCCTTTTCGTGCGTCTCCAGTTGGCGCGTCCCGACGGCAAGATTCTTAACCCCGAACAGTACAACCAGATGTATACGATGCACGCAACCACGATGGTCTTCCTCTTTGCGATCCCCGTGCTGGCGGGCTTCGCAAACTACTTCGTGCCGTTGATGATCGGGGCGCGGGATATGGCCTTCCCACGCATGAATGCCCTCGGTATCTGGCTGCTCATTTGCGGTGGCGTGATGATGAACACCAGCCTCTTTTTTGGCGGTCTGCCGAATGCAGGCTGGTTCGCGTACGCCCCGAATACCCTGCCAGAGTACAACCCTAGCCACGCAATGGACTTCTGGGCGGTTTCGCTGACGCTGCTCGGCATCTCGTCCATTGTCGGTTCGATCAATATCATCGTGACTATCCTCAAGATGCGCTGCCCCGGTATGCGCTTCAATACACTGCCGCTCTTTGTCTGGACTGCGATGGTACAGAGTTTTCTGCTTGTCTTCGCCCTGCCGAGCCTGACGACTGCCGCCGTCTTCCTGCTGATGGATCGTAACTTCGGCACGAACTTCTTCAAGGCGGGTGCGGGTGGCGATCCCTTGCTGTGGCAGCACCTCTTCTGGGCATTCGGGCATCCCGAAGTCTATATTCTCATTCTGCCCGTCTTCGGGATGGTCTCGGAAATCTTGCCCGTCTTCTCGCGCAAGCCGATCTTCGGGTACATCTTCATCGCGTGGTCATCGGTAGCGATTGGCTTCCTTTCGTTCATTGTGTGGGCGCATCACATGTTCGATACGGGCTTGCCTTCCGCCGCGCTCGCCTTCTTCGCCTCCTCCACGACTCTCATCGCTATCCCCACTGCCGTAAAGGTCTTCAACTGGACCGCAACGCTCTGGGCGGGGCGCATCGTCGTCAGCACCCCACTGCTGTTCGCGGTCAGTTTCCTCTTGATGTTCCCCATCGGCGGGCTGTCGGGCGTCTCACTGGCGGTCGTGCCGTTCGACTGGCAAGTGACGGACACGTATTACGTCGTCGCGCACATCCATTACGTCTTCTTCGGTGGCTCGACACTCGGTTTGTTCGCCGCCTTGTATTACTGGTTCCCCAAGATGACCGGTCGGATGCTCTCCGAGAAACTCGGCATGTGGAACTTCTGGCTAATCTTCCTCGGCATGAATCTCACCTTCTTCCCGATGCACATGCTCGGCTTACTCGGAATGCCGCGCCGCCAGTGGACGTATCACGAGGGTCTCGGCTGGAACCTCTACAACCTGATCTCTACCGTGGGCGCGTTCATGATCGCGGCGGGTGTGGCAGTCTTCCTCGTCAATGCTATCCTGTCGCTCGTCAAAGGCACACGGGCAGGCGCGGACCCGTGGGATGCATGGACACTCGAATGGGCAACGACTTCGCCGCCTGCGGAATATAACTTCGCCCGTACGCCCGTCGTGCGCTCCCGCCGCCCGCTGTGGGATCTGAAGCACCCGGACGACCAAGACTGGATGCACGGCGGACACTGAAATACGCAGCACGCACGACGTAGGACGCGGGTTCGAGGGCGAAGGCGGACATGAAACCCCGCCTTCCGTCTATCGGAGGAATCAGAAGCTATGAGCCACACGCACGACGAAACACACGACGAGAGCGGGCGCATCCACGGCAGTTCCGCCGTGGATGTGCAAGCCCCGGTGGAGACGAAGTCAACCGAAGCCGGCAACATTGCCCTCATCAGCCCTGAGGAAGGGTTCGATGCCTACGATGCCGCACACCATCACGGCGAACATGAGCATATTCACATTCCGCCCCCAAGTTACTGGCCGATTTTGCTCTCCTTCGCCGTGACGATCATGATGATCGGGCTGCTCGGTAGCCGCATCTGGATCGTCGTTGGAGCGGTGCTGACGGTCGCTTGTATTTTCATGTGGGGGTCGGAGGGCAGCGAGAGCATCGCAAACGCCCTGACGAATGTACCCGTAATGGGTGGCGGCGACGCGGACGACAAGATCGCCAATGGTGCGCAGGTCATCACGACCGACGGGCGCACCATCGGCCGCATCACCCGCGCTTCGGAGAGTTCGCCGCTCGTGCGGGCGGGCTGGATTCCCACACGCTACGGCTACCTCGCCCGGTCGTTCATTGACCACATCGAAGAAGGTGCGATCTACCTGACGATTACCGAAGCAGAGGCGAAGAATGTCGGCAATGTCAAGACGACCCCCGCCGGTCCGAACCTCACACGCACCGAGCAACCGAAGCAGATCACCGCGAATACCTTCGTGATCGAGAAAGAGAGCTAACGCACGATGGCGGTATCACAAGCAGCGGTACACGACACTGCACGCGGTGCATCGCACCAACCCGAAGTAGCGGGACAGGGGCGAAGCATCGGCTGGTGGGCGATGATCTTTATGATTGCCTCCGAGGTGATCTTCTTTGCCAACCTGATCGTCGCCTATCTGTATCTGCGTGTGCGGGCGGGACAGTGGCCCCCGGAGGGCGTGCCGGAACTCGAACTGCTCTTCCCGATGGTGAATACCTGTATCCTGCTGCTCAGCGCGATCCCGATGCACGGCGCACATATGGCGATCCGGCGCGGCGACCGACGGGGTATGCAGATCGGACTTGTGCTCGCCAGCGCGTTGGGGCTGATCTTTCTCGGCGGGCAGGCATACGAGTACACGCACGCCAAGTTCACCCTCGAAACGGGCGTCTTCGGTGGCACCTTCTTTACCCTCACCGGGTTCCACGGGGCGCACGTCGCAGTCGGCATCATGATTATGCTTGCCTGCCTGATTCGCTCGTTCTTCAAGCAGACATTCAACAAAGAGCATCATTTCGCCGTCGAAGCAGCCGCCATGTACTGGCACTTCGTGGACGCTGTCTGGATCATCGTCTTCGCGGTGGTCTACCTGCTCTGACCGTTCGCCAACTTTGCACGCACAACGGGTGGCACAATTTTGTGCCATCCGTTTTCTGTTGGGCGTATAGATGCGAGCGCATGTGTAGTCTATCGTTGTGTGAACATTACGAGACCGCCGCGGCGATGGTGGAAAACCACCCGATAACGACGATGCCGACGACAAGCAGCGCGACCCCGCTGTACCGCAGCCACCGCCCTTGCCGCGTCATACCGCCACGACCGAGCAGCAGAACGCACAGCCCCGCTGCCGCCAGCACGCCCCCCGCAACTCCTTGTCGCTGGAAATGCGGCCACGGGAAGGCGGACGCACTTGTCTTTGCCTGATCGGACGGCAGAATCGGGCGCGGTTGAAGGGCGAAGGGCAACTGCGCGTCCTCCGCAACATTCACGCGGCGTACGACGATCTGCGCCAACCAGTGCTGCCCGATCACGAAATACTGCCCCGCCGCGAAGTAATGCCCCGTCGGAGCGCGTTCCAGCGGCACGATGATCCGCCCGACATCGCGGTCGCCGCTCGTCAGCCAGAGCGTGACACGCTGCACATCGGTACGCGGGGCACCCGCCGTATCCGCGAGTGCGACATCAAAAACCACATCCGCGCCGTGGGAATCTACCGCGAGCGTCCCGCGCACCCCGTCTACTTCAAAGGTCGGGATGGCAGGGACAACATCAGAGAGCAGCGGTTTCGGCGCGGATGCCGCCGCGACGGATTGCGCTACCGCTTGGCGCGGCATGACATGTGACAGTTGTGTCAGCAACCCGGTTGCGCCAATCACGGCGATGCCGAGCAGGATTTCACCCGATACGAGCCGCAGGAGGCGCACGGTAGCGCGGGCGGCATCGTCGCTAGTGGGATCGCGTTGAATACGCGGCTGCAACGCGAAGCGATTGAGCGCAGCAACCGCGATGATCACCGCGACCAGCACGATCTTGCCGAGCAGCACATACCCGTACGTCGTGCCAGTGAGCGATTCCGGCGTGACGTGCTGCGTCGTGGCGAAAATACCCGTCGCCACCACCACAACGATGCTCCACAATGCCAGCGTGGAGAAGCGACCGATAATCGCGGCGAGGGTGACACGGCTTTCTCGCGCCGCCACCCCTGCCCAGAGTGCGGGCGCAACCCCGCCAAGCAGGAGTATCCCGCCGAACCAGAGACTCATCGCGCTGAGATGCGCCCAATCCGCGAACATCGCAAGGGCGGGATGCACGGTGATGTCAATCGTATGCCCGCCGAGCACCGTCGCGCCGAGCAGCAGCAACCCGCCCGCAAATGCTCCTGCCCACCCCCAACGCGGAATCGGTGTGTCGTTCTGCGCGGCGGCGGTCTCCGCGAGGCGGGGCGGGTTCGCCACCACGCCGAAGCGAGCACCGGGCAAACGCAGCCGCCCCATTGACGGGAGCAGTACCAGCCACTCACCAAGCACGAGCAGTGCAATTCCCTGCACCCGCCAGACCGCACCGAAAGTCGTCTCCTTCAGTAGTCCGGAGATTAACTGATACCGCACGGTATCGAACAGCGGCAGATCGTTTACCCGCGCCACCTGCACGAGCAGCACCGCGAGATGCGCCGCCAATGCCGCCCCGAATGCCCCGAATAGCCATCGCTGCGCCCGTTTATCGAGCAGTATGCGGATGCGGGCGCGGCTCTCGTCCGGCAGCATATCGAGCGCGGGGATGAAGCAGAGCAGCAGAACGCCCACCCCGCCGACCAGTGCGGCAAGCCCCGCATACCGCACTCCGCGCAATACGACATCCAAGAACGGCGGGCTGTTCGAGGCATCGCCGAGCGGCACCACGGCTTCCGGTGGCGGCGCATCCCCCGGCAACGCAACCTTGAAGGTAAATGCGCCTTTCGCGACATGCCCGTCTTGCGAAAGCACCTGCCAGACGACCGCATAACTGTCCGTCTTCAGTTTCGGCAGGGCGGCAATCAGCACTTTTGCGTCGTCCCCCGGCACAGGGTCTTTGATCTCCACAACCGGGCGTTGCAGCGTGTCGAACACCGTCACTTTGCTGTACCCGGGCTGCGGCGGCGCATCGAAGTAAAAGGTAATAGTCGTTGGCGCAGTCGTCTGGGTGCTGTTCGCGGGTGGCTCGGTCTGGATCAGCACCGCGTGCGCTGCAACGGGCAGTATCGCGCCCGTCAGCATCCCGCCAGCCAGCAGCACCACGGCGACGACGCGGGCGATTATCCTGCAATACGAGGGAAAACGATTCATGCACTGCCCTGCGGATGGATGCAAACGGACGGCATCACCCCGCGCCCCGCACTGCATACCGAGCACACCGATGATGAACGCAGTATAACACCCGCATATCGCGCAATCATTCGTCATTCGAGAGGGAACAACGGGAGAACAGGTCTCCCCACATCTCAGCGATGCAACACGAAAAGAAGCACCCCTGCGACAAGTAGCAGCGGCAGCGCAAATGCCAGCGGGCGCAACATCCATTCCGGTACGGGGCATTTGCCGCCGTCGGTGTCAGTATCTGAGCCAGTGAGAAGCGGGCGGGATTCGATCAGGTCGGGCATCGCAGCAACCTCCCGGCACGAGCGGCGGGGCGGACGATCTAAAAGGCGTGCGCCATCAGTGCCGCCAACAGTACCATGCTGAAGCAAACGATCACCTGACCAACGCGGCGCAGTTGGATCGCCTGCACATTCTTTCCGCCCATCACGATACCCGGAAGCATCGTCAAACTCAACCCCGCCGCCAGATAAAACCCCATCGCCTGCTGAATCATCACATGGGTCATCGTTCGCCCTCGTTCGCTGTATTCCTCCGGGTGCCAGTCGTTCCGCGCACGACGCGCTTTCCGCATAAACCGTGCCATTGCATATACGTCTTCCGTCGCAGGCGGCATCCGTGGTATCGTGCGCGAAACACCGATGATCCCGGACGATCTTGAACGAAAGGAGCGGCATTCGTGTCTCACACCGAGTATGCTGCGGCGGTCACGGCGCGGATTGACGGCGAACGGCTGGCGGCGCGGACGCTCGATCTCGCCCGCATCCCCTCCCCGACCGGCGACAGCGACGCGGTATCGGCGCGATATGCCGCGATGCTGCGCGAGATCGGTATAGATGTGACGACCGATACCCGCCTTCCGGGTGGACCGAATGTGCGCGGCGTGTGGCACGGCGGCGATGGCCCAACCCTCTCACTCGTCGGGCATCTCGACACGATTCACGCCCCGCACCACGCGCCGATGCGCGACGGCGACCGTGTGCGCGGGCGCGGCACCGACGATATGAAAGGCGCGATGGCAGCGGTCATCGAGGCATTGCTTGCTCTTAAAGAGGCGGCGGTGCCGCTCGCGGGGAGACTCATCGTCGCGGCGCACTCGCTCCACGAAGCCCCCGTCGGGCATATGGAGGGATTGCAACAATTCGTCGCGGACGGCATCTTCGGCGATGCCGCCATCGTTGCGGAGGGCTTCCCGGCGCAGCACCAGATTCTCGCGGGCAAGGGGCAGGCGATCTTCGAGATTACGATTACCCGCCCCGGCGAAATCGTCCACGAAAATTACGCGGCGGGCGGCACGGTCAACCCCCTCGATGTTGCCTTGGTACTCGGCGGGCGGCTACGGGCGCGGCATCACGCACTCGCGGCAGAGGGCGATCTGCCGCTACTTGGTCCCGAAACATTGTTCATCGGCGAAATCCACGGCGGCGATTTCTACAACCGCGTACCGACTGAGGCGCGAATCGTCGGCATTCGTCGTTTCGGCCCCATGCGAATGTGGGCGGAGATCGAGGAGGAGTTCGCGGAGATCGTCGGGACAACTGCGGCGGAGACGGGCGCGACGATTACCTATACCCTTGCGGGCAATGGGCTTGGCTATACCGTGCCGGACGATGCGCCCGTCGTCGCCGCCCTCGCCGCCGCACACGCCGCCGTGACGGGCGAACCATTGCCCGTCGCGGGGACAAAATCCGTGACCGATGCGAACATCATTGCCCGCAGCGGCATTCCCGCCCTTTGTTACGGCCCGAACGGAAATACCGCGCACGCCGACGATGAATATGTCGCTGTCTCCGATCTCGTCCGTGCCGCCCGCGTCTACGCCGAGACGATCCTGCGCTATCCGGGCATGATACGGGAAAACGAGGGCTGAGCGACGAACGATCACATCGCACAATGCCTTCCCACGATCATGTATCCCGCAGTCTCCGACAACCGAAGGGAGTCCCCATGTATGACGATCTCGTGACACCTGACCTGCTCGCGCGACAGATTCTCGATTTCCGGCAGATGGCGGCGTTCGCGGAAGACCCCTTCGTGATCGTCGAGGGCGAGGGGCTACACGTCACCGACCACGAAGGGACACGGTATTTTGACGGGCTGTCCGGCGTCTTCGTCAATTCGGTGGGGCATCGGAACCGCGCCGTCATCGGGGCGATCACCGAGCAACTGCACACGCTCGCCTTCGCGCCCCCTCTCGCGGGAACGAACCCCGTCGCGCTGGAACTGACGCGGGAAGTGCTGCGGTTCGCAGGAGGGAAATTCGGCGCAGTCAAGCTACTTTCCGGCGGCTCCGAGGCGACCGAGGCGGCAATGAAGATGGCACGGCAGTATCACGCCCAGACCGGCAGCCCGCGCAAATTCAAGATTCTCGCCCGCTACGGTGCATATCACGGCGCAACGATGGGCGCACTCTCCGCATCGGGGGCGTGGGAGCGCAAGAGCATCTTCGAGCCGCTCGTTGCGGGCTTTCTACATGTCCACCCGCCCACCTGCAATGCCTGCCCCTACGACCACACGCTCGAACAGTGCCGCGCCCACGACCTCTTCACCTGCGCCCGCCATTTCGAGCGCACGATTCTCGCGGAAGACCCGGACACCATCGCCGCAATCATTGTCGAACCGATGAGCGTCAACGGCGCGGGGTTTACGGTGCCGCCCATCGAATACCTCGCCATGCTCCGCGCTCTGTGCGACAAATATAATGTGCTGCTGATCCTCGACGAGATCATCACTGGCTTCGGGCGGCTCGGCACCGATTTCGGCGCGGATTACTACGGCGTCGTGCCGGATTTGCTCTGCTGCGGCAAGGGGATGAGCGGCGGGTATTCCCCGCTCGCCGCCGTGCTCGTCACCGACAAAGTGCAGGCGGCATTCATCGGCACCCCCGAAGACCGCCGCGAGTTCCATCACGGCCACACGTACGGCGGCAACCCGATCGCAGCGGCGGCAGGGCTGGCGGTGTTGCAATTGATGCGCGAGCAAGGCCTCGTCGCCAATGCCGCCGCGATGGGCGACCTCTTGCGCCAACAGATCGGCGCGATGGCGGGGCGCGTTCCCGGCATTCGGGCAGCGCGGGGCGCAGGGCTATTGCAAGGCTTCGATCTCGATCCCGCCGTGTACGGCTCCGCACCGGGCGGCGCGGTGGAACGGGCGGCGCGGGAACGCGGTTTGCTCGCCCGTATCGGCAAGAACTTCGTCGTGTTCGCACCGCCGCTGACGATTGACGCCGCCGGCATCACCGAAATGACGAGCAAGATGGAAGCGAGCCTCGCCGCCGTCGCGCAATCTGCGGCAGTTGCAGCGGATTAACGGCAGACTTCGTTTCCGATCTGCGGCGCGTACGATACAAAAATACACTTCCCTGCTAGAATGATGCGGCGCGAAAACGACGCGAGACGGGGCGATCCACGAGGATATGGGAGCGGCAGTGATGACCAAGGGGCGGCGAATCGGGATGCGGGGCATCGCGGCGATGATGCTTGCGCTGCTTACCGCAGGCATCATCGCCGGGGGCGCGGGCGCAGCAACCCCCACCCCGAATGCCCTCATTACCCGCACTGGCGATTTTCTTGCTGTCCACGGCGACCCGCAACCCGGCTCCGGTGCCGCAATGCAGATGCAGTATTCTCTCGGTGAGGCGAGCGGCACCATCACGCCCCTTGTGGTAGATGATGCCACCATCGAGGCGGCGGGCGGTCTCGTCGCGTTAGAACGCCAGCGCGTCACTCTCACCGGCATCGCCGGGACAACGCCGCAGCAGGCAGGCACGCCGCCCCCGCTGATTGTCGCCAGCATTACCCCCGCGATCACCCGCAATTACACGCGCAAGCATCTCACGGGGGCGCAGCAATACATTACGATCCTCTGCAAATTCGCAGATGTCGCCACCGAGCCGAACCCGCCCGCCTACTTCGACGGGCTGTTCAGTGCCGCGTGGCCCGGTCTCGATGCCTTCTGGCGGCAGACCTCGTACAACAACATCAACCTCGCGGGGTCGCGCATTGTGGGGTGGTATACCCTGCCGCAGAACAAGGCGTATTACACCACTACCACTGGCGATATAGACCGCAGTCGGATGACGAACGACTGCACGGGCGTTGCGGACAACGATGTCTTTTTCCCCGATTATGTCGGCATCAACATGATGTATAACGCCCCCGTCGGTTCGTATGCGTGGGGTGGCTCGTACTACATTACCCGCGATGGGCAAACGAAACTGTACGGCACCACATGGATGCCACCGTGGGGCTACGCAGCACAAACCGTGCTGGCGCACGAGATGGGTCACGCCTTCGGGCTGTCCCATTCCGGCAACCCCTCCGGCACTACCTATAAAAGCGCGTGGGATGTGATGAGCGACACCTGGTATAACTGCGCCGCGAATACCAGCCCCACCTACGGTTGTCTCGGTCAATCGCAGATCGCGTACGACAAAGACCTGCTCGGCTGGATTCCCGACGCGCAACGCTCCGTGTATGCAGGCGGCAACCACACTATTACCCTCGGCCCGCTCGACGACGGCGCGACGCCGTTCAATCTCATCGCGGTGATTCCGCAGGCGGGGTCCACCACGCGCTTTACCACCGTCGAACTGCGCCGCAATATCGGCAGCCTCAACAACATTGACAAGAAACTCCCCGGCACCGCTGTCATCATCAATGATGTGGATACCACGCGCATCAATCCCGCGTGGGTGCAGGGAACCGACGGCTACGCGGGCGCGAGGTTCCTCGTGGGCAGCACCTATACTGCTATCGGTCCCACTGCGGGTGTGAATGTCACCGTTGCGGTCACGGCACTCACCAGCACCGCCGCCACGATTATCATCAGCGACAGCCTCGTATTGCCTGTCGTGCTTGCCCCGCAGGGCGGTGTCCGCCTCCCCGCCGCCAGCCCCGGCACGCTTAGTTGGACTGGTTTCAGCACCGAGTACGCGGGCGAAATCACCGGGCCGCAGGGTACGACCGCGTTCGGCTGGCAGACCGGAACCACCTATAACCTCGCCGCACTGTTCACCGACCCCGCCACGCACGGGATGGTGTATACATGGCGCGTGAAGGGGCGTCTCCTCGGCATCGAAACTGCGTGGACGGACGCACAAACCTTTGTCGTGCCGCCCGACGCGCCGCACGATCTCGCGGCACCGAGCGCGTCGTGCGCCGGGGTCACGCTCACATGGTCTGCCATCACCAGCCCCGCCGATAGTTATCGCCTCTCCCGCAATGGCACGCTGATCGCGGACATGTCCGCCACCGCTCGCCGTTTCACCGATATCACCCCTTTGCCGAACGCACCGAACCGCTACACGCTCGTCGCCGTTCGTAACACCATCGAATCGGACGTGAGCAACGCCGTCAGTGTCCCGGGTCCGGGTTGCACCTCGACGATTGACCCCGTACCGCAGACCTCTCGCTCCACCGCACCTGTGCCGGGGGCGACGCCAGACGCCGCGCTGCCGCGCCTGACCGCACCCACGACAGGACCGGGGATTGTGCCTGTGCCTTCTCGCCGCTAACCGGGCGGCTGGCTTCGTTCCGGGTCGCGTCTAAGCGTCGGCGGGTTCGGCATCGGGGGAAGCGGCGCGGAAGCAGCCCGCAAGGTGATCGTTGACCATGCCGACGCTCTGCATCAAGGCGTAGCAGATCGTGGTGCCGACGAAGGTAAAGCCGCGCCGCTTGAGATCGCGGGAAAGCGCGTCCGATTCCGGGGTGAACGCCCGTACATCGGCGGGGGTGCGCGGCACCGGCTGTATGAGCGGCGCACCGCCCACAAAGCCCCATAGGTAGTCGTCGAAGGTGCCGCAGTCGTCCTGTACGCCGAGAAACGCGCGGGCATTCGTCGCCGCCGCCGCTACTTTCAGGCGGTTGCGAACGATCCCGGCATCACTCAGGAGCCGTGCGGTGTCGTTCGCGCCGTACTGCGCGACCCGGCGCACATCCCACCCATCGAAGGCACGGCGAAAGTTCTCGCGCTTGCGGAGGATCGTCTGCCACGACAGCCCCGCTTGAAAACATTCCAGCATCAGCCGCTCGTACAGCGCGTCGTCATCGTGGCAGGGAATGCCCCATTCGTCGTCGTGGTACGCGATCATCAACGGGTCGGTGCCTTCCCACCCGCAGCGGCGCGGTGCAGGGATGGCGAGAGGAGCAAGACCGTTAGCGGGCATGGTCTTCGCAGCGCATCGCGGTGATTGCGTCGCGCACATTTGCACGGACTTCGGCGGGGGCGGGGAGCAGCGGTTGCATCTCGCGTTGTATCTCGCAGTGGCTCATCGTGCATCGCTCCTTGTATCATACGGAGTTTACCATGCCCCGGCAGCGCGCGGCATGGCGCGGAACGTGCGCTATACTGGCGAAACGGTGGCACCGGAAGCGGCACGGATGCATGTGCGCCGCCACACCGCGAAAGGACGAACCCCGATGGTTGACACCGCGCTGCGTGCGCTTCTCATTTCCGCGTCCCGCAACCCGCAAGCGGAGCAACTGATTCGCTCCTCGCCGCTGACGCAACCGCTCGTGTCACGCTTCGTGGCGGGCGAGACCTTCGCCGCCGCCCGTGCCGCCGCAGACCGCCTCGGCGCGAGCGGCTTGCGCGTCACCTACGACCATCTCGGCGAGGCGGTGACAGACGAATCCGCCGTGCGGACGATGATCGCGCAGTACCGCGAATACTTTGCCGCCGCGCCCGCCGCATCACATTTCTCCGTCAAACTCTCCCAACTGGGTCTGAGCATCCGCGAATCGCTGGCACAAGAATCGCTGTTCGCGCTGTGTGAGGACGCGGAGCGATACGGACACAAATTGCGTGTAGATATGGAAGAATCCGCTACGGTTGACGCAACGCTGCGGCTCATAGAGGCATCGAAAGGGCGGGGTGGCGACCCCGGCATCGTGGTACAGGCGATGCTGCATCGCGCTCCCGCCATTTTGCAGTGGGCAATCGAGAACGATGTGCGCGTGCGTCTCGTCAAAGGTGCCTATCAGGAACCGGACACGCGGGCGTATCAGGGCAAGGAACCGGTGCGACGGGCATATCTGGCACTTCTCGGCCCGCTGCTGGCGAAAAGCCGCGCCCCGGCGGTAGCAACGCACGACGATGTGTTGCTCGGCGGCGCGGCGCAGATCGCGCAGCAGTTCGGCGCGGCGTACGAGGTGCAGTTTCTCTACGGTGTGCGCGAAGACCTCGCCCGCGAGATCGCCCGCAAGGGGACACCGGTACGCATTTATATGCCCTTCGGGGATGCGTGGTATCCGTACTTCATGCGCCGCCTCGCGGAACGCCCGCAAAATGTCGGCTTCTTGCTGCGCCAACTTGCAGACCGCCGCCCCTCCGGTCCGAACGGGCATTCTACGTGATCGTCCCGCCCCTTTCCGCGACGACAACCGGGGTGGCACTGGCGCATCTCGGTATCGCCGCCGCACCGCCGACGGAACGATTGCTGCACGATCTTGTCACAGCGTACACTCGCCGGGTGCCGTGGGAGAGTGCCTCGCGCATCGTCCGCCGCGCTACCCGCGACCAAACGAGCGGTCGCCCCCAATGGCCACACGATTTCTGGGCGGGCGCACAGTCGCACGGTATTGGCGGCACCTGCTACGAGAGTAATTACGCCTTCTTCACCCTGCTACTCGCACTTGG
>JBBRMX010000035.1:0-19892 GCA_038230615.1 Thermomicrobiales bacterium | reverse complement strand
GTGCCGAGTACTGAGTGTCCGGCAGCGTCACGGCGCAATGTGTAGCACACGCAGTATGGAGCAAGAATCTCGTTTACTTCCCCTTATTGGAGGTGTGACAATGGCAACGGAGATGACAACGACAACGACAGTAGATAGTGCGGTGCGTGGGTCGCTGGTGTGGCGGTGCATCGGGCCGCACCGGGGCGGGCGCGTGGTTGCGGTCACGGGACATGCCGCAGACCCGATGACGTATTGGTTCGGGGCGTGCGCGGGTGGTGTCTGGAAAACCACCGATGGCGGCACGAACTGGGAAAACTGCTCGGACGGCTACCTCAATGTCTCGGCGGTCGGGGCGATTCAGGTCGCGCCGTCGGACCCGAATGTGCTCTACATTGGCACGGGCGAGACGGCAGTGCGCGGCAATGTTTCGCACGGCGACGGCGTCTACAAATCTACCGACGGCGGCGCATCGTGGCGCAATGTGGGGCTTGCGGAGACGCGGCATATCGGGCGTATTCGCATCCACCCGACCGACCCCAATACGGTCTGGGTTGCTGCGCTCGGTCATCCCTTCGGCCCGAACGAGGAGCGCGGCATTTACAAGACCACCGATGGTGGCGCAACATGGCGCAAGGTGCTCTACCGCTCGGCGGACGCGGGCGCGATTGATCTCTCCATTGACCCCCACAACCCGCGCATCCTCTATGCCTCCCTTTGGGAAATGCGGCGCAATTTCTGGAGCCTGACGAGCGGTGGCGAGGGGAGCGGGCTTTTTAAGTCTACCGACGGCGGCGAGACATGGGCAGAGATCACGCGCAACCCCGGCTTGCCGACGGGGATTATCGGCAAGATTGGCGTCGCAGTTTCGCCCGCGCAATCCGGGCGCGTTTGGGCATTGGTCGAGTCCGAAGATGGTGCGGTCTTCCGCTCCGATGATGGCGGCGCGACATGGCAACGCCAGAGCGAGCAAGGCCCGTTGCGCTGGCGGGCGTGGTATTACATGCACATCTTCGCTGACCCGCAAAATGCGGACACGGTCTACATTCTCAACGGCGGCGCATTCAAGAGCACCGATGGCGGCAAAAACTTCGTCTCGTTCCCGACGCCACACGGCGACAACCACGATCTGTGGATTGACCCGACGAACCCGAAGCGGATGATCGAGGGCAACGACGGCGGCGCGACTGTGACCTACAACGGCGGATTGTCGTGGAGCACGCTCTACAACCAGCCGACGGCGCAGTTTTATCATGTCATTACGGATAAGCAGACGCCATATCGCCTGTTCGGGAGCCAGCAGGACAACACCGCCCTTTCACTGCCGAGTTTCTCGCCGCACGGCGCGATCACGGAGTTGGAGCAGTGGGAACCGGGCGGCGGGGAGAGCGGGTATATCGCCGTCCACCCCAAGAACCCGCAGGTCATCTTCGGTGGCGCAATCGGCAGCGGTTTCGGCAATGGGCGGCTTATCCGTTACGACCATGCGACGGGGCAGAAGCGCAATATCACTGTCTGGCCCGATGTCGCGGGCATGGGTAATGGAGCGAAAGAACTCAAGTACCGCTTCCAGTGGACATTCCCGATCATGTTTTCGCCGCACGACACCGACGCGCTCTATGTCACCTCCAACGTGGTGCATCGCTCGCGGGACGAAGGGCAATCGTGGGAGGTCGTCTCACCTGACCTGACACGCAACGACACCACGAAGATGGAGCCGTCTGGCGGCCCGATCACGCGGGACAACACGGGTGCGGAAGTCTATGGCACGATTTTCGCCTTCGTAGAATCGGCACACGAGGCGGGTGTCTTCTGGGCGGGATCGGACGACGGATTGATTCACCTCAGCCGCGACGGTGCGAAGACGTGGCAGAATGTCACGCCGGAAGACCTGCCGGAGTGGACGCTCGTGAGCATGATCGAGCCGTCGCCGCACGACGCGGGAACGGTCTATATTGCTGCGACGCGCTACAAACTCGACCAGTACCGTCCGATGCTGTTCAAGACGAACGATTACGGGCAGACGTGGACGATCATCAACAGCGGCTTGCCCGCCGATGCGATCACCCGCGTGGTGCGCGAAGACCCGGCGCGGCGTGGGCTGCTCTACTGCGGCACCGAGACGGGCGTCTTCGTCTCGTTCGACGACGGCGGGCGGTGGCAGCCACTTGCGGGCAACCTGCCCAATGTGCCGGTGCATGATCTGCTCATCGAGGGTAGCGATCTGATTGCGGCGACGCACGGGCGGTCGTTCTGGATTCTGGACGATCTCTCGCCAGTACGCGAGTTGGCGGCGGGCATCGGGGACGGTACCGCCGCGCACCTGTTCACCCCACGCGACACCTTACGGCTGAAAGCGTATAAAGGCTTCGGCGCAGACCCCGGCCCCGCAATGAGTTACCGCATGGCGGGAACGCTCGTGATTACGTACAGGAAGCACACCGCACCCGACGGCACCGTGACCGAGCAGTATATCAATGTCGGCGAGAATCCGCCGGACGGTGTAATCGTCTCGTATTACCTCGCGGAGAAGCCTGCGAAACCCGTCTTGCTCACTTTCAAAGATGCGAACGGTGCGGTCATTCGCACCTTTTCGAGCAAAGCGGAGAAGCCCACCCCAACGGGCGACACTGCCGCCGCAACAGGTGGCGAGGGAGACGAAGGGCAGGATGTGCCGGAGAATCAGGGGCCGTTTATCCCGGCTGCGGCAGGGCTGAACCGCTTTGTGTGGAACCTGCGCTACCCCGATGCCATCAAGGTAGAAGGCGACAGCGCGACGTCCGAGGCACTGGCAGGACCGCTCGCGGTGCCGGGAACCTACACTGCCACGCTCACTACGGGCGACACGGCACAGATGGCAACCTTCGCGGTGCTGCCCGACCCGCGCCTTGCGGCGACGCAAGCAGACCTTGAGGCACAGCGCGATTTTCTCTTGGCAATCCGCGACAAACTGAGCGAGACGCAGACGGGTATTCTCACCCTGCGGACGATCCGCGCACAGGCGGCGGCGTGGGAAAAGCGGCTTACAGACAACGGGCATAGTGACCTGCGTGATGCCGCGAAATCACTGCGCGAGAAGGCGCAGGGGGTGGAGGATATGCTCATTCAAGCAAAGGCGGACGACCCGCGTCAGTTCCCCATCGCGCTCAATGCGAAACTGGCATTCCTTGCCTCGTTCGTCGGGCAGGCGGATGGCGCACCGCCGCAGCAGACCCGCGAAGTCTTCGCGGACCTCGACAAGCGCATCACCGCGCAACTGCGGCTTTTGGATGACATCACCGAGGCGGATTTGCCCGCATTCAACCGTAAGGTGCGCGAGGCAGACACCCCCGCGATCACCATGGACGCGGTGCGCCCGAAGGCATAACGCCTACTGTCCTACGCCACTTTCCTCTGCGCCGCCTTCCCGAAAGGAAAGCGGCACAGGGGAATTCTTTTTGCTCACGGCGCGGTTTGCCCCACTGCCGCGCTCGCAGACCATTCGCTGACCGTCGTGTCATCGAGGACAGCACGCACCTTATAGGCAAGTTGCCCGGTCTGTAGCTGTAGGAGCAGATCACGGTTCACCAAGCCATCCGTGCGGGCATTCTCGCCTTTCGCCGCCTCGATTCGTAGGCAGGTGTCCCGCTGCTGCCGCAATTTCGCGGACGCGCCTTCGCCTGTGACAGTCTGGATTTGGTACGCGCGTGCGCCGGGATACGGCGACCAGCAGAGCGTCCAGTACGTCGCCCATGCGATACGGTCGCCGGGGAGATCACGCACCGTGTCTTCCAGTGTCGCTGTCAGCCCGCCGACGGGTGGCTGCACACTGCGTGGCGGTTCCTGCGTCCCGCATCCGGCAAGCGCAAGCACCACCGATCCGCAAAACAAGGCAGAGTAAAAATTTTTAGATAGACGAATAAAGTCGCACATTATATTGTTGCTTCCCCTTCTATGCGTGAGTATACTGCCACAGCGGAGAAGCCGACAGGACGGTTTTGTGTGGTGGGTAAGGAAGGAACGCATCATGGACAAACGGGAGTGGTTCCGGCAATGGACAGTTGCGGGGACACTGGCATTGGTCGGCGTGTTGCTGGCGGGAATACTGGCGATGTCGGTAGACGCGGCGACAGCAGCAACGGAACCCACATTTCTCGACCCAACAGTGACGCTCGTGAATCGTGCGTCTGTCCAGTTCGGCAGCCTCGACTATGTGGGACCCTTTGCGGTACTGCGTGCGGGAACCGACGCGGCGCATAGTATCACCATCGGCAACGAAAGCAATGTGCAGGACAGCGTTGTCGTGGACGCGACGAACGGCGCGATTGCACTCGGAGAGATGGCGATTCTCGCACACGGCTCGACAGTGAAGGGCAACAGCAAGATCGGCATGACTGGCACCTGCCCGGATACCGCACACGGTTGCCCGTCGTTCGTCGGCTTCAATTCCGAGGTGGACGGCGCGATTGTTGAGAAGGATGCAATGGTGACGCACCTTGCACGGGTCGCGCCCGGTGTGACGATTCCCTCCGGACGCAAGGTGCTGCCGGGGAAAAACATCGCGTCCAATGCCGAAGTGATGGCAAAAACCGCCCCGCTTGTACAGGGCGACCGCGAATTCATGAATGGCGTAATCGAAGTGAATGTTGCCTTCGCACGGGAGTACACAAAACTTGCTGCCGAGGATGCAACGAATGTGCGCGGCATCAACTACGACCCCGGAAACACAGCGTTCAATCCGACGCGCGATCTGCCGCGTCTTGCCGGGAAAGAGACCCGCGATCCGCAATTTCCGAACCGCATCATCGGCGGCGTGGATTTGCGCGATGACCAAGCAACACTCAGCCGTGTGATGGGTGTGCAAGTCAGCCTTCGTGCCGATGAGGGCGAAAAATTCGCCGTCGGGAGCGTGCAGAGCCTCGGCAACAACACGACCTTTCACGCCCTCGAACATACCAATATCCAACTCGGCAACGGCGGCACGTACGGCACGCACAGCCTTGTACATGGCGGTCCGACCCCCTACAAGGACACGACGATTTCGGGCGATAACTTCAAACTGGGCGATGGCGCGGTCTTCTTCCGCTCCCGGGCAGGGAACAATTGCGTGATCGGGGAGCGTAGTTTCGTGCAGGAATCCGATTTGCCGGACGGCACGATTGTGCCGCCACGTACCGTGTTGATCGGCGGCAGGAATGCAGGTAGCGTCGAGTGGGACCTTGCTGGTGCGCCTGCCTTGCCCGCGCCCGCGCTCGTGCCTGCGGCGACCGCAGTACCGACTATCGTAATGCCGACCTCCGCACCTGCTCCATCCGCACCCATGCCGCTGCTGCCTGCGCCGGACTTCCTGCCGCGCCGGTTGGGGGCAGGCTGAGACCTGCGGGCAATTTCTCCCGCTGTCATTCGGATAAACATGGGTGGGGCAAGATTTCGCAAATCTTGCCCCACCCATGTTTGTGCGATTTCCGTCATACTATGCAGCGTACGCGAACAACACAGATCGGAGAACGCGATGGCAGACGACGGATTACGATCACGCGCACAGGGATGCTGGTTCGGGCAACTCACAGGCGATGCGCTTGGCAGCATCGTAGAGTTCAAACCAGCGGGGCAGATCGCGGCACGATACCCGCATGGGTTACATGAGATGATCGGTAGCCCGGTCTGGGGGACACTGCCGGGGCAACCGACCGACGACAGCGAACTCGCGCTGGAACTCGCACGCTCCCTCGTACGAACGGGAACCTACGACGATGAGCGGGTCGCAGTGGCATATGCGGACTGGTACGACAGCCCACCCTTCGACATCGGCAGCACAACGCGCATTGCGATGAGCGCGATGTCTCGCGCCCGCAAGAACGGTGCGAGTGCCGCTACCGCCGCCCGCAAACTCGCGGATACCAAGAGCGAGGCGAACGGCGCACTGATGCGCCACAGCCCGCTGGCGATCTGGGGGCATATGCTCCCTGCCGCTGCGCTGGACGACATCGCACGACGTGACACAACACTGACGCACCCGAACCGTGTTTGTCAGGATGCATCGGCGTCGTTCGTCGTGGCACTGGCAGCAGTCATCCGCGACGGGTTGAGCGCGGAAGCTGCATATGCAGTGGCAACGACATGGGACGCTGCACGCGGCGCAAGCCCGTCAGTCTCGCGGGCATTGCGGGACGCCCGCACCGCACCCCCCGCCAATTACGCAATGAATATGGGGCATGTCCCGCTGGCGGTACAGAATGCGTGGTATCAGGCATTGCACGCGCCGTCGTTCGAGGCGGGCGTAGTTGCGACGGTGATGGCGGGCGGCGATACGGACACGAACGGCGCGATTGCCGGGGCATTGCTCGGCGCGTTGCACGGTGTAGATGCTATCCCCGCGCAATGGCGCGATGCCGTGCTCGCGTGTCGCCCGGAAACTGGCGCGGCGGGTGTGCAGAAACCGCGCCCCCGCCGTTACTGGCCGACCGACGCGCTCGAACTCGCGGCGCAACTGGCGGGAATACCGGCGTAGGAAGATACGCACTATCTGCTTCCGAATCTGCTTCACAAAAGGACGCAGACCATTCGGTTATGCAGATACAATGCCTATATAATCGTGGCAGCAGGGGACGGAAGGGAGTGGGGCAGATGGCAAAACCACGGATTTACGTGCATCGTATCGCGGAATGGTATCCCCTTTACATGGACGACGCGAACCGCGCCCTCCTCGCGTCGTGGGCAAATGTGGTGGACGACGGTAACCGTACTATACCCATGATGCCGGACGAACTTGTGGAGAGACTGCGCGATGCAGACGGCATCCTGTCGCTCAACGGCTTCGGGGCGGGCGAAATCACGGCGGCGGTGCTGGAACGGTCGCCCGATGTGCGTGTGGCGGCAGTGGGGCATTGGTGGCACTCGATCCATAACCCGGCAGCGGCAGCGTGGCGGGAAGCGGGCGTCACCGTCCTCGATGCATCGGAGCCGTGTACCGATGCGGTCGTGGAATGGGTCGTTGCGTCCGCGTTGATGGGCGTGCGGCGGTTGCCGGAGTTCGACCGGCGGCTGAAGGCGGGCGAATCGTGGGCGGAACCGGGACGGCGTCGGGCGAAATTGTTCAGCGAATGCACGGTCGGGCTGATCGGTGTCGGGCGTATCGGGCGGGCGGTGACGCCGCACTTCCGATTACTCGGCGCGTCGGTAATCGCCTACGACCCGTTTTTGTCCGATGCAGACGCTGCCGCCCTCGGTGTGCGAAGGGTGGGACTGGACGAATTGCTCCGCACTGCGGATGTCGTCTCGCTCCATATGGCGGTGGCGGATGCCACGCGGGGAATGCTTGGCGCACCGGAGTTCGCATTGCTCCGCGAGGGCGCAGTCTTTATCAATTCGGCGCGGAGTGCGCTCTACGATACTGCTGCACTCGTGGACGCGCTGCGCGGCGGGCGGTTCACCGCGTTCATTGATGTATACGATACCGAGCCGCTCCCGCTCGATGACCCGCTTCGTGCGTTGCCGAATGTGTTCCTCACGCCACATATCGCGGGGGACACCGAGGGTATGTTCCGTGCCTGTGGGACGAACGCGATAGACACATTGGCGGCGTGGTTCGCGGCGCACCCGGTCTAAGCAGCATTCCCTAATCCACCGGCGGTATAACCGCATCGTCCGGGGCAGCGGCATAGGCGTCTGGCACCGCTTGCGCGGAGACGATAATCGCGTCGCTGCTGCTCCCGTTGATCGTCAGGACGTACCCGCCGATGCCTGCGCCGCCGAACGTGCAACCGCTCGCCGTCTTCTGCACGGCGGTCGCTCCCCGCTCCTGTACGGCACCAAGAGCGACACGGTAGCCGCTATCGGTATGCCAGAGCGCACCGAGATAGTGGTTCGGGATGCTCAACAGCGCGACTGCCGCCTCCGTGCCGGGGGCGGTGCAGGTTGTCCCCGCCAAATCGGTGACCGTGAATGTGGGGGCGAATAGCTGCCCGATACGTTGCGGGTCCGCAGATTGCCGGACAAGCGGCTGAAGCACGGGAACGAGATTTGCGCCGCCCGCGAGGAACCAGTCTGCGGCGAGGGGGTTGTCCGGCGTGTTCGCACGGAACTGGGTGCCGGTATCCATCAGTGCGGCATTTTGCCACGACCAGCGGCGGTCAACGTGATAAGTAGGGCAGCAGCGTGCATCCTGTACGCGATACACCGGACCGGAGAGAAGCACCATACCGAATGTCGGGTCGGCGGTAATGTTCGCCCGGTCATCGCCGCCGTTAAGCACGAGCGCAGGCGGAGTATCGGGGCCATCAAAGCGGAGTACATAATGCTCGCCGCCGTTGCAGTTCGCGCCGCACTGGTGATAACTGGCGGTAATAAAGCCGGGATGCAGCGAGTTTCGCGCATACCCATGGATGTCCGCAACGGTAGATTTCCCTGCGACGGTATGGAAAACGACATCCCAATCGCTCCCGCGTCGCGCAAGTAGTACGGCGACTTGCCCACCCTCAATCGGCCCGACGCCGGGGCGGTTGCGGCTGTTCAGTACGACGAGTGCCTCGGCAGTGCCGTCGCCGTCGAGGTCGAGTTGCTGCACGGATTCTACGATGTACATGCTGCCGAGCGACGCAACTGCTGCCGCGCCGGGGTCACCGGAGATGCTTTGCGCTGCTATCCCTCCCGCAGGTAGCGCGAGGAGCAGCGCACCGAATACGATCAACCACCGGCGCATACGCATCGTCAGTCGCCTCCTGTCGTACTACACTGCTGCGCCCGCATCCCCTACCGTGTCCACTCGTTCAAGGAGGGCGACGGGGAAGTGCGCGAGTGCCGCCGCCACAGACAGCCCCGCGATGCTTCCCGCAACAGTAGGCGCGATGATTTCGCCCGTCAAGATGTTGCGGAAGGTCGCGCCCGCCAGCGATTCCGGCACGATAAGGCGCGTCTTTGCCCACACCGAACCAACAGGCGGCGCATCGTCGCTCCCTGTCAGCCCCACGGTGAGACGCGGTACGATGACAAGCATCGTTTCGTCGCCGTGGGTACGGGCATAGGCGCAGAGATGTGCTGCCTTCGCGCCTGTTGCGTCGAGGGGCGTGTAATCCCCCGCCGCAAAAAGGGCGGGATGGGCGCGGCGATGGGCGAGTGCGGCGTGTGTCAGATACAGTTTAATGCAGCCGTCCGCACTGGTCTCCACGAGGGCGCGTGCAAGTGCGGCGCGGGCATCGTCGCTCTCGGTCTGCCGTGCGAGATCATCGAGGGAGCGGGTACGGTAGTCATAATCCACCGGGCGGCGGTTATCGGGATCTACGAGTGAGAAGTCCCACAGTTCGGTTCCCTGATAAATGTCCGGCACGCCGGGGGCGGTGAGTTTGAGCAGCGTCTGTGACAGCGAGTTCCACTGCCCATGTCCCGCGATTTTCGCCGCAAATGCTGCGAAGTCAGCAAGGAAGAAATCTGTAGGGTCGTCCGGGAGCAGGCGGGCGACGAATTCCCCCGTTGCACGGTCGTATTCATCGTTCGGGTTGACCCAGCTTGTGTGGGCTTTCGCCTCTTTGATCGCCTTGAGCATATACTCCGCAACGCGGGCGCGATAGATTGCGAGGGCGTCCGCATCCATCGGGGTAGTCGGCCATGTGCCGAGCATAATTTGATACAGCAGATATTCGTCTTTGCGGTCGGGGGCGGGTTCGCCTTGCGCCAGTGCTTTCTTCGGGGCATTGAGTGCGCCCCAGTGTGTCAACGCGGTATCCCACTCGTCCGGCATCTCGGAGAGGACATTGATACGGGCGCGGGTATCCTCGCCACGCTTGGTGTCGTGCGTTGCGCTGGCGATCATTGAATGCTGCCATCGGGCGCGGCGGTTCGCATTCTGGGTGTGGAATGCCGCGACGGAATGCCCGAAGTGCGACGGATGCCCACCGACCTCGTTGAGCGATACGAGGCGATTGTACACATAAAACGCCGTGTCTTCGACGCCCTTCGCCATCACCGGCCCCGTAACCTGTTGCCATTTGAGCACGAACGCGAGCAGCGCGGGATGATCGTCGGAGCGAAACGCGCCCCGGTTTCGCAGCAGCAGCGTATCGCGCAGGAAATCGAAGATACTGGTGGCGGTGCGCGGGTTGCGCTGCTTCGCTTCCGCTACAGCTTCTTCAACATATCGCGCATCTGCGTCGGAGGCGTGGTCGGTCGTCTCGGTGGTGTAGGTGCGGTAGACGGGCAGGCACGCGATCACTTCGCGCAGCGCGAAGGTGAGGCTGTTGAGCGTGAAATCGCGGTAGGCGCGACTGCGCTCCGCGATGCGCTCCAACTGATAGGCGAGGGCGTTGATCTCGCTCGCCAAAGAGACGAGCATAATCATCTTTTTTGTGCGGTTCGTCAGGTTGCGGAAGTTGAGCGGCTCCCCCGCGAACTGCGTGAAGATGCGGTCGAAGGCTTCTTTGCTCTCAGTGCGGACAAAGATACCGTTCATTTCGTTGAGGAAATCGTATCCCGTCGTCCCCGCGATTGCCCACGAGGGCGGCAGCGGTTCGTCCTCCGCGAGGATTTTTTCCGCGACGACATAGAGCGGCCATGCGGCGGTGTCGGCGTCGCCCCATTCGTTCGTGAGCCGTTCCTCGATATCTTCCTCGAATTGCGCGGCATCCTCCGGGAGTTCGTCGGCGAGAACGCGGGCGCGGACCCGCTCGATTACATAGCGCGTTTGGAGTTGCCGGAAATAGCCTGCGGGGTCGCGCAGACCGTCCGGGTGGTCAATCCGCATCCCCGTTGCTTTGCCCTCTGCCAAGAGGCGCAGCAGCAAGGCATGAGTTGCCTTGAAAACGGCGGGGTCTTCCATGCGGATAGCGGCAAGCCCGTTGATGTCGAAGAAGCGGCGGTAGTTGATCTCCTCCGTTGCCACGCGCCAGAAAGCGGGGCGATACGCTTGCGCCGAGAGGAGAGTATCCATCCGGTCAATGCCGTAGGCAGTTGGAGTATTGAAGGTTTCCACGGAGGTATGGACGGCGTCGCGGCACGGTTCGCCCGTATCGAGCAACGCTGCGATACGCCGCTTGATGACTTCCTTCTCGCGGTTACGCTCTGCCATGCGTTCGGCGTCGGTTTCGGTGGTGGGCGGGAGATAACTGAGCGCGGTGAGGATGCTCTGCAACTCCTGCACGTGCGCGTCGCCTTCTTCTAGTGTGGCGCGGAGATTGTCCAGCGCATCCGCGAGGATGACGGCATAGGACTGCGGCTCCACGGGTAGCGCAGTCTCGTAATAATGTAGCGAAAATGCGCCGTCCGCGTAGGCGAGGCGCAAACCGCCGTCTTCTAGTACCTTGCCGTACTGGTCTCCGAGGATGGGAAGCAATACCTTGTTCGCCAGTTCGCGCTTGACGGGATGCCAGTCAATATCGAAATACGCGGCATAGACCGAAGCGGGGCCGTTTTCGAGCACATCCTGCCACCAGCCGTTGCCCGCGTCGCCGATGCCCATATGGTTCGGCACCATGTCGAGTATCAGACCGATACCGCGCTCCCGTAGCGCATCTGCGAGGCGGTTGAACTCTTCTTCGGTGCCGATTTCGGGGTTGAGCGCACCGTGGTCAATGATGTCGTAGCCGTGCATACTCCCCGGTGTCGCTGTCAGGATGGGGGAAGCGTAGACCTCGCTGATACCGAGCGCGTCCAGATACGGAACGAGGCGCAAGGCGTCCGCGAAAGTAAATGTCTTGTTGAATTGCAGGCGATAGGTGGCACGTGGCACCCGTGCGGAGGCGAGTGCGTCCGTCAGGGCAGTCGTCATCGAGGGTGTCGTGCGGATTTGTGCCAGTTTTTCCTCGCGTACATCCATATTGAGCCGCTCCCCCAACCTGAGAAATTGCCCGACCCACGCCTGTGCGGTCTCGTCGCCACGCCGTGCATGAGCGTACTGCTCAAGATAAGCCGTGTTGAGCACGGTATAGTAGGTGTTCTGTGCGCCTGCGAACGAGACCGCGAAGGGCAGTAATTGCGCCGCTTCCACCGTTTGGGCGAGCGCGACGACTGCATCCATGTCGGACGGCGCGGCGGCGAGTTGCGTCACGAGCCGCCCGACGGTATTCGTGATGATGTACGACAACCCGGTTGTATCGAGCTGCACCCCCCACGGATTTGTGCCTTCCAGCAGCACCCGGACGCGGTCGGGGTCGGGCATGTCGCTCTCAAAGACGCGGCGCAGATCGGTGTCGAGCACAAACTCGGCAGCGGTGCGGAAGGCGGCGGGCAACGGCGCGGACAAATCCGATAGGAAGCGCATCAGCGGCGTACGATTTTCGTAGATTTGCCGGTACATCGCTTCGTTTTCCGCGAGGGTGGAATCGAGGACAATCCGCAGGATTTTGCGCTGCTCGTCGCGGAAGAGCGATTTGAGCGCGTAGGTCTGCTCCCCGAAGCGACGATCCAACAACCGGATGACTTCGGAGAAATCTACGCGATTGAACGCGGCGGTAACCGTCTCCGCGAAGGTTTGGTGTCCATCGTCGTCATCGAAGGGCTGGACACCGCAGGTGATATTGTGATCGCCAAGCCCGAAGACGGCGTAGGTGAGATCGTCGGTTTCGCCCGTGATACGCGAAGTGAACCGCGCCCGCCCGACCGCGAGTTTCGACCGCCCCGCTTCGTGCTGCGTGGCATTTTCCACATGAATGCGGTACGAGTAGATGCGCGTCTCGTCGGTGTAGTGCTCAAACAGCGAACTGATGGCAAAGTGCGCGGCGACTTTCGCAGTGTCTACGGTAGCGGGCTTGACCGACTGGAGATAGATGTCGTGTCCGCCGCCGAATTCCGGGATGTTGCTCTGCGCCGCCACGAGATGCGTGAGGAAAGCGGTTTCGTGATCACCCGCAAAGAGCCGCTGCGCCAGTTGGATGACGCGCCCCGCATATTCCATGATCTGTACCGTCTCCAACCCGGAGAGTTCATCGAAGAACCAGCCGCAACTGGTGTACATCAAGAGCGCGTGCCGCTGCATCTCCAGCAGTTCCCACAGCGCGATGCGTTCCGGTTCCGTGAGATCGCGCAGTGTGTGATCGGCGATGAATTGCGACACATTCTCCTCGGAGCGGTCGAGCACGACACGGATATAGTCGTCTCGCGCCGCCCACGGATCACGGACGAACGCACCGATCTGTTCTTCGTATGGCAGTTCGACGGCATCGCGCAGGGTATCCAATGCATTGCGCAATGGTCCGCGCCACCCTTGATGCCAGCCCGGGCGCCCGCCGGAATTGCAGCCGCAGTCGCCTCGCCACCGCTCGATACCGTGGATGCAACTCCACGAAGTATTTTCGATGATTTCCGCCTCGTATTCGGGCGGGAAGAGCGCGAGGAATTCGCCGTAGTTCGTGACGCGGGCGAGATTGTTAGATTCCACATAGTCCAGCGCGTATGCCAATGCCATATCGCCGTACGGGTGGTGATGCCCGTATGTTTCGCCATCAGTGGCGATATGGACGAGTTGCGCGTGGTCGGTATCGCCGGCGAATGCGCCGAGCAACCGCTCCGCCAGCGATTCGCCCCGCGCCAGCAATCCCTCAAACGCGATAGCACGGGAGATGGGGCCATCGTAGAAAAAGAGGGAAATTTCGCGCCCCGACGGGAGCCGCTGCACATAGGTGCGGGTCGGGTCAACTGTGGCGTTCGGGGTGTCGCGCCAACCGTCTTCCCCGATACGGCGTACACGCCCTGCCTGATGCGGCGCAAGCACCGTGAAAGTGATACCCGCCTCCGCGAGCAGTTCGAGCGTCTCGACATCTACGGCGGTTTCGGCGAGCCACATGCCTTCCGGCATCCTGCCGAATCGGTGCCGAAAGTCCGCGATGCCCCACGCGATCTGCGTCTGTTTGTCGCGGCGGCTGGCGAGGGGCATGATGACGTGGTTGTAGACCTGTGCCATCGCGGAGCCATGCCCGCCAAACCGCGCCGCGCTCTGACGATCTGCCTCGATAACGCGGCGGTACGCTTCCGGCTCTGCCGCCGCCATCCATGCCAGTACTGTAGGACCAAAGTTGTAACTGATGCGGGAATAATTGTTGACGATGCGTGTAATGCGCCCTTCGCCATCGAGAATGCGCGATGCCCCGTTCGGGCCGTAGCACTCGGCAGTGATGCGCTCGTTCCAGTCGTGGTATGGATACGCGCTGTCCTGCACCTCGATGGCTTCCAACCACGGATTCTCTCGCGGGGGCTGGTAAAAATGTCCGTGAACGCAGAGGTATCGTTCGTTCATGCGCCCACCTCTCGCCAGATCGCCACGCCCCATGGCGGCAGCGAAAAGGCTTGGACGCCGGACGCAACCTGCGGCAGATCGCTGCCTGCGCCGCCCCATTCCGGCGCGGCGGCATCGAGCGCGAGATGCCATGTGCCGCCGGCGAGTGTGACCGCAGCGGCATGGTCGTTGAAGTTGAAGGTGACGCCGATGCGGGTTCCCGTCGTGCCGCGCAGCATCACGAGCGTGCGTGCGTCGTCGTCCGGCGTCACAGTGAGATCGGGGGAGGGGATCGTATCCAAGGGCGCGAGGGACTTCCGTAACGCGATCAGCGTCTGATACCACCGCCACATAATTGCGTGGTGGTCGTCGCGTATCCGCAAGTCGTGGTTGAGTACTGAGCGGCGAAAGGTCTCCTCGGATTGCGGGTCTGGCACATCCGCACCCCACGCGAACCCCGCGAACTCTTCGCGCCGCCCCTTGCGAACTGCTTCGACAAGATCGGGGTCGCCGTGGCTGACGAAGTACTGGAACGGCGCATCTTCCGCGTATTCTTCGCCCATGAAAATAAGCGGCGTCTCCGGTGCGAGCAGCACAGCGACTGCGGCAAGTTTCGTGGCGGCAAACGGGACGAGGGCGGCGAGACGGCCGCCCACAGCGCGGTTGCCAATCTGGTCGTGGTTCTGGATGCACACGACATGCTGCGCGTAGCCGGTGCCGTCCGGCGAGTTGCCGTGCCGACGGTTGCGGCGCGGGCGATAATTGCCCGCCCACAGATAGGCACGACGATATGATTCCGCGAGATGCGTGACGGAGCGATAATCAGCGTAGTACCCGTTGTGCTCGTCGGTCAGCAGCACATGCAGCGCGTGGTGAAAATCGTCGCTCCACTGCCCGTCCAGCCCATGCCCGCCCCGTGTGGAGGGGCACAAGAGGCGGGCATCGTTCAGGTCGCTCTCCGCGATGAGGTAGAAAGGCTTGCCGGATTGCTCCGCACGCGCATGGGTTTCGTCTGACAGTTCCGCCAAAAACGGATACGCGGAGAAATCGGGGATCGCGTGAACCGCATCGAGCCGCAACCCGTCGAAGTGAAAATCGCGCTGCCATTGCGCAGCATTTGCGAAGAAGAAGCGGCGTACTTCGTCGCTGTGCGGGCCGTCCACATTGACGCTGTCGCCCCACGGGGTGTGGTGGCGGTTCGTGAAATATGGCCCGAACTCGCCGAGATAATTTCCCTCCGGACCGAGATGGTTGTAGACGACATCGAGCAGCACCGCCAAGCCTGCCGCGTGTGCCGCGTCCACAAACCGCTGCAACCCAGCGGGACCACCGTATGCGGCAACCGTGGCGAAGAGCTGGACGCCATCGTAGCCCCAGTTGCGCCCGCCCGGTGCTTGCGCGACGGGCATCAACTCCACCACCGTCACGCCCAGTTCCACTAATGTGGGTAGGTGCAAAATTGCCGCGTCGCAGGTTCCTTCGGGCGTGAAAGTGCCGAGATGCAGTTCATAGATGATGTACTCGCGGAGGGCGGGGTTATGCCACGCGCCGTCTGTCCACGCGAACGCGCCGAGGTCTACTACCTCAGATGGGCCGTGGACGCCTTCGGGTTGGTGGCGTGAAGCGGGGTCGGGGCGATCCGTGCCACCATCAAGCCGGTAAAAGTAGCGTGTGCCGGGTAGAACGCCCTCCGGTGCAAGTATCCAGTAGCCGTCATCCGCCGCTTCCATCGGCAGAGTGCGGTCTTCTGGCGCGACGATATGGAGGTCTACGCGGTCGGCGGTCGGCGCCCATACTCGGAAGCGGCATTGTCCGCCCGCATAGGTCGCGCCGATTTCAATATCGGTCACCGCACGCACGGGTACGGCTGTGGTCGTCGTCGTCATAAAGTAATATCGCTCCCCGCTCCCGGCGCAATACAAACGCACCAGTTGAATACTATGGCCCTCACGGGCAAACGGTGCATCTACCGCACGTCCGATACCAGTGTCACACACAAGTGTAATACGGCTGCATGAACTCTGCCGGATGTGCCGTATACTGCGGGTATGGAAAATGACGCGCTCACACATTTCGATGCGAATGGACGCGCCCGCATGGTGGATGTCGGCGCGAAAGCGGAGACCGAGCGGGTCGCCGTGGCGCGTGGCACCGTGCGGATGCTGCCGGAGACCTTGCGCCGCATCCTCGATGGGCGGGCGGCGAAGGGCGATGTGCTCGCGGTCGCGCAGGTTGCGGGGATCATGGCGGCGAAGCGCACACATGAACTCGTGCCGATGTGTCATCTGTTGCTGCTGACGGGCATCGCGGTGGATTTCGCGCCCGACGAAGCCGCCAGCGTGCTCCACATCACCGCGACGGTGCGGACGGTCGGCAAGACGGGTGTGGAGATGGAAGCCCTCACCGCCGTGAGCGTCGCCGCCCTGACCGTCTACGATATGGTGAAGGCGGTAGACCGCGCCATGACGATCACCGATATTTGCCTCGCGGAGAAGCGCGGCGGCAAAAGCGGAGATTTCGTCCGCGCTGAGGAGTAGCGCACGGCGGACGCGCTCGCGCCCTGCCGGATTGCGTCTCGTCCCGCGATGCGGATGAGCGCGGCTCCGTGTATGCTCGGTCGCATGCGAGGTAACGGATCGTCAGGCGAATGTCTCTCCCATTTCGTGGGGATGGGCATCGAGCCATTGCCGCCATTTCTGCAACACCGTAGGGATGTGACCGGGGAAGGCGATGGTGTCCGGTAGTGCGTCGGCATCGAACCATTCCAGCGCGTCTACATCGTCGTTAGGGTGGGGCGAACCCTGCAGAACGCGGGCGATGTAGTAGATATTGAGCGTCCAATCGCTGTAGGCGTCGTAGCGGTCAGGCAAGATAGCGAGCAGATCGCCAACGGCGACGGTCAGCCCGGTCTCTTCTTGTGCTTCGCGGCGTGCGCCGTCTGTGGGGTCTTCGCCCGCTTCCAGAAAACCGCCGATGATGTCCCACATGCCGCGATATGGCTCTCGCCCGCGCCGCGCCAGCAGCACCGACCGCCCTCGCGTGATGAGGACGCCCGCACACGGCTTGCTGTTTTCGTAGGCGACGAAACCGCACGCGGGGCATCGTTGCCGCACCACGCCGTGCTCGTCCCAGTGTTCCAGTTCATGCCCGCATCGCTGGCAAAATCGTGCTGCCATCCCGTTCCCTCCGCGTCCGGTGTAGTATACGCCGCATCGGAGGCGGTGAGTAACGAGTACCAAGCAGCGAGGAGGATAGATGAAGATCACGGCGATAACGCCAGTGGCGGTGGCGGCGCAGATGCGGACGTGGCTGTTTGTCAAGGTGGAGACGGACGCGGGGCTGACGGGGTGGGGCGAAGCGAGCATGGAATGGAAGACACGGGCGGTGATGGGCGCGGTGGGCGACCTCGCGCCGTTCTGTATCGGCGTGGACCCGTTTCGGATCGAACACCTCGTGCAGATGATGTACCGGCAGGGGTTTTTCCCGATGGGGACAGTCGGCTGCTCCGCAATGAGCGGCATTGAACAGGCACTATGGGACCTCAAAGGTAAAGCCCTCGGCGTGCCGGTTTACGAGTTGCTCGGGGGCAGAGTACGCGACCGCATCCGCATGTATGATCATCTCGGCGGCGGCGAAATGCAGGCGTTATACTACGACGACGAGCCGGAAATAATGGCGGAACGCGCCCGCGAGAGTGTCGCGGCGGGATACACCGCAGTAAAGGTGCTTGCCGTGCCGCGCACACTGCCGCTGGAAGGCCCGCTCGTTCTGAAGCGTGCGGAGGCAGTGATGGCGGCGATCCGCGATGCGGTGGGCGACGGCGTAGATATTATGGTAGATATCCACGGGCGCACGACCCCCGCGATGGGTATTCAGTATTGCAATGTGTTGGCACCGTTTCACCCGCTTTTTATCGAGGAGCCGTGCCAGCCGACGAGCGTCGCGGGGCTGGCGCAGGTGGCGCGTTCGACGACTGTTCCCATCGCCACGGGCGAGCGGCTGGCGATGCGCTATCCCTTCCGTGATCTGCTCGAAGCGGGGGCATGTGCCGTGATCCAGCCCGATCTTTGTCATTGCGGCGGCTTGTGGGAGGCGCGGAAGATCGCGGCGATGGCGGAGGCATATCAGGTGTCGGTCGCACCGCACAACCCGCTCGGCCCGATTGCGACAGCGGCTGCGGTGCATTTCGCCACCGCCACGCCGAACTGGTTGATTCAGGAGGCGATTCGCAGTGATGTGCCGTGGCGGGCATCGGTCATCGAGGGTTTGCCGGAGGTGGTGAACGGCTACATGGTGCCGAACGATGCCCCCGGTCTCGGTATCACGATCAATGAGGCAGAAGCCGCCCGGCATCCCTTCGTACAAGAGCCGCTCGTTCGCTACTTTCACGACGATGGTGGGGTGGCGGACTGGTAAATCGCTATCCACGCGCCCGCAGCGTGGATAGCGTAGAGATACGAAGCGATTGTATAGGTTGTACAGGTTGCGCCGCGTATCGTATCGGTCCATAGGCAGCGGGCAGCGGGCGACATCGCAGTGCTAAGATGTGGGGCGGAGGTGTGCATGGAATCGCGTGCGGAGATCATCGAGCGGAGTTTCGCCCTCGTCGCCCCACGCGGCGACGAACTGGTCGAGCGGATGTACGCGATCACATTCTCGCGCCATCCCGACCTCCTCGCGTTGTTTGCGGGTGTTGATATGGGTGAGTTGCGCGGCAAGTTCCTCGACACCCTCCATTTCGTGTGTAAGGCGATGGGTGATTTCGAGTCGTTTGCGCCGGTACTGCAACTGCTGGGGGAACAGCACCGGCACTACGGCATCGCCGCGATGCATTATCCCGTTCTTGGTGCCGCGCTCCTCGGCGCGATGGCGGAGGTCGGCGGTGCCGACTGGCAGCCGGAATATACCGCTGCGTGGGCGGAGGCATACGATCTTGTGCAGGAAGCAATGCAGCGCGAACCGGTGCCGCTCTGGTAATGACGGGGAAGCGCGGCGCGGGATTTCTCGAGTGTGCATGTGGGAGTAGCGATATATGGAACGCAGCGAACTGATCGGCACATGGCGGCTCGTGGCGTTCGAGAGCCACGACGAGGCTGGCACGATTACCTACCCATATGGCGATGCGCCGGAGGGGTTTATCGTCTACGCGCCGGACGGCTACATGGCCTACGCGATGCAGACCGCGCACCGCCCCCCGTTCGCGGTCAATGACATTCTCGGTGGCACGGAGGCGGAAGAGGCGGCGGCGTACGCATCGTATCGGTCGTACTGCGGCACCTATACATTTTTCGGGGACCGCATTGAGCATCATGTGCGCGTCAGCCTTTTCCCGAACCGGATGGGCGAGGTGCAGCACCGCCGCGTCACGCGGGAGAGCGCGAACCGCATCGCACTCCATAGCCCGCCGATGCGGAGCGATGGCAAAACCCAGACGATGCGCCTCCTGTGGGAAAAAGCAGCACCATTTGTCTCTGAGGCGGAGGACGCGCTATGACAGGCGCAGCGCACGAACACGATCGGTCGCCCGCCGGTACATGGCGGCTCATCTCCGCCGAGACAACCGATGAAGCGGGCAAGATCAGTTATCCGTACGGGCGCGAACCTGTCGGGCAACTGATGTACGATGCGGCGGGGTATATGAGCGTCGTCATCATGCACGGTGGTCGCACCCCGTTTTTGGTGAACGACCCCTCACGCGGCAGTGAAACCGAACGGGCGAACGCGATGAAAACGT
>JBBRMX010000034.1:0-21197 GCA_038230615.1 Thermomicrobiales bacterium | reverse complement strand
GAAGGTCACGTCCTCCTGCGGGATAAACGGCCCTTTGTGCGCCGCCTGCGCCAAGGCGGGACGCAATGCTTCCAGATGCGCCAGCAGCCGGCTCATGCGCCCCTGCGCGGTGTTATCCTCCCCATCGGGGATGTGCGCGTCAATATTGATGACCTGATCGTTTACCCACAGCCCGATACGTGCGTCGTCGTACAGCACGATCCGCATAGTGTCCGTCCCTTCCGTCTTTTCTCCTGTTGCCGCACTGCCAGTGTATGACATGCGGGCGTGGGCGTCGAACGGGCGGCGCGACGGTCTGGCGCAAATCCCGCCCCGCACGCATAATCGCCCAATAGGTACGATGGAGCGAGACGGAGAAAGGACGCATGACGTGAGCACCGACAACGAACGCTCGGACGCGGTTATCGCGGGGCTGGCGCAGATTAAGCCCGCCGTGATTCCGATGATGCCGAGCAGCACCCTCCGGCGCATTCTCGATTGGGTCGTTCAGCAGCCGGACATCCGCAGTTTCCCGGTTACGCGGGAGGAAGAAGCCATCGGCATTATGGGCGGCTTGGCGATGACGCACACCCCCGCCGTGCTGATTATGCAGGACAACGGCATCGGCAACTTCCTCACGGCGGTGACGACCTTTCCGCAGGCATATCATCTGCCCTGCTTCATGCTGATCGCACGGCGCGGGGGGATCAACGAGTACAACTCGATGATTCATCTCATCTCGGAGCGCACCCCCGCAATTCTCGCCGCTGCGGACATCCGCACCTTTCATCTTGATGAGACCACCCCGCTCGACCACTGGACGACGACGGTGGTGAAGGGATACGAATTCGCGCAGATCACGCACCGCCCCGTCGCGGTGATGGTCAATCTGATGGGGGGCTGAGCGATGCCGGACCTTTCTCGCAGCGACGCCCTGCGGATATTCACCGAACTTTTCCCCACCGAACCCGCGATTATCACCCTCGGCGCGACCGTGCGCGAGTTGATCGCCACCGTCGGGAAACGCGACAACGATTTCTATGTGCTGGATAGCATGGGCTTGCCCGTCGCTATCGGGCTTGGCATCGCGGTCGGGCGGCAGGGCAACCCGGAAAAGATTGTCGTCATCGAGGGCGACGGCGGGTTGCTGATGGGCATGTCCGCGCTGGCAACGGTGGGGCATCTGCGTCCGGAAAATCTTGTCATCCTTGTTCTGGATAACCTGACGTACGCCAGCACCGGTGGGCAACCGACCGCCGCCACAACGACCGATTTCGTTAAAGTCGCGGAAGGCTGCGGCATCGCGGGGGTAGATGCGGACGACGAAGCATCGTTCCGCGCCGCACTCGCGCAGGCCCGCGCCGCCACCGGCCCGATCCTCGTACGGATGCGAATCAACACGCAGAGCATCAAGACCCCGTATCTGCTCGAAGACCCGATACTGCTCTCCGCTCCTTTCCGCGCTCTGCTCGATCGCACGCGGGACTGACGCCACGCCAGACGACACCTTTCGCGGGATTGGAGGTAGCCAGATGGCAGATCGAACACCGATTGAGACCAAGAATCTCGACATCTACGGCGACGCCCCGCTGCCGTGGAGCAGGCCGCGCGATCTCTTCGCGGCCCTCATCTTCCTTCCTCACACGACCTTCCTCGGCACGGTGCGACTGGACGGACGCCCCCACGCCGCCGGGATCGGTGCCGTCTGGCTCGACGGCGACATCTACTTCACGAGCGGGCCGGGGGCGCGCAAGTCGCGCAATCTGGCCGCGAATCCTGCCTGCACGATCTCTACTAGGCTGGCGACCATTGACATCGTCCTCGAAGGCGAGGCGGTCAGGGTAACCGATGGGCTGACCCTAGAGCGGGTGGCTGCGCGTTGCCGGGAGGGCGGTTGGCCGGTACAGGCCGAGGGCGACGCCTTCACGGGGCCGTACAACGCCCCAAGTGCCGGCCCGCCGCCTTGGCACCTCTACCGCTTCATATTCCACACTGCCATTGGGAACGCCACGACCGAGCCGAACGGCGCGACGCTCTGGCGCTTCGAAGTATGAGGGAAGGAAGTGGCACGCTTCCACCCTACGATGCGTCTGCCCCCAGAAATGCGGGGTACATCTCAGCGGGGATACGCTTCGGTCTGCCGGAGACGGGATCGAGCCAGACCCATTCGGTCCGGGCGCGGACGAGCGGCTCGCCGGGTGGTTCCCAATCGGGCGGCAGAAACGCATTCGGCGGGGGCTGCGTCGCGCCCACAATGCGGTAGATGGCGTACTCGCGGGTTGCCCGCGCCCCCTTGAACTCCACACCCCATGTCACGACCTGCAAAATATCCGCTGCCACTGCGGGGCGCAGGTAATCAATTTCGTGTCGCCGCGCCACCCATCCTCCGCCGAGGTCGCGGGTTTGCTCCAACCCGAACCCCGCCGCATCGGAATGTTCGTGTGCGGCGTGCTCGAAATACTGAAGATACACGGCATTGTTCACATGGCCTAGCGCGTCCATCTCGTAGTGTCGCACCTTGAAATACGCCGCGAATCGCGGTGCCATGCGCCCCTCCTTCATCGGAACCCGATACCGCAACGCACCGCACACCGTACGCACCATGTCCCTATGGTATCATCCGCACGGTACCGGATGCGGACGTTGGTGCGTGGAGTGGGGGCGAATGGGCGGAACAACCGAGCAGATAGACGGCTGGATCAAGACGACGATCAAGGCAATGAAGCAGGCGAGCGCGGTGCAAGTCTGGACGTGGGCAGCCAACCGCGAGGGCGATCTCGTCGCCATCGAAGCACGGCTGGAAGAACTCGCACGGGCGGGGATGGTCAGTTCGATCAAAAACGCCTTCCCCGCCGCATACAAGATGGGTCGCTGGCGTTAATCGCGGGGGCATCCGCCCGGTGGTCAGCCTGCACCACTCAGCACGCGCAACAAGGCTGCGATGCCGTCGCCTTTGGTGAGGAACGCATCCGCGCCCGCGAGTATGGCGGCGGGTTGATGGATACGATACATCGTCAGCATTACGATGCAAATCGCGGGGGACGCCGCCTTGATGCGGCGGGTCGCCTCGATGCCGTCCATGCGCGGCATCTGCACATCCATCACGACGCAATCGGGGTGCAGGGTAGCAGCGAGGGCGACCGCCTCCGCGCCGTCCGTTGCTTCCCCGACAATTCGTACGGCAGGCGAGAGTTCGAGCAACTCCCGCAATCCTTCGCGGGTTGCAGGGTCGTCATCCACAAGCAGGATTGTGCGCGGTACACTCGTACCAGTTGTCGTTGTTGTCGTCGTCATTAGGCGGAACCCTTTCTCGCATTGTTCCGTCCTTACATGGCGGGATACGATAGTTGTGCCACGCGCCGCCCCCGTTTGCACTGTACGAAGGGACAGAACCGCACATGTCTATCGCCCCTTCCACCTTCCCTCTTACGGAGACGTATCCGCTGCCCGCCTCCTCCGAGGGACGGGATATGCTGCTACGTGCCATCCTCGCAATTGGCACGGCGGTGTCGCCGGACGGCGATCTCGCACCGGTGCTTGAGAACATCGCGGTGCAGGCGCGGGCGGCGAGCAAGGCGGCGGGGGTACAGGTCTTCCTTGCGGACGGGCGCGGCGGGTTCTCCGGTGTTGCGGCGGCGGGCAACGACGGCGACGCCCCCGAAACCGCGTTGTTGCTCGACCATGCACGCAATGGCGGCGAATGGATCGGGGAATTTCCCGCGCCGTGGGCGCATCTTGCGGCGTGCGTGCTGCCGATGCGGGCGGCGGAGAGATCGTTGGGGGCCGTCGTTATCTGGCGAGCGGTGACTGCGCCATTTACCGCCGAGGAATTGACTATTGTGCGGGTGGTGATGGATTCGGCGGCATGGGCAATCGCGCAGACCCGCACCGTTGCCGAACTACACGCGCACGCCGCCCGAATGGAGACACTCACGGAGGTTTCGCGCATCATTAGTGCGGAGACCGATCACCACGCACTCTACGATGCAGTCTTCGCGCAATGCCAGCGGCTGCTGGGGGTGGAGCATTTCTACCTCGCGTTCCTCGGCACGGATGGCGCACTGTGCCCCCTTATCTGGTCAAGCCACGGCGAACGGATCGCGAGTGTGGAGGGAAAACCACTGCCGCCCGGTCTGGGTCTGGCGGTGATCCACGACAATGCACCGATCAATGTGGCAGATGTCGGCGCGGAGTATGCGCGGCGCGGTCTGCCCACGCCCCCGCTTATCGCGCTCGGCTCGGATGAAAGTACATTCTCGCTGCCGTGGATGGGGGTGCCAATCCGCGCCGGAGATCATGCCGTCGGGGTGATCGCCACGAACGGACGCGCCACGCCGTATACCGACGACGAATGTGCGGTGCTATACGCGATTGCGGCACAAGTGGGTGTGGCGGCACGCAATCTGGATTTGCTGGCGCAGCAACGCGACCGCACGACGCGCCTGCGAACGCTGACCGACATTAGCCGCGCCATTAGCGCGATGACCGACCTCGATACACTCTATGAGGCGGTTCACCGCGAGTGCGCCCGCCTGTTTAGTGTCGCCAACTTCTACATCGCGCACCAGCCGGACGGCACGGGTGACCTCGTCCCTGATCTGTGGTACACCGACGGGAAACGGCTCCGCGAGTTAGAGGGCGAACCGCTGGAAGGCGGGCTGAGTTTCATCGTTGCCCGCACGCGGCAACTGTTCGCGGCGGATGATTACCTCACGGAATGCCGCCGCCTCGGTATCCCGATCTATTATCCAACCCTGCCGGACGAAGCCCCAAGCGCGTGGATGGGCGCACCGATCATCGCGGGGGAGCGGTTGCTCGGCGTTGTCGTGATCAACGGCAAGCCAATGCCCTACACCGAGGACGAACGCGAGGCATTTATCGCCATCGCCAATCAGGTGAGCGTGGCGATCACGAATGCGCAATTGCTGGTAGAGCGCGAACGGCGAGCAGACCGCCTGACGCGCTTCGTGGACCTTTCCCGCGAGATCAGCGCGGAGCTGGAAATCGCGCCACTCATCCGGGTGGTGGCGCGGGAATGCACCGATCTGTTCCAGTTGCAGCGCATCTACATCGGCTATCACTCGTCCGATACGGCGTGGATGGACTTGATTACGATGGACGGCACGCAGCCTATCGTGCCGTTGCCCGATCTCGTGGCGGACGCGCCGCTGTGTGCGTTCGTCGCCCGTACCCGCGTGACGGTTGCGGAGCGTGATTACGAAGCCGCGTGCCGCCGGCGCGGGCTGGTACCGAAACCGCCGGAAGGTATCCGGTTGCCCGCCGGGTGGATCGGTGCGCCGATGTTCACGGGGGGGCGGTTTGTCGGGGTTATCACGGGGTTTCTGCCTGCTGAACAAGCGACGCCGGAGAACGCGCAAGTCCTTAGTATCCTCGCCAACCAAGCAGCGGTGGCGATTGAGAACGCGCATTTGTATCACGGCGCGTTGCATCTCGGTGTCGTGGAGGAGCGCAACCGCCTCGCCCGCGAAATTCACGATACCATCGCGCAGGGGTTGACCGCCACGACGTATCAGCTCGAACTCGCCGATACGTTTCTAACGCGGGAGCCGCCCGATCTGGAACGGACGCAGCAGAAGGTGCATCGTGCGCTGCAACTGACCCGCGACAATCTCACCGAGGCGCGTCGCTCGGTGGTGGATTTACGGGCGGCACAACCGCAGGGCGCATCGCTGATCGGCTCGCTGGAACGGCTCGGCACGGATTTCACTTCGGACAATGGTACGGCGGTATCGGTGGTTGCGACCGAGGGCTTTCCGCGCCTGCCGGTGCAACTCGGCGCGGGTTTTTACCGCATGGCGCAGGAAGCACTGGCGAATGTCGCCAAACACGCCCACGCCACGCATGTGACGATTGTGCTCAGTGTGGAGGGAGGGAACGCGATGCTGTCTATTTACGATGACGGCGTGGGGTTCGATCCCGCTATTGTCGCGGCGGAACGCACGGCGCGTGGCACCGCAGGCGGTTTCGGGCTGATCGGCATCCGTGAACGGGCGCAATTGCTCGGCGGTGCCGCCGAAATCGCTAGCGACGAAGGCGCGGGAACACATCTGGTGATCCGCGTGCCGCTCGGCGGCGGGAGGGGGGAAGAATGACCGGCGACAGCACGAACGACAATACCAATGACCGCACTACCGGCGATACGCAGCCGATTCGCGTGGTGGTGTGCGACGATCACCCGGTCGTACGCGAGGGGATCGCGGCGATGCTGGAGACACAGCCCGATATTGTCGTCGTCGGTGAGGCGAGTGACGGCGTCGAGATCGTGGCGCGGGTGGCACAGGGCGGCGTAGATATCGTGCTGATGGACTTGCAGATGCCGCATTTTGATGGCGCGGAGGCGACGCGGCGCATCCGCGCCATGCCCGACGCCCCGCAGGTGATCATACTGACCGCATACGACACCGACGAGCGTATTTTGGAGGCGGTGCAGGCGGGGGCGCAAGGGTATTTGCTCAAGGGCGCACCGCGCGGCGACATTTTCAATGCGGTGCGTGTAGTCTACGGCGGGGGGTCGTTGTTGCAGCCTGCAGTTGCAAACAGCCTCCTGCGGGCAATTGCAGCGGCGGGCAGAGGGCAGAGCGTCCCCGCGACCCTGCCCGCCATCGAGACGCTGACGGAGCGGGAGCGCGAGGTTCTCGTGTTGATCGCCAAGGGATTCCGCAACCGGGAGATCGCGGACGCGCTGTTTATCAGCGAACGCACTGTGAAGTTCCACGCCAACGCCCTGTACCAGAAATTGCATGTCGAGAGCCGCACCGAGGCGGTAAGCATCGCACTGCAACACAAAGTGATCTCCGTCGAGGAGACGAAAGCATAAGCGCAGCAGGCTTCGGCACCTGCACTGCCACCCTCCCTTTTTCCCCTCGTTTCGGAACCGTCACGCAATGCGGGCGGCACAGGCGATCACCCGCTGCCCCGCTCAGGCGCGGGCATACTTGGCGTGTGTGCTGGCGTCTGTGTCCACGGTCGCGCCCGTCGGCGTCGGGGTGTCGGGGATAGTGACACGGGTAATCGTCTGCGCCTTGCCCCGGAGCGAAGCGGGCGGGAGGGCAGGGCGACGACCCGCCGATGCGAACCGCTCTGCGAACCGGAGGCGATACGGCAGCGGCTTCACGCGGCGTTCGAGCGAGAGGCGAAGACCGGCGGGCGTCATCCGCGCCGTGATGTAGGTCAGGTCATATACCGGCACGAAGACGGGCGGCAGCTTGCCGTGCGTCGGCACCCGCACGATTTTCCGCATCCATGTTCCCGTATTGCCGAACGCGGTGCGCCGCCCCCGCACAGGAAAATCACGCAGTTCCGCGATGTGGTTATGCCCGAACAAGAAGACATCCATCGGCGTATCGTGTTCGCGGTGCGACGGGCGGCGCACTCCATTGAGGAAGGCGCGACACGATGCGTGGTAATGCTCTTGGCTCGCCACCGCGATTTTGACTGGCTCATCAATGCCCGACCGCCGCCGCCAGCGGGCGAAATCGCGCCACAAGACCAGCACAACCAACCCCAACACCACGGAGACATCGAGCAGCAGAAACCCGACGATCCGCAGCAGATTGTACAGACTCAGTTCGTCCACCCGCCCAAAGGTGAGCCACAAAATGAGATCATTGAGGAACCGCGCCGTTGTCAGGATGAGCGCGGCGGGAATGAGTACGTATGCCGCCAGCCGCCGCACCTGCCGGTAGAAATAGTTGGAGAGTAACCACCACGGCACCATTTCCAGCGGGTGGATATTGTCTATATCCGAGAGGGTCGTTGCATCGTCCGGCCCCGCGAACCTGCCGAGCGGCTCCACACGGTTGACGAACTGCGTGACGATGAACGTACCGAGCGGCGCGACGAGCGGATGCCCGTAATCCACAATCGCGTTTTGCGCGTCTTCCTCATTGCCGTGTTCGGCGTAGAGGGTGCGCGTCTCGCCTTCGGGGGTTGTAAAAGTATGCTCGTAGCCAAGCGCGATCACATGGACGATGCCCTGCTCGATGAGATACGCGCCAATCGCGGGGTTCCAGCCCGTCTCGCCATCGTGGTTGCCGACAATATACACCGTGCGATGATGCGGCTGGGCGTTCCATTCCCGCAGCCGCTCGAACAGCGGCGCGTGCCGCGAACTCTCGACGATCACCTGCACGCGATTGACCCCATGCGGCACCGAGACCTGCAAGAATTCGAAAAAATCGCCGTTGATAAGCAGCGTGACCGGCTCCTGCGTGCCGTCCAGATCATCGAGGAGGGCGATATATTCCTCGTGGCAGAAAAAATCTTCCTGCCCTGCGTCCCCACCGATATGTAAATCGCTGAGCGCAACGAGCAATCCATCGTGTCCGTGCGCGGTCATCGGTACGACGGGTGGGATCGCCCCGATGGGGACATGCCCCGTTGTATGATTTGCTGGTCTCCATTGCTGCATCGTTGCGCTGTCTCCCGTTCGTTCGCCGCACGGTATACGGGGATGAATGCTCGGTCACCCGTACGTGATGCCTTTAGTATACGCGCATCGCACGAACGGTCACGGCGTTTTCAGATACTTTTCAGGCGATCTTCAGGGTATGCCGCTATTGTGTGCATAGAGGAATTGCACACCGCACGGCACACACAAATGGTCCGGCGGATGTGTAGGAACAAATCGTGCATACAAGACGTTACAGAGCGTAGATGCCCCAGTACACGACATCGAAGAGACAGACGGAGGCACAGTACATGGACCGCAAAGTATCCCTGCAATCCCTCGTGGTCGAGAAATACACCCACCTCCTCCGTCGTGCCGCCGAACAACGCGACACCCTGATGGGCAAACCGACACCTGTTCCCGTGGTGGTTCGGGCTTCGCAGCCCGTGCGCGTGCCGGTTACACGCCGCCGCCGCGTCTATCCCTAGTACCCAACTTCCCTCCCCCCACCCTTTCCCCTCCCCCTTACTGTGCAAACGGTGAGGGGGATTTTTGTATGCGCCGTGCGACGCTGCAATAGTGTATCCTCGCGCCATCGGGCGATAGGCGAGCGCACGCGGACAAAGGAGGAAACAGGCGATGGCAGTTTTTCGGCTGGATGACAAAGTAGCGTTCATCACCGGGGCGGGCAGCGGGATCGGTGAACAGGCTGCGTTGCTGTTCGCACGGCAGGGCGCGGCGATTGCCGTTGCGGATGTGAACGAGGCGGGTGGGCAACGGGTAGTAGACGCGATCACCGCTGCGGGCAGTAATGCACTGTTCGTGCGGGTAGATGTCACCGACGCCGCAAGCGTTGCCGCCGCTGTGGACGCAGTGACCGCGCACTACGGGCGGCTCGACATCGCCATCAATAATGCGGGCATCGGCATGGTCGGGGATGTGCTGGAGACGAGTGAGGCAGATTTCGACCGCCTCTGGCGCGTCAATGTGAAGGGCGTCTTCCTGTGCGCCCAAGCGGAAGTGCGCTACATGAAAGATCACGGCGGCGGGTGCATCGTCAACACCTCGTCCATCGCGGGGCTGGTCGGGGTGGATCGCCGCTTCGCCTACACAACCACCAAAGGCGCAGTTACGGCAATGACGCGCCAACTCGCGCTCGATCACGTCAAAGACGGTATCCGCGTGAACTGCGTCAACCCCGGCACGGTCGAGACGCCCTTCGTGGATGCCTATCTCGCACGCTACCACGCGGGCGAGGAGGAAGAGACGCGGGCGCAACTGCGCTCCCGCCAACTGATGGGCAGGCTCGGTCAACCGGACGAGATCGCCAGCGCGATGCTCTATCTCGCCAGCGACGAAGCCGCTTTCGTCACAGGTTCCACACTGGTGATTGACGGCGGGTTGACCGCGCGATAACCATGCTCACGAAGCGGTAACGCATCACTCACCGCCCCCTCGTTCGCCGCACATACCCGCGTGGTACGGTATGGATGAACGTACAGAAGGGGGCGGTGCCGCATCCGGCGTCGCTCCCCGCGTAGGGGAACGGGACATGCCGGAACGCCGCAACACGATCTTTCATCCACCACATCCCCGCCCACCGCGTGAACTGCGCGGCAGTGGGTGGCGTTCCGGTCTGCGACTGGAGCGCGGGGGGCTTCTTACCTCCGTCACATGGAACGAGCGCACCGGGCGGATGGCACAGAGCCACCCGCTTTTTTGTGGCTGCCGCTAGGAGGCACCGATGGTCGCATCGCCCCGCCCGTTCGTCTTCGCACCGCCCGCACCTCCGTCCACGCTGCGTTATCCGTCGCTGGCAGGGCGGCGCGTGCTGGTGGCAAGCGAATCCCTCGGCCCGGTGAACGGCGTCACCCGCGCCACAACCGAATTGCTCTCGTATCTCCATATGCACGGCATCGAGACCGCTGCCGTCGCCCCACATCTCGCAGACGGACACGAGGCGGACACAGGCGGCATCCCGACCGTGCGGCTGGACGGCTTCAACCTGCCGTACAACCCGGAATTGCGCGTCGCTAGCCCGTTCCGGCTCCGCACGGTCTATTCCCGCGCCTTCCCGCCCGATCTCGTCTATCTCGCCAGCCCTGCCAGCCTTGGGCTGCAACTCTGGTGGCAAGCACGCGACAGCGGCGTACCGTTCATCGCCAACTACCAGACCGATCTCGCGCATTACAGCCGCGTGATGCTACCGAAGCCGCTCGGCATGATCGCCAGCGCGGGGGTGGATCACCTGACGGGATACGTCTTCGCGCATCGCTCGGTACGGGCGGTCTTCTATCCCTCTGCCGCCAGCCGCGATTATCTGCTGGGGTGTGGGGTGCCTGCCGCGAAACTGCGCCTTCTGCGGCGTGGCGTGGATTGCCGCACCTTCGACCGCGCTCACCGCGATGCCGCGCTCCGTCATCGCCTCGCGCCAAACGGCGAGATCGTGCTGCTCTGTGTCTCGCGCCTCAGTATGGAAAAAGGGTTCGACTTCCTCGCGGAGGCGTACGCACGGATGGTGGAGCGGGCAGCGGCAACGGGTGCGCCCCGCTTCCGGCTCGTTATCACCGGGGGCAATGCGAACCCCACTATCGAACGGACGATTCAGGGCTACTTTACCGAGCGCGGGCTGGATGTGCATTTCACGGGGATGCTGACGGGCGACGACCTCGCTGCGATCTACGCCACCGCCGATGCATTCCTGTTTCCGTCGGTGACCGAGACCTTCGGGCAAGTCGTGCAGGAAGCGATGGCAAGCGGGCTACCCGTTGTGGCGCGATGCAAAGGCGGCCCCGCCGACCTCGTGCAAGACGGCACAACGGGCTATCTCCCCGACCCGGACGATGTGGACGCCTTCGCAGACGCCGCCCTGCGCCTCGTGTGCAGCCGCGATCTTCGCGCCCGCTTCGGTCTCACCGCCCGCAGCCTCGCGGAAACCCGCAGTTGGGACATCGTCAATCATCAGATCGTGAAAGTGATGACCGAGGCGATTCAGTCATAAAGCCGTATACCGGACAGGAATTTTACACTTTTGTCATGGCAGTCAGACTTTTGCCGCGTATGCTCTCTTTGTCGGATATGTACGACGAAAGGAGCATCACGCATGTATTCATCATCCCCGCTCTCGCGCCGCCACGCGCTTGCCCTGATGGGCGCGACCGCCACAACTGCGCTGTTCGGCACGCTTCCTGCCCCGGTTGCCGCAGATGACCCGATGTACTTCCCGCCACTCACGGGTGACGATTGGGAAACCGTTGCGCCCGCCGCTGTCGGGTGGAATGAGGCTGCTCTTGACGACGCGCTTCGCTTTGCCGAAGTAGAGCACTCGACCGCCGTGGTGATTCTCCAGCGCGGCAAAATCGTCGCCGAACGCTACTGGGACGGATGGGATACCCCGCGTTCCGGCATCATCGCGTCCGCAGCAAAAAGCGTCGTGTCGGTACTGACGGGCATCGCGCAGGAAAACGGGCTGCTCGACATCACGCGCACCGTGAACACATATCTCGGCGCAGGCTGGTCGCGGGCGGGCGCGGCGAACGAAGCACAGATCACTGTGCGGCATCTCCTGACGATGACAAGCGGGTTAGACGACAACCTACGCTTCGTCGCGGATGCAGGCACCCTCTGGTACTACAACACTTCGGCGTATTATCGCGTCAAAGATGTGGTGGAGCATGTGTCGGGCATGTCAATGAACGACTACACGCAAAATGTGCTGTGGAGCAAGATCGGTATGACGCGCTCGCGCTGGTTTAACAACTCGATGGCGGCATCGGCGCGGGACATGGCGCGGTTCGGGCTGCTCGCGCTCAATACCTGCGCGTGGGACGGTGCGGATGTGCTGCGCGACAAGGCATATTTCGCCGCCGCAACGAACACCTCGCAACCGCTGAACCCGTCGTACGGCTATTTGTGGTGGCTGAATGGCAAGTCTGCCTATGTGCTCCCCGGTAGGCAGGGGCGCGGAAATGGTCCGCTGGTAGATGCCGCGCCGCCTGATCTCTACGCCGCACTCGGTCTGGGCGACAAGAAAATCTACATCGTGCCGAGCATGGGCATCGTCGTGACGCGCCACGGCACCGCCTCCGAGGACGACCGTTCACAAGCGGCATCGCGCTTCGATAATCTCTGGTGGGAAAAACTCTCCGCCGCGCTGCCCCGCTGACACGGACACAAAGATGCCCGCCCCCGAAAGATCGGGGGCGGGCATCGGGCTTTGCACCCTCAGTCCTCAGTTCGTATGAACCCAGTCCTGATTTAGTAGTCCATCCCACCCTGCGGCATTGCCGGGGCAGAGGACTTCTCCGGGATGTCGGTGATGAGGGCTTCGGTGGTGAGAATCATGCCCGCGATGGACGATGCATTCTCGACTGCCGAGCGCGTCACCTTCACCGGGTCGGTGATGCCGAGAGCGATCATGTCGCCGTACTGCCCGGTGATGACATCGTAGCCGATGTTCGACCCGCCCTCTTTCGACTGGCGACGAACGGTCTCGATCACGACGGAGCCATCAAGCCCGGCGTTCTGCGCGATGCCGCGCATCGGCTCCTCAAGGGCGCGGCGGAGGAGGTTGACGCCGGTAAGGACATCGCCCTTCGCCTCGACGCTGTCGAGTGCCTGTACTGCGTTGACGAGCGAGACGCCACCGCCGGGGACGATGCCTTCTTCGACCGCAGCGCGGGTCGCGGAGAGGGCGTCTTCCACACGGTGCTTCTTCTCTTTCAGTTCGGTCTCGGTGGCTGCGCCGACCTTGATAACCGCGACGCCACCGGAGAGCTTCGCCAGCCGCTCCTGCAACTTCTCACGGTCGAAGTCGCTGGTCGTCGTCTCGATCTGGGCGCGAATCTGCTCGATGCGTGCCTTGATTTCGTCGTCTGCGCCTGAGCCGTCAACGATGGTGGTGTCATCCTTGGTGGAGACGACACGGCGTGCGCGACCGAAGTCGGCGACCGTGACATTCTCCAGTTTGCGGCCCGTCTCCTCGGAGATCACTTCGCCACCGGTCAACACCGCGATGTCGCGGAGCATTTCCTTGCGGCGGTCGCCGAAGCCGGGGGCCTTCACTGCGAGACCGTTGATCGTGCCACGCAGCTTGTTGACTACGAGGGTTGCGAGTGCTTCGCCATCAACATCTTCCGCAAAGATGACGACGTTCTTGCTCATCTGAAGGATTTTTTCCAGGGCGGGGAGCATATCCGACACCGCAGAAATCTTCTTGTCCGTGATGAGGATGTAGGGATCGTCAATGGAGGCTTCCTGCCGCTCGGAGGAGGAGATGAAATACGGAGAGATGTAGCCCCGGTCAATCTGCATACCCTCGGTGTACTCGATCTCGAATTCGAGACCCTTGCTCTCCTCAACGGTGATGACGCCGTCCTTGCCAACGCGGTCCATGACATCCGCGATCAGATCGCCGATGCTCTTGTCCTGCGCGGAGATGGAAGCGACCTGTGCGATCTCGATCTTGCCGTTGATCTGCTTGGCTTGGCCCTTGAGGTACTCGCCGACTGCCGCCGCGCCGAGGTCAATGCCCTGCTTGAGGAGCATGGCGTTCGCGCCTGCTGCAACGTTCTTCAGGCCTTCGTGGACGATTGCCTGCGCGAGGACGGTCGCGGTGGTGGTGCCGTCACCGGCGATGTCGTTGGTCTTGGTGGCGGCTTCCTTGAGAAGCTGCGCGCCCATGTTCTCGTAGGGGTCTTCCAGCTCGATCTCTTTCGCCACCGTCACGCCGTCATGGGTGACGGTCGGTGCGCCGAACTTCTTATCGAGCGCGACATTGCGTCCCTTGGGGCCAAGCGTCGTGCGGACCGCGTTGGCGAGCGTGTCTACGCCCACCTTCAGGCGACGGCGTGCGTCTTCGTTGAATGCAATCTGTTTCGCCATTGTGTCGTTATCCTCCAGCTGTCAAGTGTCACGGACGCATCGGGCAACCCCGTGCGCCTCCATCGAAATGCGGGGAATTTATTGCGTGATGACGGCGAGAATATCCTTCTCGCTGACCACGAGCAATTCGTCGCTCTCAACCTTGAACTCGGTGCCGGCGTACTTCGCGTACAGCACTTCGTCGCCTTCGTTCAAGTCAATTTCAACAACCGTGCCGTCATCGAGCTTGCGGCCCGTGCCTTTGGCGATGACGATGCCGCGCTGCGGCTTCTCCTGCGCGGTGTCCGGCAGCACGATGCCGCTCTTGGTCACTTCCTCGCGCTTGACGGGTCGGATAACGACGCGGTCACCCAATGGGCGAAGTTTTGTTGCCGTTGCACTCATGGACGATGTGCCTCCCTCTGCGGTACACTGCGGCAATGCCGCAAACGTGATACGGATGTTAGCACTCCGATACTGCGACTGCTAACGTCCCTATCCTATACTGCTTCGCCGCAAAGCGCAACCCCCTTACGCGAACATTGTCACCTTTTCGCCGCCTCACACCGATGAAACACCCGTGAAAGTGCTGGCACTGCTGCGCCACGAGTGCGAACGTACGCGGCGGTTTGCATATTCGGGGAGTTAGTCGGGGGCGATGAGAGCGCGGACGAGATGTTTTTGGACTTTGCCGAGCGCGTTGCGGGGCAGGACATCCACGAAGTAAACGGCGCGAGGCTTCTTAAAACTCGCAAGGTTGTCGCGGCAGAAGGCGATGAGCGCGTCGGCGGTGAGGGCGGCATCGGTGCGGACGACTGCTGCTGCAACCATCTCGCCGAACTCCGCGTCCGGCAGCCCGACAACGGCGACCTCGGCGACGCCGGGGCATTGTGCCAGTACTTCTTCGACCTCGCGCGGGTAGATATTGTAGCCGCCGCTGATGATGAGTTCCTTCGCCCGCCCGCTGATCGTGTAGTAGCCGTCGGCATCGCGGTGTCCGAGATCACCCGTGGCAAACCAGCCGTCTGCGGTGATGCTCTCGGCGGTGGCATCGGGGCGGTTCCAGTAGCCCGCGAACACATGCGGCCCGCGTACCTCGATCTCGCCGACGTCGCCATCCGGGAGCAGATCGCGGGTGCGGACGTGGACGATTCGCGCTTCCTGCCGTGGAAAGGGCAGCCCGACCGTGCCGGGGCGACGTTCGCCATCGTAGGGGTTGGTCGTATTCATGATCGTCTCAGTCATGCCGTAGCGTTCGAGGATCGTCTGCCCCGTCACCGCTGCCCACGCCGCGAAGGTCTGCGGTGCCAGCGGCGCGGAACCGGAGACGTAGAGCCGCAGCGGTCGGGGGCGTTCCGGCACGGTTCCCGCCTCCGTGATGAGGCGGTGATACATCGTCGGTACGCCAAAAAAGAGTGTCAACCCGTCGGCGTGGCAGAGGGCGTCGTAGATCGCGGGGGCGTCGAAGCGGCGATGGAGTGTCATCGTGCCACCGCCCGTGAGGACGCCGTGCGCCCCGACCATCAGCCCGTGCGTGTGAAAAAGCGGAAGGGCGAGCAACAGGTGGTCATCCGCTGTCCATCGCCACGCCTCGCGCACGCTCTCGATATTCGCGAGCAGATTGCGATGGCGCAGCATCGCGCCCTTGCTGCGCCCCGTGGTACCGCTCGTGTAGCCGATCACCGCGAGGTCATCGGCGGCGGGGGAATGTCCGGCGGACTCTCCCGCCGCAAAGCCGGGGAATATGTCGCCCGCCGCGACGATGATGCATTCAAGCGCGGGCAGATCGTCGCGCAACTGCGCGAGTTCCTCCCGCCCCGCCGCATCGGTGACGCAGAACCGCGCCCCGGCATCAGTGAGGATATGGCGCAACTCGGTCTGGCGGTACTGCGTGTTGACGAGGACGACGACACCGCCTGCCGCCCATGTGCCGAGATACGCAAACACGAAGGCAGGGCAGTTTTCCAGAAAGAGCGCGACCCGCTCACCCGGTTGTATCCCGCCCGCCGCAAGCCCCCCCGCGAACGCCGTCACGCGCTGCTGCACATCGGCGTAGGTGTATAGTTCCCCCGCGAAGTGGATGCAGGGTTTTTCGGGCGATTGCGCCGCATGACGACGGAATGCGTCGAGGACAGATGCGGGCGCATCACGAAAAAGGGGCGCATCTTTTGCATATACGTCGTGTGCCATCGCATCCTCCTGTTGATCGAGACTATTGTACGCGATGCCGATGCTTGGCACCTATCTCCCCGGAAGGAGAATGCGCCGTGACCGATCTTACCCGCACCGCTATCGTCCCCCGCGACCTCGTTGCGCTCCGGTTCGTGGGGGACCCGCAGCCATCGCCGGACGGTCGCCGCATTGCGTTCGTCGTCACAACGGTAGACGCGGACGAAAACACGTATCGGTCTCGCATCTGGGCGGTGCCGACGGACGGCAGCACACCGCCCGCGCCCCTCTCAGCGGGCGAAAAGAACGATACCTCGCCGCGCTGGTCGCCGGACGGGTCGCAGGTTGCATTCGTCTCCACCCGCGATGGCGATACACCGCAGATTTTCGTGCTCGATAGGCGCGGCGGCGAAGCGCGACAAGTGACGCGGGGCAAAGAGGGCGCGGCATCCCCCGTGTGGTCGCCGGACGGCACGCGCATCGCCTTCGTACGGCATGTCGGTGGTGAGAAGGAGCCAGATGCCGACGCCGACGAACAAGTGAAACAGGCATGGAACGAGCGTGTGCGCGTCGTCACGACGATCCAATACCGGCAGGACGGCGACGGGTACCGCGATGGCGGCTATGACCATCTCTTTGTGGTCAGCGCAGACGGTGGTGAACCCACGCAGATCACCGACGGCGCGTGGGACGATAGCGAACCTGCATGGTCGCCGGACGGTACCACGATTGCATTCGTGTCGTACCGCGAGGCGAACCGCGACCTTGTTGTTCGCGCCGATCTCTGGATTGTCCCCGCGACAGGGGGTAATGCCCGTAAATTGACCGGGAGCAATGGCGAGACGACCGCCCCCGCATGGTCGCCGGACGGGGTACAGATCGCGTATTTCGGTCATCAGGAAGCGGCAAATTGGTCGCCGACCACGCGCCTGTGGGTTGCAGCAGCGAATGGCTCCGCGTCGCCCCGTTGCCTCACTGCCGCCCTCGACCGCCACACCGCGATTGGCACGCTACACGACCAGACCTTGCCCGATACGCCGAACGCGCCGCGCTGGTCTGCGGACGGGCAAATGCTGCATATGCTCGTTGCGGACGGTGGTAATGTCCACGGCTATCGCGTCGCGGTGACGGGGGGCAAGCCGGAGCGCGAACAGGGCGGGGAGCGCGTCATTCTCGCGGCGCGGTCATTGCCGGACGGCGGCACAGTGCTGCTGGCGACTACTGCCGATGCGCCCGCAGAATTGTTCGTAGTGGGCGGCGCACACGGCGCGATTGAGCGGCAACTGACGCGGATCAATGCGGAGTTTCTCGCGGCGAAGGAGGTGCGTGTGCCGGAACGGTTCACGGTGCGCGGCTCTGACGACCACGCCATTGATTGCTGGCTACTCACGCCGCCGGGGTTCGATCCATCGCGCACGTATCCGCTGGTGCTGGAGATTCACGGCGGCCCGCAGGCGCAATACGGCAATGCCTTTATGCACGAGTTACAGACATGGGCGGGCGCGGGGTATCTCGTGGTGTACACGAACCCGCACGGCAGCATCGGCTATGGCGAACACTTCACCGCTGCGCTACGCCGCCGCTATGGGGAGCAGGATATGCCCGATGTGATGGCGGCGGTGGAGACAGTGGTAGCGCGGGGCATCGTGGACGCGGGGCGCATCGGGGCGACGGGCGGCTCGTACGGCGGCTTTTTGGTCAACTGGCTCATCGGTCATACTGACCGCATCGCTGCCGCGATCACGCAGCGATGCGTCTCCAACTGGGTCTCGGATTTCGGGTCGAGCGACCTGAGCGCAATCGGCGCGGTGGTGGAGTTTGACGGCCCGCCGTGGGAGCAGATGGAGACGTACATGCGCCTCTCCCCGATCACGTACGCGGGCAATGTCCGCACGCCGCTCTTGATCGAACATCAGGATGAAGACTATCGTTGCCGCCTCGAACAGGCGGAACAGATGTACATGGCGTTGCGCCTGCGCGGGGTGCCGGTCGAACTCGTCCGGTATCCCGGCGAGAGCCACGGGATGAGCCGGGGCGGGAAGCCGCAGCATCGTACGGACCGCCTCGAACGACACCTTACGTGGTTTTCGCGGTGGATGAACGGGGATATACCCGCATTGTAATGTGTGGTTCCCTAATTCGCTTTGCCGTTCGGCGGCAGTGGCGGATCAGGGCGAGTGGCGCGGAGAATACCGGCGTGGAACACCTCGTTGTTGTCGCTATGACCCAGCACAACCACTTGGTCGCCCCGCCGCAGTGCGCTCAGTTTTGCTTCGCGCCCGCCGAAGCGGATCACTGTCGTTTTCGGGTCTACCACGACGACGACGAGTTTTTTAGCCATCGTGTATACCACGAGTCCCACCGCGTCAATGCGCGTGATCGTCCCGGCAATGCCGCTCGGTGTGGTGGAGATAACAGGCGGCGTGGTGAGTTTCGGGGTCGCAGTCGGGGCGTGGGTGGGTGCATTCGGGCCGAGGCGGGGCGCATGGGTCGGTACGGGCGGGCCGTACGGCAGCACGACGGGAGCGGGCGGCCCGGCAGTATCCGGCGGCAATTCGCCTACCGAGGCGCGGCGGGCGAGGGCAACACCCGTGGGGATACCCGCCAGCAGCACGACGAGCGGCGCGATAAGGAGCAGCCAGCGGACAGCGCGTTTCATCGCACCGCCCCCGGCATCGCGTGCGGCGGTGCGCCGCCCTCATCGGACGAACGCGGCAAGCCGGGCGCACGCAGCACCGCAACCGTCGCTACAAGCCACCCGCCGAGCGTCACGAGCAACGCCGCGCAATTGCCCCACGGCAATTGCCCCAGCACCGCATCACGGAAGAGCGTGGGATTGTCTTGCACAAGACCCCACTCAGCCTGCGCGAACGCAAGATAGTCGAGTGTTCCCGTCGCGTGCAATGCCTGCCCGAACAGTACGGCGCACACCGCGACGAGCACGAACGAGACACCATATACCGCCCAGAGTGCCGCCCGCGCCCGTTGCCGCGCCATCGCCGTAGCGGGCGACTGCCCAACTGTCTGTGCGAGAATCTGCGGCACGAGCGATGACGGCACAGCGGGCGATTCCAGCCGCATCATCAGGCGGTCGAGGTCGTCGTTTTCTTCAGCGTCCATTTTTGAGCGATAGTTTTTATTCATGTATTCCCATCCTTGCCAGTGTGCCTGTTGTTGATAACACGGGGCAATTGCAAAAAAGGTTTCACATTCCGTTTACACATCGGTGTCCACCCATTCGCGTAGCGCAAGACGAAGCATCGTCTTTGCCCGCTGAAAAAGCGTTTTCGCGCTGTTTTCGGGGATGCCGAGGGTTTCGGCAATTTCCGCGAAGGTCAGTTCGCCCTCGTACCGCAGGACGACGACTTCGCGGTATTTCTGCGGCAGTTGACCGATAGCCCCCGCGATGAGCCGCTGCAAATCGCCCCGCTCCGCCAGCGCATCGAGCGACGGCCCGGTATCGGGCAGCGTGGCGAGGGAGTCTATCTCGTCGCCGTCGTCATTGCGGGCGTGTTCGACATTGGCGGTGCGCCGCTGCCGCAACAAATCGAGGCAGCGGTTTCGCGCCACGCGATAGAGCCACGGGCGCAGCGGCGTGTCTGACCGGAGGCGCGGCAGGCTGTTGTAGCACTGGATAAAGGTATGCTGCGCGACATCGGCGGCATCGTCCGCGCTGCCGAGGATGCGCGTTGCGAAGGCGTAGAGGGGTTGCGTGTAGCGGCGTACGAGCATCTCGAACGCTGCACTGTCCCCGCCCTGCGCGGCGACGAGCAAGACCTCGTCGGTCGCGGTCTGCCGGTCCCATCCCTTGCCGCGCCCTCGCCATCCACCCGGCACATGCACCTCGAATAGCCGTTCGCCGTTCGTCGTGTGTCGTCGGACAAACACGACGCACGACGCGCACAATGTTGCATTTCGCTCACGACAACGAACGGGCGACGAGCGACCGACGACTTCCCCCTAGCATACACGAACCGCAGCGGTCCGGCGGTTCATTCGGCGCGGGCGACGGCGAGCGCGAAGACCGATGCTGCCCCCATAACGAGGAGCGCATCGGCGCACGCTTCGAGGGTCGCACCCGTCGTGACGACATCATCGAGCAGGAGGACGCGCAACCCGCGCACGGCGGCATTGGTGCAGACGAAAGCACCCGCAACATTTTCCTGCCGTGCGATGCGGTCACTGCCGACCTGCGGCGGGGTGTCGCGCACGCGCACAAGCCAGCCGTCACGCAATGCCGGTTCGGGCTGCTCCGCAACGAGGGCGGCGGCGATCAGGGCGGACTGATTGAACCCGCGCTCTCGCAGCCGCTCTGCCGCCAGTGGCACCGGAATGAGGACATCCGGTGGCGGCAACCGGGCGAAGGCGGGGCGAGCGATGTCCGCGAGCAAGGGCGCGTATGCGCGCTGGCGGTCGTATTTGAGGGCGTGAATACACTCGCGCACGACGCGCCCAAACGCCGCCGCGCCGACCGTCCGCACGATCTGAGGCGATTCGGCACGGCAGATCGCGCAGACTCCCGGCACGGTGAGGGCGCGACCGCAGCGCGGGCAGGCGTGCGGCCCCGGCGGGGCAATCTGCACGGCGCACTCCGGGCAGAGGAGTGTTCCCCGCGCACCGCACCCCGCGCACCGGGGCGGAAAGAGTACATCCAGCACGTATTGCACGGTGTCTCGCCCCCTTCGGCTGTGCCAGACACGAATCGCCGCCGCTCCTCGTAGTGTACCCGTCTGGTACAATCCCCGCTGCCGCACCGATGCAGGCGGCGGGACAGCGG
>JBBRMX010000033.1:0-21214 GCA_038230615.1 Thermomicrobiales bacterium | reverse complement strand
GAGCCGCTTCGGTCCACGGCGCGTGGTCGTCGTCGGGTTTATGCTGTTTACGCTCACGAATATCGCGCAGGTGACTGCGGAAGCACCACGATTGCTGCTCGTCTTCGCCGCGTTGCAGGGGATGGCGACCTCGTACTATCTCAACCCGACGATGCTTCTGGTGATCGAGTATACGACGCCGCAGACGCGCCCGGATGCCTCGGCAGTCGTCTATTCCACGCAAGCATTCTCCAGCACACTGGGCAATCTCGCGGGCGGGCTGCTGCCCAAATTACTTGCGGTCGTCTTCCCGGCGATCACGGCGGGTTCGACTGCGGCGTATCGCATTACGCTCCTCGTTGGTGTGGCGGTCGCGGCAGCGGCGATTGTGCCGTATCTGCGGCTCCGGCAATCGGACGGCGAACCGCAGGGCGCGATTGCGGGAGTGCGCCAGCAGCAGGCACCGGTGCCGCGCAAATCCCGCCGCGCCTTGCGGGGCGATTTCACGATGTTCGTGCTGACAGGGGCGATTCTGGCGGTCAGCACGGCGGCAATCGTGCCGTTTTACAATGTCTATCTCAAGAGCATCGGTGCGAGCACACAGACGGTCGGGTATATCTACGCGGGGAGTGCGCTTTTCACCGCCGCAGTGGGGCTAATCGGGCCGAGCGTCGTCGCGAAGATCGGGGCGTTGCGCTCGATACTCGGGTTTCGTATCGCCGCGTTGCCGTTTTTCGTCGTGCTGATCTTCGCGCCGTCGCTCTGGGTGGCGATCCCCGCGCACGCTATCCGTACAACGGGTATCAATGCGACATGGCCGATGGACTCCAATTTTATCGCGGATTTGCTGCCGCCGCGCCAGCGTGCGTATGTCTTTAGTATCCGCTCGTTCTTCTGGAACGGCGCGTGGGCAGCGACAAGCCTTGTATCGGGGAATGTCATCCGGGCAACGAACTCGTACCGTTTCGTGTTCGTGGTTTGGGCGGTCTTCCTCGTACTGAATATCGTCGTCTTTCAAATCTACTTCGGTCGTCGCGTCGCAGAACGCGCCCGCCAGAGCCCGATGAATCGCGCTCCAGCGGGCGTGTGAACCGCGCAACCCCCGCGCTATTGCGGTGTGACGAGGGCGGCGAGAACGAACCGGCTATTGAATGTGCGGCACCAGATGTCTGCACTGTCGTAGACGGCGGGGTCGAAGTCGGCGGGCAGCGCGTAATTCTGGTTGCCCCGATTGCCTTTTAAGCCGCCGAGGTCGAGTGCCGTACCGTCCGGTGCCAGCACGCGCACGCGCAGATCGGGGCCATTATCCACGCGTAGATTCTCCAGCCGCAGAATGTACGAACCATCTGCGAGTTGGTAAATCGTCGCGGTGCCGGTGCCGTTCTCTTCCACGCTGACAAACGCGCCACCCTTGACTGCGAGAGGTTCGCCCGCTGCCTGTGCGGGCGTTGTCACACTTGTCGTGACACCGAGCGCGATCAGGACGAACAGCGAGATGCGGGAAACGTGCGAGAGCAATTGCATTGGAACGGCTCCTTTCGGGAACATTGTGTGGCTACGCGAGCGTTGCCTTGTTGAAGGTGACGCGGAAGGCGCGGCACCAGATATCTGCGGTGTCGTAGCGTGCAGGGTCGAAATCGGTGGGCAATGCATATGTCTGGTTGCCCCGGTTGCCTTTCAAGCCGCCGAGGTCGAGGGTTGTGCCATCGGTGCTCGTGAGCCGCACGCGCAGGTCGGGGCCGTTCGTCACATCGAGATTATCGAGGCGCAGGATATACGTGCCGTCCGGCAACCGGACGACCGATACCGCGCCGGAGCCATCGTGTTCGACCGCCGTGAGTTGCCCTTTCTTCAATGGCGCGGGTTGGGGGGTGGGAGCGGCAACCGTCATACTGGTTACAGGGCGGGCAGCGGCGACGGGAAAGGCTTCGTCTACGGTCATCGTCGTGCGCGGCTGGATGACGAGAAACCAGACCGCCGCTGCGATACCAAGTGGGGTGAGAATCATCTTGCGGTAGTGCGTACGCCAGAATGTGCGGGGGCCGGGCGGGGCAGGCGTCGTCAGCGGGTTCATCATCGCGGCTCCATTCGGTGTCTTGGGTGTCGGGGTCTCGCCCCGCTGTCTGTAGCATTGGGGAAAGGTGCGACACACACCGAACGAAACAATGACAGAATCCTTACGGCACGCGCCGTGCATCACCGGATGCGGTGGCGGCGAACGATGAAGGAGTACAACGCGATGCGCGGATGTCTGTATGTGGTGACGGCGTTGGTAGTCGGGGCGGCACTTGCCCTCGGTGGTATCTATTATTTTCTTGTGCAGCCCGCACCGACGCGGGTTGCGGCAACCCCGATCCCGACGAGCGTTGCCGCCGTGCAGAGTTTCGACCGCAAAGTAAACACCGTGGTCAGTGCACCCGCGAATGCCCCGATTACTGTCGAGCTGACCGACGCGGAGTTGACTTCCAAGTTCGCCCAGACGATACGCGAACAACGTGCCGCCATTGGCGCGGACGTGCAAAACCCGCAGGTCGCGGTGCGCGGCGGCAAGGTCTACATCGGCGGTGATGCCCAACCGGACGGCTTTCCGGTACGTGTCAACCTGACGATTATTGCGGTACCGCAGGCGGTCAATGGGCGGCTTGTGTTGCGCGTGGAGAAAGTCGAGAGTGGGCGCGTCCCGCTCCCCGATTCGCTTACGAAGCAGATCATTGATGTAATTCAGGACGACAAGATGCTCAATGACAATCTGCCCATCACCGTTGATCGCGTGGACGCACAGGACGGTAAACTTGTGCTGACGGGGAAGCGGAAATAGCGGTTATGGGAGGGGCAAGGGAGCAAATGCGAAGCACCGCGCCGTATCGTATGCCGCAGTTGCTCCCGCTCTACCCCGCATTCATCACGGCATACTCGCCAGTTTCCAGACGCCGTTCTCTTTGATGAGGTTGATCTCTTTCGGCTCCGATGCGCCGCTCTTGTAGCGCACCGTTGTCGTCAATTTGGCCGTTGTGACGCCGTTCGTGGAATTGATCGCATACCCCGCCACGTCGAACCGCTGGAACATGCCGTACGCCGCCTCGCGCTGTGTCCATGTTGCGGCAAGCGTCGCGGGAGGCGTCTGCGCCCGGAGTTGCGCGTCGAGGTCTCCTTGCGCCGTTTGCCAATCGTGCGCACTGAGGGCGGTATAGTAATGCCCCACGACTTCACGCGCATCGTCCGACGAACCGCGCAGCGCACCGACGGCTTGCGCGACACCGACCCCCGCAAACACCAGCCCAACGAGCAATACCCCAACGACAATCGGCCAGCGTACCGGCTTCTTCGGAGGGGGCGGCATCGGCGGTGGCTGCGCGGGGTAGCCGCCGCCGCCGTACTGTGGCGGGTAGTATGGCGCGGTATACGGTTGTTGCGGTTGTTGCGGCGGCGGTTGTCCGTAGGGAGGCGGTCCCTGCGGGGTGGGCGGCTGCGGCGTCTCCATTGGGTCTCCTTAGGTGCGGGCGGGCGGTGCGCCGTTGTCGTCGAGCAATTCGGGCATGATCTCGGTAGAGACTGCGCCGCTATCGCCGCGCTCGACGCGATAGGCGCGGGCATCGGGGCGGCATGAGACGATATGCGCCAGTTCGGTGCCGACGAAATGCAGTCCGATGCCGTCGTCTGCTGCGTATCCCGGCTTCATAAATCCCGCGCCGACATACCGGGTATACATCGGCACGCGCTCTGCCTCGCCGTGATAGTGCGGGCAGTTGCTTCCCGCAAGGAGACCGAGACAGCGCAGGGCGGTGAGTGGGCCGGGGATGCTGTCGGTCGAGCCTTCCTCGAACCAGCAGATCGAACCCGCGCTGACGCCCGCCAGCACCGTGCCGCGCTCCCACGCCGCCCGTACGAGGTGGTCAATGCCCCACTCGCGCCAGAGGGCAAGCATGTTTTTCGTGTTGCCGCCGCCGACATAGATGATGTCTTGATGCAACAGAATGGATGCGGGGTCAGCGGTGTTCGGCGGCAGCAGCGCGAGATGGGAAGGTTCGCAACCGAGGGCGTTCGCCATGTCATAGAACCGCTGCGTGCCTTCTTCGCGGTCGAAACTCGCGGTGCCGATGTAGCAGATGCGCGGGCGTTGTACATTGGTGAGACCGACCGCATACCGTTCCAGCCGGTAGCCGTCGTCCACCGAAAGTCCCGCGCCGCCAATAGCGACGATATGCTTTGTGGGTGTGGTATCGGTCATGGTGCCTTGCCTTTCTGTGGGGCATCGTACGGACGGTGCGATGTTCACATACTGCGGCAACACGATCAGGAAAACAAGCGCGGCATCTCCGGTTGGGGCGGGAGATCAGCGAGGTCGGCATAGACGACGATTTCGCCCTCTTCGATGCTGACGGGGTACAATTTCACACGTACTTTGGGATCGAACATGCACAAGCCCGTGGTGATGTCGAACTCCCACATATGCCACGGGCAGCGGATGATTTCGCCCTCGCGGACGTAGTCCACCGCATCGGGGTCCACGGTTGGCGGCACATCCGCGACGATGCGCCCGCTGACGCGCCCGGTGCAGAGCGGCCCCGCTTTGTGCGGGCAGAGGTTCCGCAGGGCGTAATAGTCGCCGCCCACATTGAAGACGCCGATGCCCGCCCGCCCCCGGAACGGCACCACGATGCGCCGCCCGCCCGGTGGCAGTTCCTCCACCTTGCCCACTACTACCCGCTCCGCCATCCTTGCCCCTCCGGGGAGTAACAAGTAGCAAGATAAAAGTAACAAGAAGACGCGTATTTCCCTCTTGTTACTTTTATCTTGTTACTTGTTGCTTGTTACTCTTTTACAGTCCGAACATCTCGCGGGCGTTTTCAGCAAAGACACGCTTGTGCAGGTGTTCGGGCAGTTTCGGGAAGGTCGTGGCGGGGTCGTCCCAGTCCCAGTGCGGCCAGTCGGAGGCGTACACGAGCGTCTCGTCGGCGTGGAGCATATCGAGCATCTGGAAAAATTGCTCCGGGTTTTCCGGCTCTAGCATCGGCTGGCTGCCGATACGGATGTTGCGGCGCACATACTCGCTCGGCTTCAATTTCACCCACGGGGTTTGGTCGCGCAGGGATTTCCAATCCGCGTCCATGTGCCACATCAACCCGACCGCCCAGAACTGGTCTACTTCATCGAACATGACTTTCAGGTTCGGGTACTTCTCGAAGACACCTTCCGCGATGAGTGAGACAGCGTGCGCCATCGCCATCTGCGGGCGTGCCATGCGCGTTTCGATGTAGTACGTCGGGTAGCCAACGCCGGTGGGCGGCCCCGCCTGCCCCGCGCCCTCATTGCCGGGGTGGATGCCGACCACAAGATTGTGCCGCGCACATGCCTCCCAGATCGGGTGATAGTGGCGGTTGCCATACGGCATTCGGTTGCCGGTGGGGAGCATGATCGCCTTCACCTGCGGGTGGTCGCCGAGGCGGTCAATCTCCTGAACGGCGAGGCGCGTGTCGGTTGTGCTCACTGCGAGGGCGACCAGAAATCGCTGATCTCGCGCCGCCCAGTGTTCCATCGTCCAATCGTTGAAGGCGCGGCAGGTGGCGGCGGCGAAGTCCGGGTCCGGCAATACCGATGCCCCGTAGACCGTCGCGCCCGTCAGCAGGGCGTAATCCATATTCCACATATCGAGGTGCTGTTCGCGGAGCAACTCGAAATTTGCGCCCAGTTGCCGCCCGTCGTGGCCCTGATAATTCTGCATCGGGGAGTCGCAGTTTACTGCGAGATCGGTGCGCCCGATGTCGCGGGCAATGTTGAAGTAGCCGGAGCCGGGGAAGGCAATGCCCTGCTCCATCGCTTGCTGGCGGTAGGCGCGAGGCAAGTACGGGTACAGATCGGTCTTGTCCTGCACTACCTGATGCACATCGCAATCAATCAGCGCGATCTGGGTGTGCGGCACGCCCGCCCATCCCGGAGCCTTGATCGGACGCGCACCTGCAATTGTCATCGCCATCGGAAAACCTCCTTGCTGTCGTACAATGCATTCCCATCGGGTTATCTACCAACATAGCACGCAAAATGGTCGTGTCAACCAAAACGGGAGGAAGCAATGCCCACAATCTTGGTCGCAGAATGCAAACAGGAAGTGTCGTCGTTTAATCCGTTGCCGAGCCATCGTACCGATTTCATTTTTTCGGTGGGCGATGCGATGTTCGCGCTTCATCGGGGGGCGCAGAGCGAAGTCGGCGGCGCACTCGGCGTCTTCGAGAGCCGCGCCGATGTCGCGCTCGTCCCGACCTTCAGTGCGCGGGCGATCACGAGCGGCGGCACCCTTGCCGCCCCCGACTGGGACGGCATTGCACGGGACTTCCTCGCCGCGATCCGCGAGGCTCCACCCGTAGACGGAGTCTATTTCTCCTTTCATGGTGCTATGTCCGCCGCGAACGAGGACGACCCGGAAGGATATCTGCTTGCCGAGACGCGCCGCATTCTGGGCGAAGCAGTGCCAATCGTTGTGTCGCTCGATCTCCACGGTATCCTCACCGACCGGATGGTGCGCCATGCGGACGCCGTTGTCGTCTACCACACGTACCCGCATGTAGACTTTGCGGAGACGGGTGCACGTGCGGCACGGTTGCTGCTGCGAATCCTTGATACGGGCATCGTGCCGCAGACCGCAAAGGTGGAGATTCCTGCCCTCGTGCGCGGCAATGAGCTGATAACGGAGTCCGGCATTTTCGGGGAGTTCATCCGGCGGTGCGCGGCGATTGAAGCGAGTACGGGCGGGTTGTCGGCGGGTATGTTCATCGGCAATCCGTTCACCGATGTGCCGGATTTACGCTCGTACAGCCTCGTCGTGACGGACGATGCAGACCGCTCGGCGCGAGAAGCATTGTCGTTGGCGCGAGATTTCTGGGCGGTGCGCGGGCGGTTGCAGCAGCCGATGGTCTCGCTCGATGCGGCGATTCGGGTCGCACATGAGACGCATTCCGGCACCGTCGTGCTGATGGATGCCGCCGATGCGCCAAGTTCGGGGGCGGCAGGCGACAGCAACGCCATCGTGCGTGGCTTTGTCGAGGCGGGCTATCGCGGCACAATGCTCGTCCCGATTATTGATCCGCGTGCCGCTGCTGCCGCGTGGCGTGCGGGCGTCGGTGGCACCGTCCGCACTGCGGTCGGTGGCGCATTCGACCCCGCCCGATTCGTGCCGTTGGAGATCGAAGGCAGTGTGCGCCTCCTTGCAGACGGGCGGTTCATCAGTGAATACAACATGACCGAAGTGTACGCGGGGAATACGGCGGTGATCGAGGTAGGAAACGTCACCTATGTCATCGGCAGCCGCCCGGTCAGTCTGCATGACCGCTCGTTTTTCTTGGCGCACGGGCAAATCCCCGCGCACTTCGCACTCGTGGTCGTCAAATCGCCGCACTGCAAACCGGAATACTACGAAGATTGGGCGGCACAATTGTTGGTTGTGGATGTTCCCGGCTCCACCAGCGCGAATCTGCCGACCCTCGGTCATGTCAAGTCTCGCCGCCCTGTTTCACCGCTCGACCGCGATGTGCCGTTCGCGCCGGAGGCAGTACGGTTCCGGCGCATGTAAGCGGCAGCCGCACATCATTGTGCACGGCGGGCTGTCTTAACTACCTAGAAAAAATCAATCTATCCTCTTGCCATAATGTTGCGTCTTTCTGATTGTGCGGTCTATGATAGCGGGAGGTCGGCATCCTGCTAGTGAAACGGAGAAACATGCCGCATCGCCGCTACCTTGCTATCGGGAGTGTCGTGCTCCTGCTCGTTGGTCTCATGCTGCCGCTCTGTGCAGTCGTAGATGCTGCCGCGAGCGACCTCGAATCGCAGCGTGCCGCCGCGCTTGCCCGCGTCAATCAGTGGCGGGCGGCAATCGGCGTCACGCCGATTATGCGGCATCCCGCGCTCGATCAGGCAGCGCAAGCCCACGCGAACTACTACAAAGCGAACAGCGGCAGTGGTGGTGCGGGCATTCATAATGAGACACGCGGGCTTCCCGGTTTCACGGGCGTCGAGATGTCCGACCGCGCGACGGTTGCGGGCTATCCGAGTAGCAACATCAATGAAGACATTGGGCTGTCCGGCGACCTGCTTGGCTCGTTGAACTGGTTCATCAGCACGGTCAATCATCGCCTGCCGATTCTCGATCCACGGTATGTCCATATCGGGTTCGGCATGATCAGCGAGGGCGACGCAAAAATCGAGGTGGTAGATTTCGGCGCACCGGAGTGGGACAGTACCGCCACACCGACATGGGAGCAGTGGCCGCCGGACGGCGCAAAGGGTATCGCGACCAGTTTTTCCGGTGAATCACCGAATGCGCTCACGGGCGTCGCATTTCCGTGCGGTGCACCGATTACGCTCAAGTACCTCGGCAGCGGCAGCGTGGCATTCAGCGATGTGACGATCACGGCGGGCGGGCAGACTGTAGCATCTGCCGGGGCGGTCGGCAGCGGGTGGCTTTCGCGCAACACGTATATCGCCGTGACCACGAAGCCGATGCCACCCGGCACGGACTATCGCGTTACATTCTCCGGCACCGCAGGCGGCGAAAAGTTTTCCCGCTCGTGGGGATTCCGCACGCGGTCGGCGGGCGAAGATGAGAATGTCGTTCCCGGCGCAACTGGTGTGAATGTTCCCACCGCCACGCCCACTGCGCTTATAACGACGGCGGCAAGCCCCGCCGCAACCGCCACGACTGCGACGACCGCCACTTCAACCGCAACCGCAACCGCAACCATGACGCTGACCGCGACCCCGCCAGCGGTTACCGCGACTACAAGCGTGGCCCCAGTTGCAGCCCCGACCGCAACTGCAACTGCAACTATCATGACGGCTGCGAAGGCGCGAACAGGCGCATTGCCCGTTTTCCCGCCCGCACCATCGGGCGGCACCTACAGGCTTCCGAACGGCGTCGGGGCGGCTCCCGCGACTGTTGGCACGATGTGGAGCGCGGGCGACGGCCCTGTCGCGGCGAATCGCGTTGTGCGCTCATGGTTGTACGGCCCCGACGTGGTGACGAAACGCGGCGAACCGTACAGCGAATCGGCGGGCGGCAGCCGCACCGTGTACTATTTCGATAAGGCACGTATGGAACTGACCGGCACCGCACTCACGAACGGTCTGCTTGTGACGGAGATGATTAGCGGGCAAATCCAAGTCGGCAACAACGCATTCAACGCCGCCAAACCCGCCACGCTCCCCATCGCGGGGGACATGCAGAACAACACCGAATGCCCGACCTACGCCACGCTGGCCGTACTCGCATCGTACGGCGCGGTGTCGGGAGACCGCCGCGCACCTGACCGCACCGGCAAACCGATCACCGCAACGCTCAATGCGAGCGGTACGGTCGGCGATGACGCAAGCCGCACCGGATTTGCGACGGTTGCGGTGTACGAGACCACGCTGGGGCATAATATACCGGACGTGTTCGCAGGATGGTTGCAATCGCTGCCGGACAAATGGCAAACGCTCGTCGGCTTGCCGATCTCGGAGCCATACTGGACGACAACGCGGGTGGGCGGCACGGTGCGCCCCGTGCTGATGCAGGCATTCGAGCGGCGCGTGCTGACGTATACGCCCGATAATGCTCCCGCGTGGCAGGTCGAAATGGGCAATGTGGGGCTGCATTTCCTACTCTGGCAAGATGGCTTGCTCAAGGGCTAGCACTGCCATGATATGAGCAGGCTGCGCCATGGATGTGTGCACTATCAACAGAAGGGTATCGGTGTGAGCGAGCGACAGAATATTTCGTCCGGCACCGTCTGGGAAGAGCGCGTCGGCTATTCGCGGGCGGTGCGCGTCGGCAATGCCGTCTATGTCGCCGGGACGACTGCGATGCACGACGGCACACTCGTCGGGGCAGGCGATCCCTACGCGCAGACTGTCCAGATTCTCGACAATATCCGCTGGGCATTGGCACAAGCGGGCGCGTCGCTCGGCGATGTTGTGCGGTATCGCGTCTATCTTACCGACATCACGGAGTGGGAGCCGGTAAGTCGCGCCCTGCGAGAAGCCTTCGGAGAGATCCGCCCCGTCAATACGTTGCTCGCAGTTGCGGGGTTGGTGGACCCCGCGATGAAAGTAGAAATTGACGTAGACGCGGTCGTATCTGCCGCATGAGCACCCCGCCGCGCAATGATCTCCTTCCCCGCCGCCTACGCGATGTCAATGCGTTGGAGAACCGGCTCGCGCGTATCCGCTGGCTCTTTTTCGATGTTGGCTCTGTCCTGATGGACGAAACCCTCGGTGATGAGCAGACGCGCAAGCAGATCGTGCGCCTGCTTGCATTGCGCGGTATCCGTATCCCGCTCGTGTCGGTGCGCGGCGCGTGGGCGGCTGCGGTGTCGTCGTACGAGCCAAATCTCGTGCGTGGTGCGCTCTCGCGCCTCGTGGATACTCCCACTGCTACACAGATTCTCGATCAGTTGCGGTCGGTGTCGCGCCCGACGCCGCCATATGCCGAAGCGAAGCCGACGCTGGAAATCTTTGCGAAGCGGTACGGTGTCGGCATTATTGCGAACCAGCCCGCGACAATCCGCGAATGGGCATCTATCGCGGGCTTTGGGGCAGAAATTCATCTCTGGAGTCTTTCCGGCGAGATCGGTGTCGGCAAGCCGGAACAGGGCATCTTCCAGCACGCCCTCGCGCAGGCAGCGTGCGACCCCAAAGAAGCGGCGATGATCGGCGATCGCCTCGATTTCGATATTGCCCCCGCCAAACGTGCCGGGATGTTGACCATCCGTGTGCGCCGTGGTCCTGTGGCGATGCAGGCACCGCGTTCCCGTGCCGAAGTGCCGGACCTGACCGTTGCGACCCTCACGGCACTCTGCCGCCGCATCTGCGCTCCGCCCGCATCACGCGCCGCCGACCTTACCGACACCGGTCCCATTGCAATCCCCACGGGAGAGTAACGAGCAGGGAACTGTGCATTTCTCGTTACTCGGTACTTCCCTTCGTTACTGCATTCAGAGCGCACGATACGGCGGGGGTGCAGGCAGCGGCGGGGTCGGCGGGTACTGCGAGACCGGCGGCACGGAGCAGCGCGGCGACGCGGCAAAGCGGGAAGCCGACAACCCCCGTGTAGCATCCCGCCACCGCCGCGACGAGTGCGCCGCCCGCACCCTGCACTGCGTACGCGCCCGCTTTGTCGTATGGCTCGTCTGTGGCGAGATAGCCGCTGATTGCGACCTCGGTAAACGGATGCATCGTCACGGTTGCGACTTCGACCAGCGATTGTTCCGTCCCGTCCGGCGCAATGAGCGCGACACCTGTCGGCACATGATGCTCCCGTCCGCGCAGGGAGCGCAACATACGGGTGGCGTCCGCACGGTCACACGGTTTGCCGAAGATGATGCCATCCACCGTCACAAGTGTATCTGCGCCGAGCACATATGCGCCGGGATGCCGCGCCGCTACATCCCGCGCTTTGATCTGCGCGAGATGCTGCGCGACTTCCGGCGGCATCAACCCGGCGGGCGGCGTCTCGTCTACGCCGCTCGCATCCACGACGAACGGCACGCCGAGCAGACCGAGGAGGGCGCGGCGGCGCGGCGATGCAGACGCCAGCACGAGTGGTACGCTCACGGCAGCGTGGCTGCGGTCCATCCGGCAACCTCCGTTAGTCCGAGACTCTGTGCGAAAGCGAGGGCGGGCGCATCGTCCGCCGCGCAGACCCATAGCGGCGACGTGCCGCGTTCGTTTGCAATCGCGCCGAGCAGCCGCGCCGCGCATTCGCGGGCGAACCCATTGCGCCGCGCCCGCTCGATGCAATATGCCGTCACGAGGGCGTATTGCTCCGTCTCTCCCGCCAGCACCGCGAGCGCGACGATCTCTGCACGCAGATACCGTGCGTACATCGCGCCGCCGCGCAAGGCATCGTCCGGCGATTTCCATGTACCCCACAACCATGCCGGAAAGTCCGCGAGATGCTTCGCGTCGTTCGGGCGTAGGCGGCGCACCCCACCGGGCGGCGAGATGGCGAATGCCGCTGCTGCCGCTGCGGGCAACGCAAGTGCAAGCATCGGACGCGGCGTCTGCGTAGATTCGTCCCGCGCCGCGCCGTAGGGCGTAGTTCGCACCTGCGCGAGGAGGTTGCGGAGGGCTTCGGATGGTGGGGGCAGGGGAGAAGCAGTACTCATGCGGGCAGTATACCGTGATTAAAGAGGCAATCACCAATGCCTATGCAGAACATAGCCAAAGGCAATCGTGCAATATATCACAATCGCTTGTGAAATATGGAACAAATATGGTACACCTGTCGTTGTAGAGCAGTGAAGGGTACAACGCCGTACCGTTCACGATATTTAAAGGAGGTTCATACCATGTTCGAGGAAACGATGATTGTCTCTGCGCTGATGCTGAACCGGAAGATTTCGGACGATGTTGCGGATCGCCGCGCATTCTACGGCCCCGATGTACAGGGCGTCGAGGAGAAGCCGCGCCGCGCCATCCGTGTCCCGCACTTCTTGCGGCGCGGTACCAACGCCGTCTAACATTCAGCGCACGAGCCACATAGCATCCTCGCCCCGGCACTATCGTCGGGGCTTTTCTCTGCCAGCAACATGCACGCGAACGTATGGGACAAACTCCTTACTCCTTACTCGTTACTCACTCCTGCATCTTCCGGTGTCCACGCCCCTACAATGACATACGCGAGCGCAGTCATCGCGTCATCGCCCCATGCATCCGCCCACTGGCGTACCTCAGCGGGTGTCATTTTGCGCCCTAATCCCGCGAGTTTGCCGAGCATCGCCTGCACGCCGACATCACCGACCGGCACGATATGCCCCCGCGCCAGTGTGCGACCGAGCGTCCAGTGTGCTGTCCACGGTCCGACCCCACGCACGGCGGTGAGTACAGCGGTCGCATCGGCGTCAGTCATCGCGGGGAGGGCGTCGAGCAGTAGTGTGCCGGAGACGACCGCCTCCCCGAACGCACGCATCGCCGCCGCTTTCTGCCGCGAAATCAGGAGGGGGCGCACCATGTCCGGCGTAAGCGTGGCAAGGATTGCGGGTTCGGGAAGCGCGAAAAGTGTCGCGCCGTGGACGACGATGCGCGGGCCGAATGCTGCTACGAGCCGCGCTTTCGTCTGATACGCGAACGGGAGCGAAATCTGCTGCGCGAGGATGTCCACGACCACTTCTTCCGTCACGCCACTCTTGCGAAAGAGCCGCAGACCGGGCAATCGCCGCACGATTGGCGCAAGGAGGTCGTCTTGTTCTGCCCGCGCCATGAACGGGCGTATATCTTCCGTGGTGCCGAGCATCTGCGACACAATCTGCTGCACGGTATCCAGTGTTGCGGCAGGGACGGCGGCGGGACTACGCATCGTCAGCGCAAGGATTGGCGCAACGTCGCTGCCCATCTGCTGCACCGCGACTGCGACAAATGCATCGTGCAACCGAAAAAGGCGGCGGTAGGTCGTGCCGTCCCACCGGTTCAGTAGGCGGGGAAAACGGGCAAGTGCGGTTGCCGTCCGTGCCAGTGAGTACGGCGGTGGCGGCGAGATGACGGCGCGACGCACTACCGGCAATGCGTCGTCGGGTGCGGGGGAAGGGACGTGCGCGGTCATCATAGGGTGCAGTGTAGCATGGCGTTACCTATGCGCGAATTGCCCCGCGCCGTGCTGCTGCAATTGCTTCTCCACCGCAACGAGATCGGGATGGCGCGGATAGGCGAGGGCGGCGACCGTGAGCATCGTACGGGCGGAGCGCGGATTACCCGCCTCGATCAGTGCGCGGGCGAGATCGGCGTAGCTCGACGCGGGCAACTCCCAGAAACCGCCGAGCATTCCCCAGTCCAGTTTGGGTTCGAGGGCGGCTGCCCGACGAAACGCTTCGCAGGAGGAGATGCGGTCGCCGCTCTGTGCTTGCCGGATCGCCCGCAACGCATATGCCCGCGCGACCGCGCTCTCCTCGCGGGGAATCTCCGCGCCCATCTGCGCCCACCGTGCCGAGACACTTGGCACAGCAGGGCGCGGTAGATCGCGGCGCGATGGTGTGGGAACGGTGGGCAGCATGGGAATGAGCGGAATCTCGGTCGTCATGGCGAGATGGGGCGGGTCGCGCAGGGCGGTGTGCCACTCGTGCTTCGCTTCGTCCATCGCGGCAGTGACGCTGCCCCGCCGTGCGAACAGTACCAGCGCAATTGCCGCGAGCAGCAGCAGCGAAATCGTCAGCCGTACGGCGGTCGGATCACCCGTGTGCGCGGTCGGTGGGAGGGTAAGCGCGGACGCGCTCTCCTGTGTCGCGGCGGCGATATCCGCGAAGGAGATCGGAAGCATGATCATCGCCAGTGGCATGGCGGTTCCGTTCCGCGCGGTACGCTTGCTATCGAGGTCTGCTGTGAATTGCGCCCATGCGCTCCCCGCACCGTTCATCGTGCGCGTCTGCATCGTGGGCGCGGCGAAGCCGTAATCGAGCAAGTGCATCGCGTCTGTCCAGAAGGCATCTGCCGTGGTGCCGAGTTCGACCGAGAGCATCCGCCGCCCGTTCTTGCTGGCGATCTCGACGAGGGTATACCCCGCTTCATCGGTCAGCCCGGTTTTGCCGCCGATTACGGAGCTATATCGCCCGTCGTACAGCAATTTGTTCGTGGTGTGAACGGTGTGCCCAAAGCCGTCGTATGCCACGGTGCCAGAAATATGCATCGCCACAGGATTTGCTGCGAATGCCGCGCCGAGGATGCCGAGATCGGATGCGCTCGTCAGATGCCCCATCTCATCGAGACCGTGCGGGTTGACGAAATGCGTCTCGCGGGTGCCGAGCGTCCGCGCTTTCGTGTTCATCGCCTCGACAAACCGGGCGATGCTCTGTTTCGGATCGGTATCGCCCACTTTGTAGCCAAGCCCGCGTGCGATAGCGGTCGCGGCATCATTGCCGGAGGGGAGGAGCAGGCCATAGAGCAGCGATTCCAAGGTGAGCGATTCGCCCGCCTCCACGCCCATGCTCGATTCACCGATGAGGTCAGATTGCTGGATTGTGATTTTGCGGTCGAGCGGTGCCATATCGAGCGCGGCCAGCGTGGTGGCAATTTTGGTCACACTGGCGGGCGGGCGCATCGTGTGGAGGTCTTTTCCCCAAACCACGCTGCCCGTCCCAAGATCAACTACAACCGCAGCGGGCGCGACGATGTCTGGCTCACGCGGTATCGCCGCGGTCGCCGTGAACGGCAGGATAAGCATGGACAACAGCACTGCCCCAAGCACTAGAGATCGAGTACGCATCGGTCGTCATTTCCTCCCGGTCAGGATCTTCCTCGCAGTGTTCGCACACGGTCGCGCGGTAGCGTGGGGACGAAATGATCGTCCCGCCCGTGCATTCCGCGCCTCGCGCATAGCACACAGGCGCGGGCGCGGGGCGGGGACGTCGTCGGTTGTGCGGCATTGTCGGTCGGCACGGGTGCTGCTCCATCCGTCAAGCATCATCTGGGGTGGGGTTATCCACCGCGTACGTACACTTTGCAGCATGGATGTACATTCTGTCAAGTTGGGCGGTGGTATACTGCGACGGTTGAACGGCGATACGGAAGGGAACTGTGGCGTGTTTTACCCGATCTTCGCGGCATTTATGGTCTTGGTCGTGTTGTATATCGCGGCGACGGTGCTGGAATACGGGCTGTCGGTCAGCGCGGGCAACGGGCGGGCGATCCTGTTTTTTGCGTCGGTCGTGCTGCTCGGCATCGCGGTGTGGTGGATGCTCGATGCGTTCGGGCGCGTGCCACCGACGACAGGCGTGCAGGTAGCGCGGGCGGTCGTCTTCCTGTTTGCGGCGGGGCCGGTACTCTCTGACCCGGTGCGGGTGCGTGTCGCAGAGCGGGCGAGCGAGATGGTGCGGAGCATCGGGCGGGTGCGTCGTCTGATCTGGCGTCCCGCCGCAATCCTCAGTATCGTGATGTTCGTCCTCTGGTTCCTCTCGTGATCGCGTAACCGCTACGCGATCACGTCTGCACTGACCCGCACTGCGCCATCGCCCGTTGCGATCACCATCGTGTCGTCGGTACGGTCGAGTACCGCGCCGGGGGCAGCGGACAGCGGCGCATCGGTCAGGGCTTCCACGCTTCGTACGCGGTGTGCAACGCCGCCAATCTGGGCCGTCGCGGTTGCTTCCCCGAACATGTTGAGCGCGGCCGCCTTCCGCTGGACAACCAGCCCCGGTTCTTCCCAATTGAGCCAGTGTTCCGCCTCGCTAAATTGTGCGGCGTACGTCGCTTCTGCATGATCCTGTGCCGTACCCGGCTCTCCTGCGACCGCACGCGTTACCCCTTCCGCGAACGCCTGCGCCATCAAGGGCCCCCATGCCGTAAAGATGGATTCTCGCGTCACAATTGCAGGCATCGGGGCAGTGTGCTGGCTGAGGATACGCCCGTCGTCGTATTCGTCCGCAGTCCAGTGCAGGGTTGCGCCGAGCAGCGGATAGCCCTCGTAGATCGGGCGCATTACATTCGGACCGCGATAGGCGGGCAGTGCGGTCGGGTGGAGATTGACCGCGCCATGCCGTGCGAGGCTGCGGACTTCCGGCGGGATGCGATATGGGAAAGTGAACGACACGATGAGATCGGGCTGCAATGCGCGGATCAATGGTGCTGCGACGCGGCGCAGGCGCGTCGTCACGAGCACATCTACCGCAGGCGGTACCATTGCCACCACGCCGGTATAGGACGGCGTGCGGCGCGTAGACGGCCCCGGCGTCGTCACCGCCAGCACAATTGTATGTCCGCCCTGCTCCGCCCACCGCGATACCAAGCCATATGCCAACGGCAGCACATTGAATGTCACGACCCGCAACCCCGTTACCGTGTCTTTACGCTCCATGTGCGCCTCCGTCTATGGTGTTTCGTGTTGGATAAGCACCCGAACCGCCGCAAGCTCATCGAGTAATGTGGCAAGACGGTCATTACCGAACTCGTCCGCGATCTGTTGTTGCGCTGTGTACCAGAACGGAAGGGCGGCTGCCAGCGTTGTTGTGCCGCGCTCGGTCAGCGCGATTGTCCGGGTGCGGCGGTCAGTACCTGTGCCAGTCACAACCCATCCCGCCCGTTCGAGCGGCGCGAGATTGCGTGTCAAGGTCGTCCGGTCCATCGCCAGTGCATCCGCAAGGTGCGTGAGCACCATCGCCCCGCTGTTGGCGATCTGTGCCAACAGCGCGAACTGCGTCGCTTTCAAACCGCACGGTGCGAGTGCTGCATCGTATCGCCGCGACAATGTGCGTGCGGTACGGCGCATCGTGTCGCACACACACCGGCGCGTCTCGGCGAGTATTTGTTCGTCACTTGCATGGGTCATCTGTTGCCACCTCTCATTTGCGTGTATATGCACGTAAATGACTATACCTTTGTTCGCACGCACTGTCAAGCAACGCATCCTGCGGACACAAAAGCCCGCCTCGGCAGGGAACCGAGGCGGGGAAAGAGGGGATGGAGGGGAAGGAATTGACGTGTGAGAATGCGGTTACGGCTTTGCGGTTGCCGTTGCGGGCGGGTTGCCCGCAGGCGGGTTGCCGTTGGGACGTTGGCCGTTCGGCATCATGCCGCCTTGCCCGATCATGCTCGCATCGCCATAGTGCACAGTCGTCGCAGTGATGGTATCGCCGCTCTGCGTGCCACTGACCATCACGCGACTGCCAACTTTGATATCGGTCGCGGTGCCTGCGGTATTTTTGCCCTTGGTGTATTTCGTGTTCCCGTCGGTCTTGATCGTGAGCCGCACCCCGCCCTCAGTAGCGATCGCGAACGATCCGTTGCCAGTCGAGACAACGAGACCACCCGTCTCAACGACATTCGCGGGCAAGAGCACCAACCCCGTCACGGCGACATTGCCGCCGCGCTGGTTCGGTGTGGTCGTCGTTGCAGCGGGTGCATTCTTGCTGCGTCCGAGCCGGACTTCGACCAGCGAACCGTTGGTGAAATCACCGATGGCAGCAGTCGCGTTGGTGCCGTCCGCCTGACGCTTTTCGAGTTTGACCGTGCTATCAATCTTGATGGGCGACAGCGTGTCCGGCAATCCGGCGAGGCTGATCGTGCTTGCGCCCGCATCCGAGCCAGTCACGACTGCCCGAATCCCATGCCCGAACATGCCAGGACCGCCGTTATTGTCGCCGGCACCGCCCTTGTTTCCGTTGGGGCCGTGCTGCGCCATCATCTGTCCTACTGGACCCATTTGATTGACTGGGGGGGCGGCGAATGCTGCGGTTGCTGCGATGAGCAACGCGAACAGTGCCACTATCCCGCCGATAGCGAATCGTTTCTTGCCAGACCAAATTTTCCGTGCCATATCCATGGAATGTGCCTCCTCAGGCCCTGAAGTGTGGTGCCGCCCACGCTGTCTACCCGAACAATACCGCCCGAAGATCAAACGGGTGCGGGGAAAAGGTAAAATGAGTGTGAAACTCATGCGGGTGCGGCGGTAATGCGCGTGCTATCATCGGCGAAGACGCCGCTTTACAGGAAGGAACCGACCGATGACGCCGACACGTAGCGCACCCCCGCAGGAAAAGACCGGCTTCGTGCTGGCGGGGAGCGTCCGCATCCGCACCGCCGCATGGTCTTCAGATGGTTACCCCACCGTGCTCGTTCACGGTCTTTCCAGCGGCTGGCAGACATGGTTGCAGCCTCTCCCGTATCTTTGGCCCGCACTTTCCTGTACTGCGCTCGATCTGCGCGGGCATGGCGATTCCGACAAGCCGGAGAGCGAATATACGCTCGATCATTACGCCGCCGATGTCTGGACGACGATTAGCAAACTGCGCCTGAAGCGTCCGCCCATCTTGATCGGGCATTCGCTCGGCGGGGCGGTCGTGCGGCGTATTGCGGCAGATCATGCGGGCGATCTCGCCGCGCTGGTCGTCGAAGACAGCGCGATGTGGCACCGCTCCCTGCTCACGCCCGACCGCGCCGTACTGATGGGGGAGGAGCGGCTCGCTGCTGCCCGTCGCCCCTTTCCCGAACTTGTGCAGTCGGAACTCGACCGCGACCCGGCCCTGTCGTACCGCGAAGGGATGGAGAAGGCGACCCGCCTGCAAAAGACCGCCGATGGCGTCTTTCTCGGTGTTGGCACGGGTGTCGCGTTGGCGGAGGGCGACGAGTACGAAGAGTTGCTGCCGCGCATCACCTGCCCCGCGCTGCTCGTGCGCGGCATCCCCGCGCTTGGTGGCGTGGTCTCGGAGGAAGACGCGGCGCGGCAAGCGGCACTCATCCCCCATCTCTCTGTGGTGACCGTCCCCGATGTCGGGCATAGCATTCACGGCCAGAAGCCTGTGGATTTTGCGGCGGCGGTGATGGATTTTCTCGCCGGGGCGGGAATCGTACCGGGGGCATAGGCGCGTTGCACGAGATACTTTGCGGGCCCATCCCAGTGGAGGAGACGACGTGACCGACGACGTGCTTGCACAATATGACGCGGCGGTCGGCTACCTCGATTCGCTGCTGAAGTGGCATCAGGCAGCCCCGGCCGCTTACGACCGCGATATTCACCGCACGCGGGAGCGGATGCTGCTGCGGCACTGGGGCGATCCGCACCTGTGCTATCCCGTCGCGCATGTCGCGGGGACGAGCGGCAAAGGGAGCACCTCTACGATGCTCGCCGCGATCTTGCAAGCGGCGGGGTATCATACCGGGCTGCACACTTCCCCCTATTTGCAGGCATATACCGAGAAAATCCGCATCGGGGAACACTACCTTCCGATCCCGGATTTCACCGCCCTCGTCGCGGAGTTGCATGGTCACGTCGGTGCGATGCTGGATGGTATCCATGGCCCGCCGTCGTACTTCGAAGCGACGGTTGGTCTCGCGCTTGCGGCATTCGCCCGCGCCGGTGTCAATGCCGCCGTGGTTGAAGTTGGTGTGGGCGGGCGGCACGATGCCACAAATGTCGTGCAGCCCGCCGTTACCGCGATCACGAATGTCGGCTTCGACCACATGCAGATTCTCGGCCACACACTGCGCGACATCGCCTTCCAGAAGGCGGGCATCATCAAACCCGGTGTTCCGGCGGTCACTGCCGCCACCGACCCCGATGCCTATGCTGTTATTCGCTACGAGTGCGCGGCGTGGGGTGTGCCGCTCACGACCGTGCGCGTGGATACGCCGCCTGCGGACCCCGCAACGACAATGCACGCGGAGGTGCATGATCTCGATGCGGACGGTGCACGTTTCACCCTCCGGCACGGCGACTGGGTCTTGCCCGATGTGCATATCGGGATGCTCGGTACACACCAAGTGACAAATGCCGCGACCGCCGCCGCCGCCGCCCGCGCCCTCGATGCAAACGGTGTGCCGGTGGGAGACGAGGCGATCCGGGCAGGGTTGGCGCGGGCATTCTTCCCCGGCAGGCTCGAAGTAATGCAGCGCGGTGGCGACAAGCCGACTGTGGTGATAGACGGGGCGCATAACCCCGATAAGGCGCGGTCGCTCGTCGCTGCATTGCACGCACTCTTTCCGGGCAAACGGGTCGTGCTCGTGCTTGGCGTCGTCGCAGACAAGGATGCGTCGTCGGTGCTGGACATTCTCCTGCCCGTGGCATCGGCGGCGGTTACAACGCAAGCCCCGATCATCAATCGCACAGTCGCCTCGGCGGACGATCTTGCCGCGCTCGTGCGGGCGCGGGGCGTGCCGTGCGACGCAGTGCCGGACCCCGACGATGCAATCGCCGCCGCTCTCGGCATGGCGGGCGCGGGCGATCTCGTTTGTGTCACCGGATCGTTGTACCTCGTCGGTGCGGTGCGTCGCCACTGGATCGCCACGGATACCGTCGCGGTACGCGCAACAAGCCTTCCGTAACGAAGCGGGCGACACCATTCTTTCGCGTATGGAAGCCGCTTCCATAGAGCGGAAATGCGAGATGCGCTATACTGGGTGCAATGGATGAACGCGACGCCTCGTCACTATCGGAAGCACCCTCGTTGACGCCGCCCGCTCCCGATGCGGGGCGGCGATTGCGTGTTCTCGCGGTGGAGCCATCGTATGGCGGGTCGCGCCGTGCGTTCATCGAGAATCTGACGCGCTATAGCCAGCACGAAATTGTCTCCCTGACACTGCCCGCCCGTTTCTGGAAATGGCGGATGCGCGGGGCGCACTACGAACTTGCACGGCTACTGGCGGACATCCCCGGCGATTTCGATCTCGTCTTGGCGAGCGAAATGCTCAACCTGCCCGCCTTCCTCGGTGCGGCGCGGCACCGACTGCGAAATGCGCACGCTATCGCCTACTTTCACTCGAACCAGTTGAATTTTCCCTTGCCCCCGTG
>JBBRMX010000032.1:0-21591 GCA_038230615.1 Thermomicrobiales bacterium | reverse complement strand
GATAAGGTCGGAAAGCGAATCGAGCAGGGCGTGCCGTTTCAGTGCACGGGTATACAGCCCTGCCAATTCGCCCGACCCGCCGAAACCATGCAACTGCGTGAAACTGAACTCCATGCTCCACTTCGTCGGGATGCCTTCGCTCTCCAGCGGGTTCGCGGCGTGGAAGTTTGCGATTACCAAATCGGGGCGCAGGCGGCGAATGTCCGCAACCTGCCGCCGTTCATTCGGACGTTCCACCACGGAGATACCGTCCAATTGCGCGAGTTCCGGCGCGTGACTGCGACGGTTTACATACGGCGTACCGACTTCCAAAACTTCCGCGCCCGCGTGGACGAGGAACCGCGCCAGTGGCAGTTCGAGCATCGAATCGCCCATTATGAAGATACGCTTACCGCGAATCTCGTCCACATGATGCGCGATCCGCGCCCACGTCGCTGCCTCACGCTCTCGCAGATCAACCGGCGTGCCGTATGCTGCCGCAACCGCCTCGTAAAACTGTCGGCTACCGTCCGGCCCGATAGGATACGCGGAGGTGACAATCGTCGCACCGCGTTCACGCGCAATCTTCGCCGCAGTCTTCTGTAAATACGGTTGTAAGATGCCGATGACGGTGCCTTTGCCGATGGCGGGCAACTCACCGAGCGTCGGCGACGGCACGAACCCGGCGAGCGGGATGCCTGCTTGCCGCGATTCTTCCGCAAGCCAGTCTGCCGACCCCGACCCGACCGACCCGATGTAGACGACATTACGCTCGTCGTCCGGCAACACAGGGCAGAAGCGGAGCAGTGCCTGCAAGACCGAATCTTCCGCCTGCTGCGCGGTATATTCCAGCCCATCGGCGTGGACGGAGACGACCGGGATCGGCAACCGCTCGTCCAGCTTCTCTGCGAGATTCTCGATGTCCACATGAATAATTTCGGGCGTGCAGGAGTTCAGAAGGAAGATAATGCTCGGCTGATGCTCGCGCACGATCCCCTCGACCATCGGGAAGATGTCCGGCGTATTCGAGGCGAGGTCTTCTTCCTCCATCTGGATTACCGCGAAGCGCGGGCGGGCGAAGACCATCACTCCCAACGATACCTGCAAGAGGTGGCTGCATGTGTGCGTGCCGAGGATGAGAAAAAACGAATCCTGCATCTTCTGGTAGAGCCAGCCAACACACGTCAGCCCGCAGAATGTGTGATAGTTTTCGTCTTCGCGCTGGATGGAGACCGTCATCGCATCAAACCCCCGGTTTCCCCTGTTTGCATCCTTTCGCATATCGTACGCGCCGCATTGCACACATCGTGTAGTTGCCGCTACCCTAACCCCCTCCACGAAGCGGTGGGGCGAGCCAAAGCCCGCCCCACACCGATTATCGGTCACGCAGGTACGGGGTTTACTCCGTACGCGCCGCCATCGCCTTGTGGATATACGCGCCGTATTCCCCCATGCGCGGGTCTAAGGAAGGATGAATATCCTGCGGCTTTTCGTTTGCATACATTGTAGTAAGCGACCGTTGAATACTCGCATCGCCGCCCGTGAACTCTGCGACCAGTGCCATCCATCGTGCCGCGAGTCCCTGCACCACCGGATCGGCGGGATCCGTCCCCTTGTCCATCTCGGCGGCAACTTCTGCCATCAGTTCCGGCCATTCGCGCTCGACTTCACGAATGCGCTCCTCGCCGACGATTTCGCGCCGTTGCGCGAGGTATGCACGCTGCTCGTCCGTGTAGTAGGTGTCCAATCTGCTCATCGCCTCCAATGCGTCGAATATCGCCTCGACGGTGTTTTCGCCTGTCGCCACCAACGTCTGCGCGATCCGCTCCAAACGGTCGCACAAGGTCTGCTGCAACGCGATCTGTTCCCGCAACCTTGCAAGGTGCAGCGCGATAATCTCCTGCGGTGCGCCCTCAGGACGGCTGAGGAACTCCCGGATATGCGGCAGCGAAAACCCCAACTGCCGCAATGACCGGATTTGCTGCAACCTCCCCACATCATCGCCGCTGTAAAGCCGGTAACCCGTCTCGCTATGCGCCGATGGCATGAGCAACCCGATTGCATCGTAATGGTGCAGTGTCCGCACTGAGACGCCCGCTCGTTTCGCCAGTTCGCCCACGCGCATCGTCACGCCTTGCCGCAATTTCCCCTCCCTTCTGCCGTCTCTGCGCCCCACAACAGCAAGATACACCCTCACGTTCCGTGAGGGTCAAGGGGTTTTCGGAAGTTTCTCCAAAAACAAAACCGCCCCTTCCCGCGTGACGCGAGAAGAGGCGGAGATCGTGGGGGCGTTATGCCTGTGCCGCGACCGCGAAGGCTTCCCGCGCCGCAGCGAGCGTCTGCGTAATAGCGGCATCGTCGTGTGCGGTAGACAGAAACCCCGCCTCAAACTGCGACGGTGCGAGATAGACACCCCGGTCAAGCATCGCATGGAAGAAGCGGCGAAACATCGCGGTATCGCTCGTTTTCGCCGTGGCATAGTCGCGCACACGCGCATCGGTGAAGAAGCCACAGAACATCGTACCGACGCGCCCACCGTGATACGGCACGCCCGCCGCCTGTGCCGCCGCGCCCATACCGGAAACCAGTTTCTCGGTTTGCGCATCGAGCGCGTCCCAGACACCGGGGCGACCGAGAGCCTCCAGCGTCGCAATGCCCGCAGCCATCGCCAACGGGTTGCCGCTCAGTGTCCCCGCCTGATAGACCGGGCCACTCGGTGCCATCATCCCCATGAGATCGCGCCGCCCGCCGTATCCGCCGACGGGCAAACCGCCGCCGATCACCTTGCCGAGCGCGGTGAGGTCTGGCGTCACACCATACAGCGTCTGCGCCCCGCCGGGATGGACACGCCAGCCCGTCATTACCTCATCGAAGACGAGCAATGACCCCGCCGCATCGCACACATCGCGCAGTGCCTGCAAAAACCCCGGTTCCGGCGGCACCATGCCCATATTGCCCGCCACTGGCTCGACGATGATCGCCGCAATTTCGCCCTCGTTCTCCGCGAACAATGCCCTCACCGCGTCAGGATCATTGTAGGGCGCGGTGAGGGTATCGGCGGCAGTCGCCGCAGGCACACCCGGCGAATCCGGTAAGCCGAGCGTGGCGACGCCCGAACCCGCACGGCTGAGCAGGAAATCGGCGTGTCCGTGGTAGCCACCATCGAACTTGATAATCTTCGTGCGCCCTGTTGCGGCGCGGGCGAGACGCAGTACGCTCATCGTCGCCTCGGTGCCGGAATTGACGAACCGCACCATCTCCACCGACGGCAGGGCGGCAATGACCATCTGCGCGAGGCGCGTTTCCAACTCGGTCGGTGCGCCGTAACTCGTGCCGCGCATCGCCTGCTGCGTGATCGCTGCGACCACCTCCGGGTGCGCGTGACCGAGGACAAGCGGACCATACGACAGTACATAATCAACATACTGCCGGTCGTCCACATCGTACAAATACGCGCCCGCGCCCCGTGCAATGAAGCGCGGTGCGCCCCCGACGGCGCGAAACGCCCGCACCGGGGAGTTTACCCCGCCGGGGATGATTCCCTGCGCTTCCGCGAATAATTCTTCCGAGCGGGTCTTAGTTTCGACGCTCACGCGACACTCTCCTCATCGGTATCGGCTTGCGCCTGCTGCCCCGCCACATACGGACAGGCGGCACGCAGACCGAGCAAATCTTCATTGACCGGATGCGCGGTATTGAGCAACCCGAACAGATCACGGGCGATTTCTGCATACCGCACGCCATCGTTGGAAGTCGCCATTGCTTTGAGGCGCACCGTCGGATGGTGGAGCAGTTTGTTGACGATTGCCCGCGTCAGGGCATCGAGCCGCTCGACATCTTGCGGCTGCAACGAACGGTCGTGCGCCAAGAACCGCGCCACTTCCTGTGCGCGAATATGCTCCGCCTCCATCCGCACCTCGGTAATTGTCGGCACTACCGCCCGGGCGTGTATCCAGTCGCGGAATTGCCCCATCTCTGCCTCGATGATCGCTTCGGCGCGAGGGATTTCTGCCTGCCGTTCCCGCCGCGTCTCGTCGGGGGCAAGATGAAGATCGTCTACCGTTCGCAGTATCACACCGGGGACCTCGCCCGCCGACGCTTCAATGTCTCGCGGTACCGCGATGTCAATCAGGTGCAGCGGTCTGCCGCCGCGCCGCGTCATCGCGGTTTCAATGTCGCTGCGCGACAAGATCGCGTGCGGTGCGGCAGTCGTGGAGATAACCACATCGGCACACACCACCGCATCGAGCATCTCTTCCCACGGCACCGCGACACCGCCGATGCGCTCCGCCTGTGCCTGTGCCTGTGCCAGCCGCCGGTTGGCAATGATAATGTGCGTCATGCCGTGGTCGTGCAGGTAGCGGGTCGTCCATGTCCCCATCTTGCCCGCACCGATCACCAGCGTACGCCGCCCCGACCCCCGCACAGAATCCAACGCCATCGCCGCCGCCGTATACCCGACCGAGACATGGCGGTTCAGCATCGTCTCGCTGTGAACGCGCTTCGCGGCACGAGTCGCCTGCTGGATCAATGTACCGAGCACCGCACCGCAGGTACTCGATTGCCGCGCTGCATCGTACGCATCGCTCACCTGCCCCAGAATCTGGCTGTCGCCAAGTACGGGCGAATGAAGACCCGCCGCCAGCGCGAAAACATGCCGGATGGCGTCCTGATCGTGCCAGCGGGTAAGCAGCGGTGCAAACGCCTCAGCCGGAACTTGCCGGCACTGCGCGAGGAAGTCAATAAGGGCATCCTCGCCGCCCTCGACATCCCGCACGAGCGCGATCATCTCCAACCGGTGGCATGTCGAGACGATGACCGCCTCGACAATCGGTGTCAGGTCGTGGACGATACGGTCGCGCAAGTTCGCCAACCCATCAGCGAGCATCTCCGGCGAAAACGCTAGCCGTTCACGCAACGCGACAGGCGCGGTATCAACATGTAGCCCCAGTGCGACGAAATGCATTTCCCTTATGCTCCACTCGTGTCGCAATACCCGTACGCGGCACACGGAATGCTGCGCGAGAATGCGGGCGCACACCTTGCCCCCGCGATGCTACTGGGTCGTTACGCAGTCGGCACCGGCGCAGGCATAGCCGCAAGCGTCGTATCTACTACCGCCGCAAGTGCCTTGATGAAGGTCGGCGAATCGTTCAGCGACTCGATCCGGTTGAAGGTGATCCCTTCGCGCTCTGCTTCCTCACGCGCCCCGACATCAATATCGTACAGAATCTCAAGGTGATCTGCGAGGAACTGTACCGGCGACATCAACACCTCGTGATGCCCCGCCTTCGCCAGATCGGGCATGATGTCTTTGAAATCGGGTCGCAGCCATTCGCCCGGTTCATGCCCTGCGCTCTGGTAGCAGAACATCCATTGATCGTCCGGCAGACCGATGTGCGTCGCAATACCCGATGCGGTCTCCATGAGTTGCTCGACATACTGCGGCTCTTGGTCAGTGATGTGCTTCGGCATACTGTGTGCGCTGAACAACACTGGCACGCGCCCGCGAATCTCGGCGGGAAACTTCGCCAGCCCTTCGCGCACGCGCTCTGCCAATGCTTCCTGAAAAAGCGGCTCGTTCCACCACTCCCCCGCAACCGCAACTGCCGGCTTGGGATCAGGGAGGGCATCCATCGCCGCTTTTACTGCCCGGTGATAACCGCCCATGATAATTGGGGAATACTGGGGCGACATAATGATGCAGATGATCCGCTCCACGCCCGCTTCCGCCATCTGCCGCATCCCCTGTGCGACATTCGGCTCTGAAAACCGCATCCCAACGCCCACGAGGTATTCGGGACCATCCGGGTGCTGCTGCGCTAGTTCCACACCGAGTGCGGCGGCTTGGCCCATCGTCTTGACGATCAGCGGCGAGCCGCCGATGAGGTCATACCGCCGCGTGAACTCTGCTTCGAGTTCGTGCTGCTCGTCGGGGTCCATGGCGCGACCCCCGCGTGCATTCGAGAGATATTGCGGCACATCTGCAAGCGTCGCGGGGGAACCATAGGTGAGGAGGAGTACCCCGACTTTGGCGGGAGCAGCAATCGTTGTTGTCATGGTTAACGCTCCGTTTCGCGGTGCACGGCGTCCACGAGCCGCGCCATCATTGCCGGCTCGGTATCGGGTTGGATGCCGTGACCGAGGTTGAAAATATGACCGGAGCGGTTCGCCGCCTGCGCCAATACTTCGCGCATCCCGGTTTCGACCGCGTCCCACGATGCGAGCAGCCGCGTGCCGTCCATGTTGCCCTGAATGCCGCGGTCGTAGCCGATCCGCCGCCACGCATCATCGAGATTGACACGCCAGTCCACGCTGATTACATCGCCACCCGCATCCCGCCGCAACTCCAGCAGGCTGGAATCGCCCGTGCCGAAGTGAATCGAGGGAACACCCATTCCCTTCACCGCGTCAAATATTTTCTTCGTGTACGGCTGGACGGAACGCACATAGTCGTTCGGGTTCAACGCACCGACCCAACTATCGAACATCTGCACCGCCTGCACACCTGCATCCACCTGCGCCTGTAAGTAGACGATGCAGGTGTCTGCGAGAATATCCATGAGTGCTGCCCATGTATCGGGTTCGCTGAACATCATGCGCTTCGCTTTCTCGAAGGTGCGTGATGGCCCTCCCTCGATCAAGTACGACGCCAGCGTGAACGGCGCACCGGAGAACCCGATGACTGCCTGCTTCCCTTCCAGTTCATGCCGGATAAGTTTGATCGCGTCCAGCACATTTTGCACATCGGGCGGCTCAACTACACGCAATGCCTGCACATCCGCCATCGTACGGATCGGATTGTGAATGACCGGGCCACCCGGCAGGATTTCGAGCGATACGCCCATCCCTTCGAGCGGGATCATGATATCGGCATAGAGCACCGCCGCATCCACTCCCACCGCATTGACGGGCATGAGGGTCACTTTCGCGGCAAGTTCGGGCGTCTTCGCCATTTCGAGGATGCCGTATTTCTCGCGCATCGCCCGGTATTCCGGGAAGCACCGACCCGCCTGCCGCATGAACCAGACCGGTGTGCGATCCGGTTGCCGCAGATTGCATGAGTCAAGGAACCGTGCGACGCCCGTGCCACGTTTGAATGCTGTTTCTACTGCCTGCGCCATGCTTTCCCCTCCAATGGCCCGCCGCTAATCGGCGACTGTCAATTCCGGTAGCGCACGCCGGACGCCGCCCCACTCCTCGGCAAGCCAGCGTGCGGCGTCAATTGCTGCATAGGTAATCACCGTCTCTGCACCCGCCCGCACGATACTCGTGAGAGCCTCGGTCATCGCCCGCCGCTCGTCGAACAATCCGCGTTGCGCGGCAATCTTGATCATGGAATATTCGCCGCTCACCTGATACGCCGACAACGGCAGATCGAACGCCTGCCGCGCCTGCACAATGATATCGAGATATGCGGTCGCAGGCTTGACCATTAGCATATCCGCACCTTCAGCAATGTCCGCCGCCATCTCGCGCAAGGCTTCGCGCCCGTTCGCGGGGTCCATCTGATGCGACCGGCGGTCGCCGTGCGACGGAGTCGAGTGCGCTGCCTCGCGGAACGGCCCGTAAAACGCGCTCGCATACTTCGCGGAATAGCTCATGATTGGCGTGTTTACCAACCCCGCGCCGTCGAGCGTCGCACGAATCGCGGCAATGCGCCCATCCATCATGTCGGAGGGCGCAACGATGTCCGCACCCGCCTCAGCATGAGAAAGCGCGGTTTGCGCCAGCACCGGCAACGTGGAATCGTTGTCAATTTTGCCGTCCGGTGTCAGCATGCCACAATGCCCATGATTGGTGTATTCACACAGGCAAACATCGGTAACGATGACCACCTCCGGAAACCGCGCTTTGATCGCCCGAATCGCCTGTTGCACGATACCATCTACCGCGAATGCCCCCGACGCCGCGCTATCTTTCGCCTCCGGCAACCCGAACAGCAGCACACTCATCACACCGACCGACACCGCCTGCTCGACCGTGTGCGGCAGCGTGTCCACCGAGACACGGAAGACCCCCGGCATCGCACCGATTTCCTCGCGCACCCCGTAGCCGTGCGTCACGAAAATCGGCAAAATGAATTGCGCGGGGTGCAACCGCGTCTCCTGCACCAACCGTCGCAACCCGACCGTTTGCCGCAACCGCCGGAAACGGCTGAAAGGCGGCGCAGCAAATCCGTAGTCATCGTTCATCGGGTAGACACTCCTATCCGGTAGGTCGCCAGCGCGTGCAATAGCCCCTCGACGGTGTGATCGTCAGCAATCAGGGCGGGCTCGATACCGAGTTCGCGCACGGCATTCGCAGTGACGGGACCAATACACGCCAGCGGCAGGCGGGCAAGTAGGTCGCGGTCGTCGCCGAGCATCGTCAGCAAGCCACGCACAGTACTTGGGCTGGTCACAATGGCGAGGTCAAGTTCCCCCGCCGCCATCCATCGGCGCACATCTGCTGCCGCGTCAAGATTGTCTACGGTGCGGTATGCGGGCGCGATGCAAATCTCAACATCGTGCGCCCGCAACCCCGTCGTCAGCACATCGCGCGTCTCGACGGGCTGCGGGAGCAGGACGCATAAGCCGGGCGCAATCTCCGCCGCCAACATTGCTTCCAGCAGCGATTCCGCAACTGCCGACAGCGGCACAAGGTCTGCCACCAGCCCGTACTGCTCCAACGCTTGCGCGGTGGATGCGCCGATCACCGCTCGCTTCAGTGGTCGCAGCGCGGCGGGCGCGATACCGAGCGTGTCCATGCGGGCAAATGTCCGGCGAACACCGTTCGCACTCGTCCAGACGACCCACGCAAAGCGGTTAAGATGGCGCAATGCGTCGTCGAGCGCGTCGAACGACGGCGGGTCAGCGATACGAATCGTCGGGGCGTAACAAACCGTCGCCCCAAGCAACTGCACACCCGAGATCAGCGCGTCCGCCTGCCCTTCCGGGCGGGTCACAAGCACACGCAAACCAGCGAGCGGCGCATTCATGCCCGCACCCCGACTTCCGCCGCTAGCCGCACCGCGAGATCGCGCCCCGCCCGCTCGGCATGGGCAATAGGCGCGATTTCGTCTAGCCAGCGGGCGTTCGCAGCATCGTCGTCCGCCATCATGCCCCAGAGCGCGACGCGGTCGCCGCGCAATTCCACATGCAGCGCGAACGGCGCACGGCACCCCGCACCGACCGCGATTAATCCTGCCCGCTCGGCATTCACCGCCGTGCGCGTCGGCGCATCGTCAATCTGCGCGAGCAGCGCGACGATTTCCGCATCATCGCTGCGGCACTCGACGCCGATTGCACCCTGTGCGGGCGCGGGAACGAAGGTCGAGACCGCAAGGTATTCGGTGATACGGTCGTCCCAGCCCATCCGTTCCAGTCCCGCTGCTGCGACGATGATGCCGTCATAGTCCTCGGTGAGGGCTTTGCGAAGGCGGGTGTCGAGATTGCCGCGCAACTCGCGGATGCGGACACCGGGGTTAATCGCCAATGCCTGCACACCACGGCGACGGCTGCTCGTCCCGACCGATGCTCCGGCGGGCAATTCTGTGAGCGGTACATCGTGGCGTGAAATGAAGACATCTCGCGGGTCTACGCGCTCCGGTAGTGCAGCGAGCACAAGACCGGGCGGTGTCGCGGGGGGCAAATCTTTCGCGCTGTGTACAGCAAGATCAACCGCGCCAGTCAGCATCGCATCCTGCAACGGCACTGTAAAAATGCCCTGCCCGCCAATGACCGTGAGGGGCGTGACCTTGTCGGTATCGCCTATCGTGGAGATAATCACCGTCTCGTAGGTGCGAGACGGGTCAACAGCGCGGAGAGCGGCAATCGTGCGTTCCGTCTGCGCGAGGGCAAGTGCGCTACCGCGTGTCCCGATACGAACCGTCGTTCGAGCGGTCATCCGTTCACCTCGGTGGTCGGTATGACTAGATAGCAATGCTGGACGATGCACACCACGCAGCCGCTCCGGTCTAGGCTGTGAAGAACATTTCCCCACATCACTATGGTACAACGCCGCGCCGCGAACGACACGAAATCTATGCAATTCTCCTCATCAGTATGCACGTTTTGCATAGATTTACCTCAGTTTCCGCCCTCGATTTATCGCATGTTCTTTCCGATTACCGGCTAATCGCCTGCGGCAATGGAACCTGCGCCCGTCTGGACGCCTTCGAGCCGATCTTCGAGATCGCTATAAATCTCCCGCAGCGCATCGAGCGTCGCGTCGTCGGTCTGCCAGAACCCACGACTGTTGGCTTCTAGCAGTCGGCGAGTCATCGCGGCGGTGGCGTGCGGGTTCGCGGTGGCGAGGCGGTCGCGCATCACATCATCGAGCAGGAACGTATCCGCGACGCCTTTGTATACCCACCCTTCCACCGCATCTGCCGTCGCACTCCACCCGAAGGTGTTGCCGACGCGAGTCTCAATCTCGCGCACGCCTTCATAGCCGTGGGCAAGCATGGATTCGTACCACTTTGGGTTGAGCACCTTCGTGCGTGTTTCGAGTCGCACCATCTGTTCCAGCGTCGAGAGGCGACCGGTGGTGGAAATAGCGTCCGCAAGCATCACCGGCGGACGCTTGCCGCGTGCGAGTTCGACCGCTTTGGTCACACCACCGAGGTTTTCGTAGTAGTGGTCCACATCCGAGATACCGACCTCAAAACTGTCAATATTCTGGAACGTCAAGTCTACCGTCGTCATCATGGATTCCATGATATCCCGCGCCTCGATCCACTCCCCGACACCCGCGTAGCCGAAGCTCTTGCGAACCATGAATGCTTCGCTGAGCTGCTCCTCGGATTCCCATGTGCTGCTCTCAACAAGGTGGTTAACATTTGCGCCGTAACTGCCGGGAGCATTCGAGAAGACACGGGTCGCGGCGGTGCGAACATCCAGACCGAGCTCTGCTGCTTGCGTCAGCGCGTGCTTACGAACGAAGTTCATCTCCACAGGTTCATCTGCGGTGGCAGCGAGGCGGGCGGCTTTGTCGATCAATCCCATCTGGTGATAGAGCAGATCGCGGAAGATGCCGCTCGCCGTGACGCACACATCAATCCGTGGGCGACCGAGCGTTTCGAGCGGCAGCAACTCTACATCCGCGACCTTGCCGAGTTCGTCTAGCACAACCCGCGCACCGAGCAACGCCAAAACCTGCGCGACTCCTTCGCCGTCGCTCTTGAGGTTATCCGTCCCCCAGAGCACCATCGCGACGGTTTCCGGCAACGCGCCTTCTTTTTCCGTCTGCCGCTCGAGCAGTTCGGTCATCAGGCGCGTTCCCACATCCTGCGCGACGGGCGACGGCACGCGGAAGGGGTCGAGACCGTGGATATTGCGCCCGGTCGGGACGATCGCGGGGTTTCGCACCACATCGTTCCCCGGCGACGGCGACGTATACCCGCCGGAGAGCGCACCGACGATCCCTGCCAATTCATGCTCCGCGACGATATTTGCCGCGAGTTCACCGAGGAACTTCCAGAGAGTTGAGAGCGTCCCCGCACTGATTTTCGCGGCATCCACGAGATAGGCGTCCGCAATGGCGGGCGCGTATGCAATGGTACCGTCCGGTTGCGGCACGATGAAGCGGCGCATCGCCTCTCGGCAGATCGTATCTACCTGCTCCCATCGTTCCTGCGCGATGCGGTCGGTCTTCAGATTGTCACGCAGATATTCGTAGTTGTAGCCGAGGGAATGCGCGACGACACGCGGGAGAGTCGCCAGTTTCTGATCGGGCTGTGCGAACGCGGCGACGAGTGCCAGCACGTCTACCAGTTCCGCCGCGACGGGCGGGGTGCCGAGCACATGCAGACCGAGCGGAATCATGCGCTGCTCGATCAGAATCAGTTCGTGTGCGAGGGCGGCGACATACGTTTCCGCTGCCCTCGCGCCGCTGACAGGGACAGTCTCGACCGTGATTTCCAGTTTTCCTGCCTGCGCCTCGATATCTTCCAGCAGTTCGGCGGAGGGACGGGCGCGGTAACTGTCAATGCTCTCTTTAAGTAGCCGCAACCCCTTGTAGAGTCCCGCCTGCTGCAGCGGCGGCACCATGTAACTGACAAGCGTCGCAAGCCCGCGCCGCTTCGCCATCACCGCTTCGGACGGATTGTTCACACTGTAATAGTAGAAGTGCGGGAGGCTGCCGATGAGACGCACGGGCCAGCAGCGGTCGGACATGCCGACTTGCTTACCCGGCATGAACTCCAACGCACCGTGCGTGCCGAAATGGAGCACCGCATCCGCGCCAAAGACGTGCTCAAGGTACGTATAGAATGCCGCGAAGCCGTGATGCGGTGCGGCATCTTTCGCCATCAAGAGGCGCATCGGGTCGCGCTCGTAGCCGAAACTCGGCTGCAACCCGACAAAGACATTACCGAAGTGTGCGCCGAGGATATGGAACTGAATACCGTCGTTCAGCAACTCGCCCGGTGCCTTGCCCCAGTAGGGTTCGATGTCACGGTGATGCGGGAAGAGACGGCGGTATTCCAGCACAGGCAACCGCGCCCCAACATTTCCGTCGGTTCCATACGCCGCTGCATTGCCATCTACGACCATATGGCGTAGTTCTTCCGGCGACTCCGGCACCTCGACGGTGTATCCGTCGGCGTGGAGGCGATGCAGCAGATGAAAGACGCTCTGGAACACATCGAGATACGCTGCCGTCCCCGCGTTGCCGAGGTTCGGTGGGAAATTGAACAGCACAACGGCGATATGCTTCTCCGCATTCGCCTTCTGGCGCAAGGCGACCCGCTTGGCAATACGGTCTGTGGCGAAGGCGATCTGCTCGTGCAGCGCGACGAATGTGTCACTGTCGCTCGTCGGGCCGCCATACACGAGCGGTTCCGCAACACCGTCCAGTTCCGGCACCGCAACATTCATCGCCAGTTGCATCGGCGACAGCCCGGTATCGTCTGCCTGCCACTCTTCGGTTTTCTGGAAAGCGAGCGGGATCATATCGAGGTAGCCCACATTGAGCGCGTCGAGGACGGCGCGGGATTCCTCCGGGCGGCTCTCCGCCATCCCACCGATGAGCGAGAAACCTGCACCCTGCAATAGCACATCCACCGTCGTTTCGCCGCCCGTGCCATCTTTCCCGACCGGCGTAGTGAAGAAGGCACTGATCGCGGGGCGACCGTCCAAACCCGCGCTATAGGCGGTACGAACTTCGATCCCGCGCGCCTCGATGGAGCGAATCAGCGCGTCGAGATGCGCCGTGTTGCCGCTTAGAATGACCGTGCGGAGCGAGAGCATCCCGACCGTACCGTTCGGGAACCGCTCGCGGCGCGTACGTCGCCACTTGGTGTACGACACCATATCGGAGAATGGCTCCGGGGCATCAGGGTGGTAGAGCGCGGCGGTTGGATACCGGAGCGCGTCCTGCTGCGGCAATTTTTTCGCGTAGCCGGGTACATAGCGATCAATGAGCAGGCAGAAGAGGCGGTAGATATTCTCCGACGAGCAATTGAGCCAGTATTCGTGCGCGGCGATGTAGGTGTGCAAATCCCGCGCTTTGCCGGGGATATGCGCCATAACCTTGCCGAGGTTTCGCATCATCGCCAGTTGTCGCTGGCTCTCGCCGCCATGCCCGCGCTTCTTGGGGCGAAATTTCTTCATCAGGCTGCTGAAGCCGCCTTCTTCCTCATCTTCCTCTTTCTTTTTGAAGACGAGTTTGCCGATCTTCGTAGTGTAGATCAGGTTAGGCTGGCTGGTGATGATGCAGACCGGACACGGCGCGGACTTGAGGATCACTTCTAGCGGGCGCACAAGGTCTTCACCAAAGAGCATCGAGCCGAAGACAAAATCCGCCCCTGCCACATCGTGAGCGAGCCGCTGCCAGTCACCGTCGGTCTTGAGAGAGGTCGCACTGTACATGCTTGTCGCAAGTTCGAGTTGATGGCGGTCGCGGAGCATCCCGGCTGCTTGCCGGACGGCTGCACCGTGATTTCCGTCCATGGTGAGGAAAACGAAGCGCATGAAGCTAACCCCCTCTGGGCAAGGAACCTTCATTGACGGGTATGCTCGTCCGTGCTGTCTGCTTCCAGTAAACCGTGCGAACATAGGTCAGTCGGTAGCGAGCGCAACAATTCGTGCAGCACAGACAAAATTGAGAGCGGGTATCAGCCGCGATCAGGCGTGTGCAGCAGTGGCGGGGAAGTTCGGAAAGCCTTCCAGCCCCTTCCAGCGATTCGCATCCGTCGTCACCACGGGCTTGAGGGCGTATGCGCCGGCGAAATGCCGCGCGATTGCCGCACGATGCCGTGTCGCTTCCGCCAGCGCGACGGGACCTTTCTCGTCGGACAGCCGGACGATCTCTGCGTCGTGCCTCACACAGGCATCGAAGTGCTTCCAGAATGCCGGATTATCTACCGGCAGCGTGACCGGGAAGACTTGCGACGCGATCTGGTTCGTCAGCCGGATCACTTCGATGTCATACTGCTGCCAGTCTAGCCCCAGATTCTTGTAAAACTGCTTGCGGCGAGCATCGTTCATGTACATCGTGAGGCAGACCGCGAGAAGGAAGAAGCGAATCCAACGCACATTTGCGCCGGAAAGCAACTTTGGCTGGCTCCGCATCATGATGGCGAAGAACTCGCCATGGCGGTATTCATCGTTGCACCACTGCTCGAACCAGCGGAAGATCGGGTGAATTGTCCCCTCCGGCTTTTCCTGCAAGTGGCGGTAGATACGGATGTACCGCGCATACCCGATTTTCTCTGACAGATAGGTCGCGTAGAAGATGAATTTGGGTTTGAAGTGGGTATATTTCTTGCGGTTGCGGAGCACTTTGAGATCGAGCGCGACATCGAGATCGGTCATCGTCTTGTTCAAAAACCCGGCGTGCCGCCCTTCATCGCGGCTCATCGAGCGAAAAATCGAGACGAGGGTGGGATCGTGCAGTTTCTTGTACATCTCGGTATACAGCACGCACCCGCTGAACTCGGCGGTGCAGCTGCGCTCCAGAAACTCGATAAACAGATCACGGTCCGGCATGTCCGCGAAACCGTCCTTGAATTCCTCCGTGCGGACGAAATGCGTCTTGTTGTAGTCGTGGGCGAACTCGTCGCGTATCCACTCGAACTCCGCACGCATCTTGGGGTCTATATGCATCGCGTCAATTTCGGCGAAGTCTGTCGTGTAGAAACGCGGGTTGAGTACCGCTTCTTTGATCGCGTGGCGCGTAGTGACGGAAAGATCAGCGACTTCCATGCTACATTCTCCTCCCCAACGACCGCAGGACCGCAGGTTCCCTACGGATGGTCAACGATTTCTTTCACTTCGATCAGGCTCGTGCGCTCGATCAACTGGCGGCGCAACCAGCTTGCCTTGTAGAGCCGTACCGGACTGGTGTAGGTCAGTTCGCCGTGCGTCTCAGACGCGGGAATCTCCGGTACATCAATGACCTCGACGGTGTCGCCCGCTTCGACTTCCATGCCCTGCGGCATGTCCACATGGAAATGGAAGTGCGCGTGTTCGCTCTGCAACGAGACATTCGCGGTACCTTCCGCGACGGTTTCGTGTCCGTACCAGCGCGAGAGCGAGAACGCCGCCGCGCCGAGCAGTACTGCAGTAATCGTTTTGTTCATTGCGTCCCCTCCGCGCTGCCCGAAGCGGGTCGTGCTTCGAGCAGCGTGACATGATAGAAGCCGTGGTCAATCGGTGTGCGACGATGTACACGCATCCCCGCGTTTGCAAGTGTGCGCGTCACGAAATCGTCCGGGATCATCTGAATCTCGGTACGCCGCTCCCCTTTCGGGAATCGCCCGCCGATCCAGTGCAATGCCGCGAGCGGGCGCGTCCACCGCGCATAGGTAAGCAGCAACGGCCCGCGCGACAGAGAAGCAAGTTTTGTCGCCATTTCCGCGAATGCAGGCGCAGGATAATGGACAAGTACATCAAAGCACCCGACTACATCGTATACACCGCCGACGGTTTCGAGATCACCTGTCTGGAATGTCACGCGTTCGCGCACGCCCGCGTCTTGTGCGGTCTGCGCCGATTCTGACACCATGCGGGGGGCAATATCTATCGCGGTCACATCGTACCCACGTTGCGCGAGCATGACGGTGAACAATCCGGTGCCGCAGCCCGCATCGAGCGCACGCGCTCCGGTGGGCGGCGTATGCTCATCGAGCCATGCGCCCGCCTGCGCTAGCATCTGCGCATGTCCTTCGCGGATAGAACGCCGGATGCGCGACGGCAACGCGACCTCGCCATAAATCGCCGCCCACCGCTCGAAACCGTTCCCGTCGAAGTAGGCCCGCAAGCTGGCTTTGTGGCCATACACCTCGGTCACGCCGCGCCCTCCCTCATCATTGCGCTTATCAATCCATGAGTGCATCGTACCGAGTGCGATGCACAATCGTTGTAGCGTGTGTCACATACATGCACGTATTGTTCGGTGCCGATGATATCATCCCGGAAATATCACGCTGCTTCATGGACACCATCAGGGAAATACCGCCGAAGGGAGCGACGGGCAGCGGCGAGATGGCTTTTCACGGTTTCGACGCCGCTCCCGGTCGTTGCGGCGATCTCCCGGCAGGAACACTCGCTGCCCGCGAACAGTTGGAGACACGCCCGCTGCTTCGGCGGTAACGCGCCGATGGCGATATCTACTGCCCGGTATGCCTCCGCCCGCTGCATCCAGTGTTCTGGCGACAGGATACGCGCATCGGGGATCGCACACATCCGGGCGGACGCGGCGGCATCAGCGGGCGTGAGCGACACCTCCGCCGGACGGCTCCCAACCGCACGGGCGGCGTCAATACGCATATGCATTGCCACCTGCCGCCACTGCCGCAAGAGCGTCTCGGCAGTCGGCGCGGGTTGCACCGCGAGTAACGAAGACACTCCGGGATACCCGGACACATCATGCAAGACGACCAGACGAATCCAGCCACTCCGCACGCACCGCTCAATCATTGCCGCCCCGCTGTCTGCGGGTAACGCCCGCACAACATCGGCATAGATCGCGCCGGTCCCCGTATCGCGCTGCGTGACTGCGTCGTAAACGGTCTTTGCTTGCTGGACGAACCGCCACAGCCGGACGAGGACTTCCTGCGTGTGATCTTCCGCCGTTGCCCGGTCAAGCCCCATCGCCCTGAATGCGCGATAGATAACCGGGCGGTATTCCACACAGAAAGTCTCGAACACAGTGTCGAGCGGGTGCGCCGCTCGCTCTGCAAGTAATGTCGTCAGCCTCATGCATCACCTCCGCATTCCACACCAATAGTGTCGTTATCGGAGTAATCGGGAGGTGGGAGACTGACCGGAAACGCACCGATGGCGTCCCCGGTTTGCGCGTTGTCTGGCTCTTTCCGGTCGTCTCGTCGCTTCCCGATTGGGGAAGGGAGAGAGCGGAACGCACCGCACGCCGATCACGAAAGGATGTATCGCTATGAAAACTGTCGTCACCCCCACCGTACCCGCGATCACCGCGCCGCGCCGCGCCGACCTTGTGCGCGATTTCTCGCCGCGCCGAAGATACAGCGTGCAGGATGCGGCGTGGCTGCTCGGCGTGCCGGAGCGCGTGCTCCGCGCCGATTTCGACTGCAACACCGTCTACGACAACGACTAACGCGCCCTTTCCGGTCTGTCGCACCCGCCCCGATTAGGCATGTGTTGGTTCGTTCGATCTACATACGGAGGGTTATTGGGATGCACGACTTGACAACTGCGGTGGTTCTTCCTGCTGCCCGCGTACTCGGTCTGGATGTGTTTACTGCGGAGGCAACAGGCGTGGTCCTCGCCCCGCTTCCTGCACCAGACCCCGCAACGCCCGCGCTGACCTTCGCCTTCATTCCCAACATCACCGCGAATGATATCGTCATCGAAGTCGCGCTTTTCCGTGTCCCGCCTACTCGCCAAGCGACTGTCGCGCTCTTTTTCGTGACCGCAGGCGCACGCTATAAAGGCATCACATGGATGCTGGATGCAGGCATGGCATATGTGAATATCCATGTGGCTCTCGCCCACGCCGCCGATGCCCCCGCAACCGTTGCGGCAGCATTCGAGCGGCTCGCACACGCGCTCAGCGAAACTGCCGCCGAGATCGTGCGTCTCGCCACTGGCGCGCCGAAACGCCGCAGCCGTATCGAGCGCGAAGCGGCTGCCATCGTTGCCCCTTTCGGGCGCGAAAGCGAGGCAGCATAATGATGGCGTTGTCCGATACCCCGCGTCTGACCAATCACGCCACAACCCGCGCAGCGCAACGCAATCTCTCCGCACACGACCTCGCAACCGTGTGGATGTACGGAGTATTGGAGTATCACACTGGCGTGATGGTCATCTTTCTCGGCAGGCGGCAACTCGCGGAGATGCCCGATGGCGGGCGGCGATATGGTCATCTGGAAGGAACAACGATGCTGATTGGTGACGCACAGATCATCACCTGCTACCGCAACCGCCGCGATGGGCTAAAAGAGATGCGGCACAAAGAGGGGTACAACCGCCACACTCGCCGCCCGCTGTGGGCTGCCGCGTGAACACACCCGGAAGAGTGCGAACGACGCGCCGTCAGTCGGCAGCGGGGCGGTCGTAGAGATCGGGCGGAATGATCGCGTCGAGTTCAGCGAGCGGGCTGACGACCGATGTTCGCTGCGAGAGCCGGACGATGAGCGCAAGCCCTACGACTACTTCCGCCGCCGCGATAGTGATGACGAACAGCGCGATAATCTGCCCGCTCAGATTGCCCCACTGACGCGCATACGCGATGAAGGCAAGATTCGCCGCGTTGAACATCAACTCTGCGGACATAAAGAGCGTCAATGGCGTGCGGCGAGAGAGAACGCCGAACAGCCCGACGGCAAACAGGAACGCACTGAGCAACACATAGCCATTCGTCGGCAGCATGTCCGGTTCCCCCTTAACGTGTGCGGCGGCTGAGCATCACCGCGCCAACCGTTGCGGCGAGCAACAATGCCGACACGACTTCCAATGGAAAGAGATATGCTGTAAACAGCGTCGTGCCGACCGCCTCGACGGTTGCCGGGGTAGCCAGAGCAGGGGCGGGCAGCGTCGTTCGTAGCACCGCCGCCGCAATAATGAGTACTGCCGCGATGCCAAGCCCGATAGCGACGCCGCCATCGCCGAGCAGTTTGCCGCGCCCCGTTTCCAGTTCCGGCCCCATGAGAGTGATGATGAACAGAAACAGCACCATGATCCCGCCCGCGTAGAGCAGCATCTGCGCGACCGCAAGAAACTCCGCGCTCATCGAGAGATACAGCAGCGCGAGGCAGGTCGTGTTGAGTACCAGCGTGAGCGCGATGTGAACCGGGTTCTTCAGCGTAACCACGCCCACCGCCGTAATCGCAGCAAGTGCGGCGACAACCCAGAACACGACTGTCATTTCTCCCCCTCCGTCGTCCTGATACGTGATGCGCGATGCCGATGTATCGTTGAGCAGATTTCACGAACCATGGATCGCGCTAGTCCGCTTTCGTGCGGGGGTCCAGTTCATCAGGCGCGAGCAGCAGCATCTCTTTCGTATAGAGGAAATCACCACGGTCGGAAGCGGCGAGCTCGTACCACGGTCCGAGCACGACTGCCTCCACCGGACATGCTTCCTCACAATATCCACAGAAGATGCAGCGGATCATGTTGATCTCGTATCGCCCCGCGTATCGTTGCCCCTGCGATACCGGGTTATCAGGGTCGTTCTCGGCTGCCTCGACGTAGATCGCCTGCGACGGGCAGGCAGCGGCACAGAGTTCGCAGCCGATACACCGCTCGGTATTGTCCTCGTTCCGCAGCAGCAGGTGCCGCCCGTGGAATCGCGCCGCGACATCGCGGCGTTCCTCCGGGTACGAAACCGTCTCCGGTGCGCGGACGAAATTGCGAAGCGTCGTGCCGAGACCCTTCGCCAATCCTGCGGCGTCTTCGAGGATACTCGGTTTTTTCTCGCGTGTCATTTGCTTTCCCCCGATATGCATGTGCGTAGTTACTTCAGAATCCCCACGACGACTGCCGTTACAATCAGATTTAGGAGCGCGAGCGGCAGGAGAATATCCCAGCCGAGCCGCATCAGGCGGTCGTACCGGATGCGCGGCAGCGTTGCCCGCACCCAGACGAACAGAAAAACAAAGACCGCCATCTTGATCGCAAACCAGAGCGGCCCCGACAGAAATGGTCCGTGCCAGCCGCCGAGGAAGCAAAGCGTCGCAATCGCGCTCACGGTCAGCAAGTTGACGTATTCCGCCAACTGGTACAGCGACCAGCGAAAGCCCGCGTATTCCGTGAGATACCCCGCCACGAGTTCGGTTTCCGCCTCCGGCAGATCGAACGGAGCGCGATTTACTTCTGCAACCGCGCTGATGAGATAGATAACGAACGCGACAGGCAACAGCACGATATACGGCACAGGAGATTGTTGCGCAACGATCCCCGACAAGCGCGTCGTGCCGGAGAGGAGGATAACGCTCGCCAGTGAGAGACCGAGCGGCAGTTCGTACGAGATGATCTGCGCGGTCGAGCGCAGGCTGCCGAGCAGCGAATACTTGCTACCCGACCCCCACCCGCCGAGCACGATCCCGTACACACCAAGCGAACTGAACGCGATCAGAATGAGCAACCCGACATCGCTGTCCGCAAGCACAAGCGGAATACGGTTATCGCCCACCATGAAGTACGAACCGACCGGCACGAGAGCCAGCCCCGTGACCGCAAGCACGACCGAGATGATCGGCGCGACGCGATACACGACGCGATCTGCACCCATGGGGGTCATTTCGCCCTTGAACAGAATCTTCACCACATCCGCAAGCGGTTGTAATAAGCCGAACAGCCCGACGCGGTTCGGACCGCGCCGCATCTGGAAGCGTGCCACGAGCCTCCGCTCGATCAACTGCATATACGCACCCGCAGTGATCGCGACGAACAACACGATCAGTGCGCCGATCAATGTCTGCACGACAAAAACGAGGCTCACCGTGCTACCTCCCGCTCGATAGTCTGGATACGGGCAGGCGTCACGCCGTTTAGTTCGTCATCTGTTACGTCGGCATATGAAGAAACGGTCTGGCGAATCGCTTCCCACACTTGCGTTGCGGTCGAGACAGGCAGCGGCTGACCGAGCGCACGCGCCAGTTCACCGACAGCGTACCATGCTGTCACCGCATCGCCGGGGGGCATCGCGCCCGGTCGCAATCGCTGCACGCGCCCCGCGAAGTTCGTCAGCGTGCCATCTTCCTCGGTCGCCACGGCGAGAGGAAAAACTACGTCCGCCTGTTGCGCTGCCGCCGTGAGATGGCTGGCGAAGACCACAAGCGTTTCCGCACGATCCACGGGCGGATCGCCGCCGAGAACGACGAGACCACGCACCCCGGATGTGCCGCCGAGCATCGAAACCGCGTCCGCCCCGCCCACCGGAACGATGCCGAGATCGAGCGCACCGCGTCCGTTCGTCGTGGTAACGACCGCCCCACCCGCCGTCGGCGCGAGCATTTCGACTGCTTCGACAACTGCGGCATCGGCAAGTAATGCGGGATCGAGGAGAATCATGCGCCGTGCCGCCGCGCCCCATTGTGCCGCAACCGCTGCGATGTCTGCCGCCGCGACACCTTCGATGACGGGCGATTCGCCCCCCGCAAACACCGCTGCCACTGCACGGAGGACATCGCCCTCGTGCCGCACG
>JBBRMX010000031.1:0-21906 GCA_038230615.1 Thermomicrobiales bacterium | reverse complement strand
TCGTCGCAGGTACGACGACGATGCGCGAGGCGTCCGAGCCGTCGGTATTCGTCGGGCGGTTCGCGGCGAGCGTTGCGGCGTCGCCGATAGTCACATTCGGGAACTCGCGCAGATACCACCGCAGCGGCCACGCCAGCGACGATTCCACATCCACCACCAGCGCATTGCCGCCCGCGACATTTGTGCGGTCGTTCTTGGCGGGGTCGAAGGTGCGCGTCTGGCGTGTCAGGTCAATCGAGATGCGCTGAATGCGCGTCACGAGCGGCAACACGCTCGGCGCGGTGCGCGTACCGACGAGCAATTGCTGCCCGTCGTCCGGGCGGGCAAAGACAAGATCGCTCATCGCTCGCACGCCCATCACGCCCGCGCAGACGAGCAGGGTCGCAAGCAACGCGGTCGCTATCTGCCCGTTCGTGCGGTCTGCCGCCGTCGTCGCGGTCAGGTAGCCGATCACCAATACCAGCACGATCAGCGCGAGGATCGTCGCCAGCCACGCGGGAGAGCGGTCAGCAATCTTGAGTTGCCGCAAAAACTGCACCGCCACAAAGAGCGTCAGAAATGCGCCCACCGCCAGCGACCAGCCGCGTTCCCGCCAGAACCAGCCCCCGGCAAGCCCCTCGGCAAGCCACTGCACCGCCACCCCGCCAAGCACCACAAGCGGCACGAGCAGCATCACCGACGTTTCCGGGGTCTTGCCGCCGCTGAGCGAAAAGAGCAGCAGCGACATTCCCTGCCACACCAACGGTAGCATGACGCGGAACGGGCGCGGGCGTGCCATCCGCCATACGAGCGCGATCCCCACCAATGCTGCCGTGCCGATGAACGGCTCATATACGAACGCGACGAGCAAATAGTAAAACCACGGCTCGTTGCGCTGCGTCGTAAACAGATCGCCCCACCACGCACCGAGCAGATTGCCCACCGTGCGTGGCATATGCACGATGTCTGTGAAAAAGAGGCTAAAGACCACCACAAGTAGCACCGCCGCGACGATTGCCGCCAGCATCCATGTGCGCCGGTCTACCGCCCGCAGATGCACGGCGAGACGGTTCGGGGCGGCGTCCTCGCCACGCGGCGCGAATGCGAAGACCGCCAGCAGTGCCAGCGCGAGCGCGAACAGCGTCGTCAGCCCCTCCGCGCCCGCCGCGACGAGGGCAGCCACCGCGACTGTCCCCGCGATAATCGTCGTGCGCGTCGGCGCATCGTGCTCTGCCCGCAGGAGGCAGAGCAGCAGCCCCATCGCCGCCAGTGCCGCCCATGTCGCGGGAACATTCTGCCGCGCCGCATACACAAATGTGGGAGAAAGGGCGACCATCGCCGCCGCGCCCCACGCGCCCCACCGCCCGATGTAGGGGCGCAGCCACGCACAGAATGCCACAAGCGCAATCCCCGCCAGCGCAGGCGCGATCCGCCCCACTGTGTCCCGCGCCCCGAACAGAAAGAACGAAAGCGCGTTCACAAGAAACGGCAATGGCCCCCACAGATGCCCATCCACCCGCACTGGCGCACCGCCGACCCATTGCCATGCGGCGTAGGCGCGTTGTGCCTCGGCGGGGCTGAAGGGTGTGTTCGTCAGCGATGCCAGCCGCGTCACGAGCGCGGCGACTGCGACCGCGACCCATAGCACCGGCTCCACCCCCGGACGCGGCAGCACGAACCCCGCATCGAGCGCGGGAACATCGTCCATCACTGCCCGCTCGGTTTCGTCGCTGCCGGTATTCGCGGCGTCAGAGAGGACGTTCTCACCGTCGCCCGCGAATGCGTCCGGCGGCGGGGGAAGCGTCTCCCCCGTCTCAAGGGTTTCGACATCATCGGTCGCGGTCGCAGCGTTGCCCCTCAGGATAGTCTCGCCGGTTGTGCGGGGCGCGTCGGTACGCGACGAGAAGACGGCGCGGCGCGTGCGGGTGCGGCGGGGATTCGGTCGGGTGGTGCGCTCGCTCATGCGTACCGTATCTCGTTGAATGTGGGAACGAGATCATTGCGCACATAGAGGTGGAAATTGAACGATCCCACCGTCAGCGGCGGCTCACGTAGCGCGAAATATCGCCATAGGGTTGTGGTCGGCGCGGGCGTCACATGTACCTCCGGGGTTCCCATTTCGCCGTTCGCGGAGATCGTCGCCAGTTGTACCGATTCCGCCTTCCCACCGAGAGCGCGGACACTGGATACCGCCTTCGTTGCGGTGTCGCCCCATGTCGCCCGCACTTCCTTACCCGTGGCGGGGTCCACCTTCCACAAGCCGGGATAATCGGGGCGTGGCGCATCGGGGGAATAGGTGAAGTTCCGGTAATATTCCTCCGGGAACCACCAGCGCATCACGTAATCGGTGCGCTGGAAATTCGTGAGGTACTGCTCTTCCCACGCCCCCATGTCGTCGTTACCGACCATCACCACCGCCACATCGGACGGCGGCGGCGCGACCATCTGTGATTGCCCCGCCGGTTGCCCACCGAAGGTACGCACATTGTTCGCGGTGATGTACTCGCGCAGATACCAGTTCATCGGCCAGATCGTGGACGAGCTATCCATCACGACGAGACCACTGTCGCGCCCGGTCGTCTGGCGCGAGAGTTCGTCCAGTTCCTCCATCATGCGCGGCATGTCGGGCGCGGTCTGCGTGTAGACGAGCATATCCGTCGGCACATCGCCCCCGAAAAAGGCGAGATTCCAGCCCAAATGCAGCTCGAACAACACCAGCGGCAGTGCAAATGCGAGTGCCGCCGCACTCAACGACCGTTTCACCCCGACCTGCAACGCATACAGCGCAAAGAACGCCACGACGACAATCGGCATCGCCACCAAGAGGAAGCGAATATCTGCCGCCGGGTTATCGGTGATGCGGTTCAGGGCGAAGAACCACCCCGCAATAAGGAGTGCCGCCCCCGCAATCACGCTGCAATCGAGCGTGCGGCGGTCGAAGCGTAGCGCAACGCTGCCGCGGACCTGCGGCGGGTTCGCCACGATGCCCAATGCCCCTGCCGGACGCCCCATGAGCGGTGGCAGCGTGGCGAAATCCACCTTCTCACGCCAATGCGCGGCGAGGTACTCGATGGCTTCCCCGATGAGCGATGCCGAGAGGATCGTAAACGGCAGCACGACATGCGTGATAAGCCACGGCATCTTCTCGCCCGCCCATGTCAGTACCGCGAAGATGCCCGCGCCGTACCAGAGCAGCATGACTTGCATAAAGAGCCGCGTCGTCATCGGACGCAACCCGCGTGCATACCCGATGAACCGCGAAAGTGTCACCCCGCCCGCCGCGATACCGAACAGGAACGAAAGCGGACCGCTCAGCGGCCACATGAAGGCGTAATAGTAGAAGGGTTGCCCACCGCGATGGACATCGTGCTGACCGAGCCAGTAGATCAGCGAGTACCCGCCGCCGCTGAATATCCCGCCGATGTTTGTGAAGAAACTGGTGTACAGCAGTGTCCACACCACGGTTGCCGCGCCCAGTGCGCCGAGCAGTGTGCGCCGGTCTTCGATTAACCGATGGAAGGCATCTACCACACCACCCGCCGTCCAGCCCCCAAAGAGCCGGTCGTTCGGCGTCGTCCCCTCCGGCGTCTCGCGCAGCCGCAGCGTGCTGAGAATGTAGACCGCCACCATGATGTAGATCGCCGTCCACGCCAGCACCAGCAGGACGAGCGGGCTGCCGAGCAGTGTGCGCAGATAGGGTTGCCACGATGCCCACGATACTTCGCCTTTGGAGGCATCCCACGGGATTTCTGGCAGCGACGGCAGATGCAACACTTTCGGCACCACCGCCACCGTCGCAGCAAGCACGAACAGATACCCGAACGTCGCCGCCAAGAGTTCCTTCGCCGCCCGCCACGTCACAATGAGGAACAGAAATGCCCCGAACAGCAGTGCGATCAGGTAACTCGCCTCGTGGTTCGTGTGCGCCAGTGCAAGGGCGAGCATCCCGACGTAGACCCATCGTGCCTGCGGTGTCTGCACATATCGCCCGATGGCGATGATGATAAGGAAGGTGAACGTCATCAGGTAAATATCGTGCCGGACGAGGCGCGAGTAATAGAGGATGCTCGGCGAGACCAAGAGCAGCACCGATGTGACGAGCGCACCCCACCGCCCGATGAGCGGGCGCAGCAGCCACGGCAGCATCACTAAGATGACCCCGAACAACGCCGTGCCGTACCGTGCCGATGCATCCGATGCCCCGAACAGCGCGAACATCGCCGCCCCGGTATGAAAGAGGAAGGGACCGTGCATCAGGGGGTCATGGAAATACCCTTTACCGATGGCATACTGATACGAGAACCATGCGTGCAAACTCTCGTCGTGATGCAATGCCCGCGTGCCGAGGCTCCAGAAGCGCGTCAGCACCGCCGCAATGAAGATTGCCCCATATGCCAATTGCTCGGTGGTCACGACGATGCGTGGCATGGTGCGCGGGACGGCGATGCGCGGCGTCCACGCGGCGTGGGGGCGGGGGGATGTTGTCTCAACCACGGCGGGGCATCTCCTTGATTCGTCGCTTTGTCCCCATGGGCACCGAGCCGCACTCGCCACGATTCCCTAGTATGCCAGAATGCCGTCAAACCTGCCATCGCACGAATCGTTTCCCGCCCCGTATGGTATACTCGCCGTGCATTGCGGTCGAATGAATGGGGGGATAGATGCCGCTCGATGTGGCACTGGATGACATTGTACGGCTTCGCAAGGCGCATCCGTGCGGGAGTACGGACTGGCGCATTGTCCGGCTCGGTGCGGACATCGGGCTGGTCTGCTTGGGGTGCGGGCATCGCGTCTTGATGCCGCGCAGCGAATTGGGACGCAAGGTCAAGGCGTGGGTGCAACACGGTCCCCGCCCCACGCCCGAACAAGAAGCCCTCATCCGTGCTGCCGAATCCGCCCCCCCGCCAACATCGTGACGATGCACACGGCGTTGCACAGTATGGTGACGTTCCCCGCACATCGCACAGCGTACGGGGCATAGAGAATGGTCGCGGAACTCGAGCAACAAACCGAACGCGGCTTCTCGGCGGTCATCCATACTCCCGCCTTCTTGCGTATGTGGATTTCGCAGGCAGTATCCCAGACCGCGCAAAATATCATCAATCTCGCGCTACTCGTCACCGTGGACCACATCAGCGCGTCGTCCACGGCGGTATCGGGCATCGTCGTGGCGTTCGCGCTCCCCGGTGTGTTGTTCAGCACGATTGCCGGCGTGCTGGTGGACCGTTCCAACAAGCGCACTGTGATGCGCGTCGTGCATCTCGTCCGCGCCGTCGTCACCGTCGGGTTCATCTTTGCAACGCACCTGCCTATCGGCTTCGCGCTTGCCGGTATCTACGCGCTCGGTTTCGGGTTCGCCACCGTGACGCAGTTTTTCGGTCCCGCAGAAGGCGCGGCGATCCCAGTGATCGTGCGCAAAAGCGATCTTGCACAGGCGAACGCGCTCTTCACACTCACGATTACCGTCTCGCAACTCATCGGTTTCGCCACGCTCGGCCCAATCCTTATTGCGTTGCTCGGTCTGGATACACTCTATATTGCCGTGGCGGTAGCATTCGTGCTGTGCGCGGTTGTCATTTGGTGGCTCCCCTCGATGGAAGCGACGCCTCGCCCCGCCGCCGCCGCCCGCCGTAGCCCGCTGCAAGAATTGTGGCACGAAATCCGCGAGGCGTGGGTATACATTTACCGGGACAAATTGCTGCTCAAGGCGATGGGCTTCCTCACCTTCGCATCGTCGGCGTTTCTGGCAGTCGGTACCCTCGCACCGAAGTTCGCGACGACTACCCTTCAACTCGGCGAGAGCGGGCTTGGCTATATCCTCGCGCCCGCCGGTATCGGCATGGTTGCGGGGGTCGTGTTCGTCGGTAGGCGGGCGACCGAGGCAAACCGCGAAGTAATGATTCAGGGCGGTGCACTCAGTCAGGGTGTCTTCCTGTTCCTCTTTGCGACGCTGCCGGGGCTGATCTATCACTTCTTCGGCAGACCCACCAGCGGGCCGCAGATCGCGGTGGTGCTGGCGATCATGCTCTGTTCGTTCTTGCTCGGTGTCGGGCAGGCGTTTATCGTCGTCCCGTGCCAGACGGTCTTGCAGGAGCGCAGCGGGGCGGAAAACCGCGCCCGCGTGCTCTCGTCCTTCTTCACCCTCTCAAATGCCTCCGCGCTCGTCCCGACGCTCACGGCAGGGCTGATCGGCGATACTGTCGGAGTCGGCGCGGGGTTGCTGGCACTTGCGGTGGCGGCATTGGCACTCGGTGGATGGAGCATTGTTTCGTACCGGCGCGGCGGTGCAAATCGGCACTTTCCCCCGAACGGCATCTGAGGACGCAACCAAACGCACATTGCTTCGTTCTATCAGCGTACCGGCAGTCATCGGTGTGCCGCAGTGTGTCGTATTGGTGCCGTATTCGTAGCGTGGCACGATTGATATACAGTTGGTTGACCGGCGTGGCAGGTTGGTATAGGATGGGGCGTCGGAAATTGTGCGTTGGATGAGTTGGACGTTTGTACCAAGGGAGGCACGGACCATGCGTGTTGCGAGACGGGTTACAGTAGGTTTGTTGATGGCGGCATTGATGACCGTCTTCGGTGCGTTCTCCGTTGGAGCAACGGTGCCTGAAGCGGTCGGGAACATCCCTGTTTCGACGGGCGCGGGCTGCGGCACGGGCTGCTCGAACGGCAGCGCGGGCGTGAACCGCTCCACGCTCCAGAACCCGGTATACATCGGCACAGACACGAACGTGAGCGGGGTGCCGAGCGCAAACCCGAACGTAAACGGCACCCTGTACCGTGACGGCGTCTTCTACGGCACGGGCTACGGCAACAACCAGTTGAACCTCGTGGACAACTCGAGCGTCTTCAACAACGGCATCACCCTCGTGTACGGTGCCTACATCGTTTACAACGAGCAGATTCAGGGCCGTAACGGTTCCTACAACACGACGCTCGTTGGCCCGATCACGCAGCGACCGCCGAACGGCACCAGCACGGGCGAACCGACCGCGTTCGACTTCGTGAGCCCCTTCACCTCGTCCGGCAAGATCGTTGTGGTCTTGGCCCTGCCGTAGTCCTCTGCGACAACGGTTCACGCGGCTCCCTATCATGGGGAGCCGCGTTTTTGTGTGCGTACGGGTGCATACGATTGTGAAGATACATGCCCACTCGTTGTTTTCCACCCTCGCTTCAGAAGGGGAAATAACGAGTAGGCAAATCGGTGCATATGCGCCGGAGTATCTGCGGGATGACGGGGTGAATTACGCCGCCAGCACCCATTCCAGCAATGCCATACGGAGATACAGCCCGTTTGCTGCCTGCCGGAAATAGGCGGCGCGAGAGTCGCGGTCTACATCGGGGTGGATTTCGTCCACGCGGGGCAGGGGATGAAGGATGCGTGCGTGCGCGGGGAGCCGGTCGAGCAAGTCGGGTGTGAAGCCATAGACGCGGGCAGATTCGTACGCCGCCGCATCTCCGCCGAACCGCTCCTTCTGTACACGGGTCATGTATACGGCATCCACATCGGGGAGCGTTGCGGCGAGATCGGTCGTCTCGTGCCAGCGGACGCCGCGTGCATCGAGGTATGCCTTCACATCTGCACCCATCGGGGTAACGGGCGGTGCAACGAAAACGAGCGACGCCCCCGGTGCCAGTGCCAGCAGCATCGCCAGCGACCGTGCCGCCCGTCCATATGCGAGGTCTCCCACGAGTGCCACGCGCACGCCGTCCACGCTGCCGAGTTCGCGCCGGAGCGTCAGCCAGTCTAGCAGGGCTTGGGTAGGATGTTCGCCGGGGCCGTCGCCCGCATTGATGACCGGCACCCGTGCGACCGCCGCCGCCCGCTCCGCGCCGCCGCGTTCGTGGTAGCGCACCGCGATCACATCGGCGTAACTTTCGACGATCCGCACGGTATCTTCAATTGTCTCCCCCTTTGCGGCGGAGGAAAACTCCCGCGCATTCTCCGTGCTGATAACGCCGCCGCCCATCCGCTGCATCGCGGACTCAAACGACAGGCGCGTGCGCGTACTGGGTTCATAAAAGAGTGTGGCGAGGATGTTCCCCGCCAACGGGCGGCTGTTCGGGGCGGCACTGAGAGCGTCTGCCCGGTCGCATAAGGCATCCAGCCACGGTCGTTGCACATCTGCGACGCGTAGAATATGCCGGGACACCGGGGAAAGGTCGGTCATCGGGAAAACTCCTTCGCATTCCGCGCAACCAAATCGCGCATCGTCCGTTGTATAGGCGTAAGGTCATTCGGCTTGACCGGCCATCGCTGGATGACGTATAACAACGGACGGCTAACAAGTATAGCAGTCCAGCGGTACAGCGAGGGAGGTGGACGGTACGTAGGGGCCAATGTAACGTTCGTTTTCTGGGTAGTACAGTAGCGCTACAGTGGAACTCAGTGGGGGTTCAAGTGGAACAAAGGCAACTCGAGCGCCGATGTTCCCAGAATGTTAGAAGCCCGCGAAGGGCGAATGAGGAGGACAGGAACGTGAGTTTGAAGCGATCTATGCGCTTCCTGGGTGTGACTCTTGTGATGGCAACGCTCATGGCGTTCATCACGGTTGCCCCGGTTGCCGCAGCCCCGTCTCTGACGGGCGATGTCACCACCGCAGTACAGCGCATCGTCCGACCCGATGGCACCCAGACGGGTGGCCGTGTGGTCATCATCGGTAAAGACTTCGCCCCCGGCGAATTGGTCAGCCTGTATGTCACGCTGCCCGATGGCCGCGTCTACCCGTTGTTCAACCGCAACAGCACGATCAACCCCCCGGCTTGCTGCCCCCAGTCCGATGAGACACTGGCAGACGGCACGGGCGGCTTCAGCGCGACCCTGCAGGTTGGCCCGATCACCAACCCCGAAGGTTCCCTGCCGACCAACCTCGGTAGCCTGACCGACGGCGTGCGCTACACCGACACGATCTTCCTGCTCCCCGGTGAGTTCGCGGGTTCCGTTCCGCCGACCGGCGTGTGGACGATCTCTGCACAGGGTCGCGTAAGCCTTTCGAAGGCTTCCTTCCAAGTCACCATCAACCCGGGTCCGGCGAGCAACCAGTTCGCTTCCACGACGACCACTGCAACCCTCACGGTGCTGACGACCATCGGTCGGCAGGCAGCAGCGAAGCAGACTGACCCGGATCGCACCGATGTCAACCCCAACGTTGACATTGCTGGCAACGGCTTCATCCCCGGTGAGCCTGTCTCCTTCTGGGCGACGCTTCCCGATGGCTCCGTGGTCCCGCTGAGCACCGTTTCTGCTGACGACGGCGGCACGGCGTTCATCCAGATGGAACTGCTCACCGGCAAGTTCCCGACGGGCAACATCCAGTTCTCGGCACGTGGCAACACGTCCAACTACCTCGCAATCGGTGCCTTCTTGCTGCAGGCCGGTGGCTTGTCGCAGTCCGCAGGTGGCTCCACGTTGACCGCTTCCTACCTCGGCGCACCGCAGACGGTCTCCGCAGGCACGGTTCCTGGTCTCCAGGGCTTCTTCGCCAGCGACTTCCTCCTTCTGACGGCACGCGGCTACCGCGGTACCGAGACGATCACCTTCTTCCAGACCTTCCCGGACCAGACGGTGCACTTCATCGCAACGATCCGCGCTGATACAGCCGGCTCCGCGGTGGCGGTTCTCCCCCTGTTCCCCGGACCGCTGAACAGCACCCGCACGGGCTTCCTCGGTGACGCGGTCAAGTACCTCGTTCCCTTCCCGTCCGGTCTGAGCGGCTTCCCGATCGGTCGCCACTACTTCTCCGCACGCGGTGACAGCAGTGGGCGCATCGCGACGACCCCCTTCGACATCCTGCCGGCACAGGCGTAAGCCTCTCCCGACACGGTACGAAGAAAACCCCGGTGGCACATGCCGCCGGGGTTTTTCGTTGCCCGCCGTCCAATCGTCGGGTATCCTTGAATGCGCCCCGCTGCGTGTGCGACAGGGCGCGGCGCGGCATCATGCGCGATAGGGGCAGTTTCCGATCACTACGATCACTTCGATCACTCCGAGAGGGAGTTTCATGGCAGGGGCAACGGTTCTTTCGGTGCAGGGGCTGACAAAGAGTTATGGCGCGATGCAGGTCTTCCGCAACCTCTCTTTTCAGGTAACGGAACGGGAGCATGTCGCGCTCGTCGGCGTGAACGGTGCAGGCAAATCCACGATGCTCCGTATCATCGCGGGGCAGGAACACGCCGAGGCAGGCACGGTTGCGCTCACGCGGGGAATGCGCGTCACCTATCTGCCGCAGGAAGCCAAACTCGACGCCACCCACGGCATCATGACCGAAACGCTCACCGCCTTCCGCGAGGTGATCGAACTACGCGACCGCATGACCGAGATGGAACATGCGATGAGTACGCTTTCCGGGGCTGCCCTCGACGCCGTGATGCATGAGTACGCCGACGCGACACACCGTTTCGAGGCGGGCGGCGGCTATACGATGGAATCCCGCGCCGCGCAGGTTCTGAGCGGTCTCGGCTATATGCCGGACGAGTTCGATCTGCCCGTGAACCAGTTGTCCGGCGGGCAGAAGACCCGTGTCGCGCTGGCGAAGGCATTGCTCGGTGAACCGGACTTGCTGCTGCTCGACGAGCCGACGAACCATCTCGACCTCGAAGCATTGGAGTGGCTCGAAACCTTTCTCCGGCAATTCCGGCACGCCGTGCTGATCGTCTCGCATGACCGCTTCTTCCTCGACCGCACCACCGAGCGCACGCTCGATCTCTCATGGGGGCGGTTGGAGGATTACCCCGGCGGCTACATGACCTATGTGCGGCTGCGTGGCGAACGGATGGAGCGGCGGCGCATCGAGTACGAAACCCAACAGGCGGAGATCGCCCGCACGGAAGAATTCATCCGTAAATATGGAGCGGGGCAACGGGCGCGAGAGGCGAAAGGGCGCGAGAAACGCCTCGCACGCGTCGAACGCCTCGAACGCCCGCGCGAGCAGGAGAAATTGCACCTACTGATGGACCCCGCGCTGAAGAGCGGGCGGCTCGTGCTGCAAGTGGACCCGATGGATGTAGGCTATGAGGACGCACGCGGGCATCAGGTGAACTTGCTTACCGCGCCCGAACTGCTGATTGAGCGGGGCGACCGCGTCGCGCTCATCGGTCCGAACGGGAGCGGCAAATCTACCCTGCTCAAGACGCTCATGGAGCAAATCCCGCCGCTCTCCGGGCGATTTCAGTTCGGTACGAATGTGCTCGTCGGCTACTACGCGCAATCGCACGAGCGGCTCGACACCGACGCCACGGTGCTTTCGACCGTGCTCGACGCTCGCCCGATGACCGAGCAAGCGGCGCGGACGTTCCTTGGTCGCTTCCTGTTCGAGGAGGACGATGTCTTCAAGCGTATCGGCGTGCTTTCCGGCGGTGAGCGGTCGCGCCTTGCCCTTTCGGTGTTGACACTGGAACGGGCGAACTTTCTTATCCTCGACGAGCCGACAAACCATCTCGACATCATCGCCCGCGAAGCCTTGGAAGATGTGCTGGACGAGTACGACGGCACGATTCTGTTCGTCTCCCACGACCGCGCCTTTATTGATGCCCTCGCTACGCAGGTCTGGATGGTGACCGCGGGCGAGAAAGAAGACGCGCCCTCCGAGATCAAGTCGTACCTCGGCAACTATTCCGACATGCGCCGCACGCAGGAACGCCAGCGCGTCACTGCCGACGAGCGCGAACCTGCTTCCGGTGCGAAAAATGGCAAGACATCCGTCCCCGTCGTATCAGTCGGCGCAAACGGCGCGAAAGCGACCAACGGCAACAGTAACGGGAACGGGAACGGCATACCCGCCGCCGCCATCGTTGCCGCCACGAAGCCCGTTGACCTGCGGACATTGCGGACGCGACAAAAATTACTCGCGCAAGTCGAGGCACGCATAAGCGCATTGGAAGCCGAACTCAACCGCCTGACGGACGCCATGAATGCCGCAGCGGGCGACGCCGCGAAGATCACCGAACACGGTATTGCCTATGGCAAAGCGCAGGACGAACTCGACCGCACCTATGCCCGCTGGGAAGCCCTCGCCGCCGAGATCGAATCGCTCAAGTCGGCGGAGGCGATGCCGGTATGACCGCACCCGCACGGCATCCCTTCGTGCTCGGTCTGACGGGGAATATCGCCTGCGGCAAAAGTACCGTGCGCGGCATCTTGCAGGAACTGGGTGCGGCGACGCTCGACGCCGATGTGCTCGTCCACGAAATGTACATCCCCGGCGATCCCATTTATATGCGCGTACTCGCGGCGTTCGGCGCGGGCGTTTTGGGGCTGGACGGCATGATTGACCGCCGCCTGCTCGGTCGCAAAGTATTCACCGATCCCGATGCGCTGCGGCGGTTGGAGGAGATCACGCACCCCGCCGTTGTCGAGCGGCAGTGGGAATGGGTGGCGCGGCAAACTGCCCCCGTCGCGGTGCTGGAAGCAGTCAAATTGGTGGAATCCGGCAATGCCGACCGCTGCGATGCCTTCTGGTTCGTTACCTGCCCGCCCGATGTGCAGCGTACGCGCCTGCGGATGCGCCCCGGCATGACCGACGCAGAGACCGACCGCCGCCTTGCCGCGCAACCGCCCGTCGCGGAGAAACTCGCCCGCGCCACCACCGTCATCAACAACGGCGGCACCGTCGCCGAAACCCGCGCCCAGATCGTCGCAGCATGGGCAACCCTCGCCCCGAATAGGTGACTGTACTGTGCGCGTACCCATGCTGATCAACGCCATCGCGTAGTCTCTCGTTTCATCAATGCAATGAAATCTTCCTACCCTACCCCTTTCCTCGTTTAGAAAAAGGGCGGGGAAGGGAGATGTGCGATGCGGGCGGCGTGTTACCCCAATGGCGGCAGCGATGCCTTCGCAATCTCCGCAGCGAGGGCGGGCGATTCCTTCTCCCGGATCGCGCCGAGTTCGCCGCGCACTTCGCCCAGTTGCGCGGCGAGGGCGTCGTACACTGCGTAGGTCTGTGTCGTCGGTGCGGCGTCCGCGCTGTAGATAACGCCCATTAGTTTGCCGAACTTGCTGTTGAGGCGCACCGGGAACTTCAGCGTGTCTTTCGGGCTGTTCGCTTTGGCGGCGATCAACTCGTCTTCCAGCGCATCGAGTTTGTCGTTGAGCGTCTTCGCTTTGGCGGTAATGTCGGCATGGTCGTCGCCCGCCCACGCCGTCCAGACAGCGACGCGCCCCCGCATCCGGCGCAGGTCGTTAATCATCGTGTTGACGGCACCGAGGCTGTCGCGCACCTTGCACCCCAGTGCGTATTGCGCGTCGTAGTCCGCCTGCGTCGTCGCTAAACGCGGGTCGGGGACGACGCGGAACCCGGCAGTGTGCGTCGCGCCGCCCGCCGTGAGTTCGACGGTGTACGATCCCGGTGGCACGGCAGGTCCCGCGATGCTCGGTTGGTCGCCGCCCTTCGCATCCAGGTTGGTCGCGTCTGTCGCCCGCAGGTTCCAGACGAAGCGGTTCCAGCCCGCCTTCGCAGGTGCTTTCTTCTCTGTTTCGTTGGTGAAGACGCGTAACTCCGCGCCCGCCGCATCGCGGAAGCGTAGCGTCGTGCCCCCCTCCGGTGCCGTGGCGAGGTAATAATGAACGAGTACGCCGTCCGGTGGGTTCTGCTTGGCATCCATGCCTGTCAATTCGAGGTCGCCCTCCGCGTTCGTGACGGCATGGAACAGCGTTACCTGCCCGTTCGCGGTGACGTAGTTCGTCCCGGCTTGCGGCGGGCCGTTCCAGCCACCGGGGGAGGGCCAGCGGATTGTGTCGCGCGGGGCGGCAAGAAATGCCGTGGCGGTCGCATCCCGGTTCGCTGCCGCCTGCCGCACGGGGGAGAGATCGTCCAGAATCCAGAACGACCGCCCGTGCGTGCCGAGTACGAGATCGCCTTGCGTGACTACCATATCGTGGATCGGCACAACGGGCAGATTCGCGCCGTGCATCCGGTGCCAGTGCGCCCCGTCGTCCGGCGAGACATAGACGCCCGTCTCTGTCCCCGCGTAGAGTAGCCCCGGTTGCGCGGGATCGCACCGCACGACGCGGGCGAAGACATTGCCGGGGATGCCCTCCGTGATCCGCGTCCACGTCTGCCCAAAGTCTGCCGTTTTGTAGATATACGGGGCGAAATCGTCCGTCTTGTAGCGCGTGGCGGCGAGATATGCCGTCCCCGCATCGAACGGTGACGCCTCGATCATGCTCATCAATGCCCATTCCGGCAACCCCGGCGGCGTCACGTTGCGCCACGACGTGCCACCGTCCCGTGAGACGTGCACTAACCCGTCGTCCGACCCCGCCCAGAAGACGCCGCGCTGCACCGGCGATTCCGCGAAGGTGAAGATCGTCGCGTAAATCTCTGCGCCCGTGTTATCCAAGTTGATCGGCCCGCCGGACTGCCCCATCGTCGTCGGGTCGGCGCGGGTGAGATCGGGGCTGAGGATGTCCCACGAGTTCCCCTCGTCCGTCGAGCGGTGGACGACCTGCGAGGTGACATACAGCGTGTTCGGGTCGTGCGGCGAGAGGACGATGGGAAAGGTCCAGTTGAAGCGATATTTGTAGCCGTCCGCGCCGTAGCCGCGCACATTCTCCGGCCAGACGGTAATATCCCGCGTCTGCCCCGTCGTGCGGTCATAGCGCGTCAGGTAGCCCGTCTGCGCCGCCGAGTAGACGATGTTCGGGTTGTCGGGGCGCACGGCGACATAGCCGCTCTCGCCGCCGCCGATCTCGTCCCACTCCGAGAAGCCAATCGCCGTCTCCGGGCTGCGCGATGGCACGCTCATCGTCGAGTTATCTTGCTGCGCTCCGTACACGCGGTACGGTGTGCGCGTGTCGGTGGCGACATGATAAAACTCGGCGGTCGTCTGGTTGTACTGCGTACTCCACGAGTTGCCGCCGGTGTACGAAACCGTGCCGCCGTTATCGTTGCCGAGGATCAGCCGCCGCGAATCGTGCGGGTCAATCCACATGTCGTGGTGGTCGGGATGCCCTGCCGGGATTTTGTCGAAAGTGCGCCCCGCATTGGTGGATTTCCACAGCTCGAAGTTCAGCACCCAGAGTGTGTCCGCGTCCTGCGGGTCGGCGCAGAGGTGGTTGAAATACCACGCCCGCTGGAGCAGATTGACATCATCGGCGGTCTTCGTCCATGTCGCGCCGCTGTCATCGGAACGGTACACACCGCTCCCGTTGTCTGCCGCCTCGATGATCGCGTAGACCCGCCCCGATTGCGCCGCCGACACCGAAATCTCGCATTTGCCAAGCAACCCCTTCGGCAGTCCGGGATTGCGGGAAATTTCCGTCCACGTCTCGCCGCTGTCGGTGGACTTGAATAGCCCGCTGCCCGCGCCCCCGCTGAGGAGGTAATACGGCCCGCGCCGCGCCTCCCAGAGTGCCGCGTAGATCGTGCGCGGGTTGTTCGGGTCAATGAAGACTTCGTTCGCGCCCGTGTTCTCGTCGCGGTGCAGCACGAGTTGCCAGTTCGCGCCGCCGTCCGTGCTGCGATAGATGCCGCGCGCCGGGTGCGGGCCGTGTGCGTGTCCGAACGCCGCCACAAAGACGACATCCGGGTTTGTCGGGTGGATGCGAACGCGCCCGATGTTGCGCGTCTCGGCAAGCCCGCAGTGCTGCCATGTCGCGCCGCCATCAGTCGTCTTGTACACGCCGTCGCCGTGCGAGACATTGCCGCGAATCGTCGTCTCACCCATCCCGGCGTACAACACATTCGGGTCTGATGGTGCCAGTGCCAGCGCACCGACCGATGCCCGCGTGAAGTACCCGTCCGAGGTGTTGTGCCACGCATGTCCGCCGTCGGTCGTCTTCCAGACGCCGCCGCCCGTGGTGCCGAAATAGAATATCTGTGCATTCGTCGGGTCGCCCGTCACCGTGACGCATTGCCCGCCCCGTGTCGGTCCGATCGAGCGGTACGTCACCGCCGCCGCCAGTTCCTCAAACATCATCGCTGCTCCTGTCCCTACGAACATCAATCAGTCACAATGCCGCCATCATACGGCGCACGGTGAAAAGCGCAAAGCGTCCGGGAAATGTGTGCGGATATTTCTGCTGTTACTGCGGTAGTGGGTAGATATGCAAGCCGGGGATGTAACGAAAATGACGCAGATTGCGCGTCATCAGCGTAAGATCGTACGTGAGCGCGGTGGCGGCGATGAACACATCAGTGAGCCTATGGGCGTACCTTGCCGTTTGAGCGTCGAACGGAGCAACGCGAATCGCTCCGCTATCTCAACCGTGATCGTAAGCAATTGCCAGCCTGCAAGGAATCCCCGGTATCGGGCGATTTCCGCTGCCGGGACGGGCGCATCGTATGCCCCGTGGTACAAACTCGCCGAGCGTCACAACGCTTACCGCAATGTCGCGTGTCTCGAATGTGCGGAGGACATGCGCGGCGGGCGGTCGTCCGACGAGCGCGTCAATTACCCAATCGGTATCAACAAGATATTTCATTGCGAGGCGAGGGCGTCCTCATCGCGCCACCGATAGATATTCGCTTTTAGTCGGTCGCCCTCTTCTTCGCTCATCGTCCCCGCGTAGGCATCGAGGGCTTTGCGTATCCGGTCGGGGTCATAGTCCGTATCGCCCTCGCGCCGGAGCACGTAGACAATACCGTCTTTCTCCAGTCGTACCGGCGCGTGTTCGGCGCGGTCGAGCAATGTACCAAGTTCGCTATCGGGCGGGACGGCAATCGGTGTCGTTGGTTCAGCCTGCATCAGATTCCCTCCGCTGCGATGCCCGCGAAAACGACTGTGCGGGTATTCCCATTGTCACACACGTTGCACCAGAACGCCCCTCCCGGATGAGAGGGGCGAGAATGCAGCGGTGCGCTACCCGACGATATTCACCATCCGCTCTGGCACAATAATGACTTTTTTCGGTTCGCGCCCGCCGAGAATTTCTTGCACACGCGGGGAGGCAAGGGCGGTTGCCCGCAGCGTCGCGTCGTCCGTGCCGGCGGCAACGGTAATGCGGTCGCGCACTTTGCCGTTGATCTGCACAGGAATGACGATTTCCGCCTCCCTTGCCAAATCGGGGTCCCATTCCGGCCACGACTGCTGATGCACGCTGTAGGTATTGCCGAGCCGCGCCCACATCTCTTCCGCGAGATGCGGCGCGGACGGCGCAACCAGCAATGCCAACGTCTCCACGCCCTCGCGGTACGCGGCAGTACCGACGAGCGCGTGCGCCTTCGTCAGCCCGTTGACGAACTCCATCAGGCTGGCAATCATCGTGTTGAACCCGAATGTTTCCATGTCCTTCGACACCGCGCGGATCGTCTGATGCGTCAGGCGGCGCAGCGCGGCGATCTCTGCAGCGGGTGCATCGCCGTCACCGTCGGATACGGGCGACACTGCGTCTACCACTGCCCATGCTCGCTGCACGAAGCGGTTCACCCCCGGCACTGTGCCGGATTGCCACGGTCCGCCCATATCCCACGGTGAACGGAACATCAGCGCGAGGCGGTAGACATCCGCGCCATACTTCAGTACGTAATCGTCCGGGTTGATGACATTCCCCCGGCTCTTACTCATCTTCTCGTTGTCCTCGCCGAGGATGATCCCCTGATTGAACAGGCGAATCATCGGCTCGTCGAAGTCCACAATGCCCATATCCCGCGCCGCTTTCGTGAAGAAGCGCACATACAGCAGGTGCATCACCGCGTGCTCGATGCCGCCGCTGTACTGGTCTACCGGCAGCCATGCCTTCATTGCGGGGTCAATCGGTCCCAATTCCGGCCCCATGTCGAAGTGCGGGCTGGCATAGCGGAACTGATACCACGACGAACACATAAAGACGTCCATCGTGTCTGTCTCGCGCCGCGCGGGGGTACCGTCAATCGGCGAGACAGTGTTATAGAACCCCTCGTGATACCGCAACGGCGATTCTCCCGTCGGGCGAAATTGCGCGTCCTCCGGCAGCAGTACCGGCAGGTCGCGCTCCGGCACCGGCACAATCTGCCCGTCCTGCGTGTAAATCATCGGGATCGGTGCGCCCCAGTACCGCTGGCGCGAGATCAGCCAGTCGCGCATCCGGTAGGTGATCTTCGCGCTGCCTGCGCCGTGTGCTTCCAGCCACTCAATCGCCCGCGCCTTGCTCGTCTCGGTTGTCAAGCCGTCGAGCGGGCCACTGTTCACCATCGTTCCGGCGTCTGCATACGCCTCGGTCATCGTATCGCCGTCCAGATGTCCACCGGGCGGTTGAACGACGACGCGCACCGGCAGCCCGTATTTCCGGGCAAACAGGAAGTCGCGCTGATCGCCGGACGGCACCGCCATAATCGCGCCCGTGCCGTACGTCACCAGCACATAATCCGCTATCCACACTGGCACGCGCTCCCCATTGGCGGGGTTGATCGCATAGCCGCCCGTCCAGACGCCGGTTTTTTCCTTCTCGGTGCTTTGGCGGTCAACTTCGCTCACCTTCGCGGTCTGGGTCCGGTAGCGTTCCACCTCGGCGCGGCGTTCCGGCGTCGTCAGCTGCTCCACCAGCGGATGTTCGGGGGCGATCACCATAAATGTCGCGCCCCAGAGTGTGTCCGGGCGCGTCGTAAAGACCTCCAGCGGTTCGCCCGCCTCGGTGCGGAACACGATCGTTGCCCCGGTGCTCTTGCCGATCCAGTTGCGCTGCATCGCCTTCGTGCGCTCCGGCCAGTCTACTTTGGAGAAATCGAGCAGTTCTTCGGCGTAATTTGTGATGCGGAAAAACCACTGCTCCAAGTCCCGCCGGTACACTTCCGCGCCTGTCCGTTCGCTGCGCCCGTCAATGACCTGCTCATTGGCGAGCACTGTCTGCGCGGCGGGGTCCCACCAGACCGGGGCTTTGGCGCGGTACGCCAGCCCGTGCTTGTACAGCCGCAGGAAAAACCACTGCGTCCATTTGTAGTAGTCTGGTAGGCACGTCACAACCTCGCGTGACCAATCGAACATCGCGCCCATCGTCTTCAATTGCCCGCGCATCCGCGCCACATTATTGAGCGTCCATGTGTGTGGGTGAATATTGCGCTTGATCGCGGCTTCCTCGGCGGGCAACCCGAAGGCGTCGAACCCGATAGGGAACATTACGGTATGCCCCGTCATGCGGCGGTAACGCGCCCCCACATCGGGCGGCACCATCGCGTACCAATGCCCGATGTGCAAGTCGCCCGATGTGTACGGAAACATCGTCAGGGCATACCATTTCGGCTTCTTCGGGTCCCAGTCGGCGGGATCGGGGGCGCGGTAGATCTCGTCCCGTTCCCACCGCTCGCGCCATTTCTGTTCAACCGGCACCGCATCGTAGCGGTCGGTGCGCTCCCCCGGCGTGTCAGTCGTCGTCATGTCGGTGGTCGTCATGGCTTCGGCCCTTTCTCGTGTATTGCAAAAACGCCCCTCGTCACCGTCGCAGCATGGATGCTGCGGGGACGAAGGGCGTGCAAAATGCCTCCGTGGTACCACCCCGATTGACCGCAAAGAAAAGGGTGGTGGAGCTGAGGGGACTCGAACCCCTGACCCCGACACTGCCAGTGTCGTGCTCTCCCAGCTGAGCTACAGCCCCACGATGCGGTCCGCTCGTGTCGCCGTGGTAACGGTGGCGAACCCGGCGCGGCTTGTCACCGCTGCCAGAGTGCGGGCGAGTTCGGCGTCTCGTGTGTGTCGTTCCCACTGCTCGACACTCGCTGGAAAAAACCGCCTACTACTCCCACACGCAACCCGCAGGTCGCAGAAATGCATCGTACCAGATCAGCCAAGGAGCGTCAATGCGCGGCGCGGGAAGGAACCCCGCACGACCGCGAGGAGGGGGGACGCAGCGTATCGGTGGTGCGTCACCCGTATTGATTACTGGTTCTGGTGACTGGTTACTTCTTCGGTAGCACACTTCGCAGGGCGTTCGGGGCGTCGCGCAGCACTTGCCGCGCCATCCCGAGCGAATCCGGGTCGCCGTGCAGCACCGCCGAGGCGAAGCCCTTCATCTGCTGCCATGTCACCTGCGGCGGCAGGAGCGGTACATTCGGGTCGGTGATCGCCTCCACCACACACGGGCGGTCGGACGCGAACGCCTCCTCCCACGCTCCCGCGATCTCCTCCGGTTTCTCTATCCGGATGCCTCGCAGGCCGATAGATTCCGCGTACTGTGCGAAGGGGAAATCCGGCACATCCTGCGACGCCGGGAACTTCGGGTCGCCCTCCATCGCCCGCATCTCCCATGTAACGTAATTCAGGTCGCGGTTGTTCAGCACGAGGACGATCAATTGCGGGTTCGCCCACTCGCGCCAGTATTTCGCCACGGTCACCAGTTCGGCATTGCCGTTCATCTGCATCGCGCCGTCCCCCGCGAGGGCGAACGCAGGGCGGTTCGGGAAGGCGAATTTCGCCGCAATCGCGTACGGCACCGCGCAGCCCATCGTCGCTAGCGTGCCGGAACATGATGCCCGCATTCCCCGACGCAGCGCGATCTCCCGCGCATACCACGCCGTCGAGGTGCCGCTATCCACCGCAATCATCGCATCGTCTGGCAGTTTGTCCGAGAGGGCGCGGAAGACTGCCTGCGGGTTGACGGGGTTCGCCTCCCGGCTCGCGCTTTCGTCGAGGTGTTGCCGCCACTCGGTCACTTCGTGTTCGATCTCTTTGCGCCATGCACGGTCGGTCTTCGTATGCAGCAGCGGCAGGAGGGCGTGGAGTGTCTCCGCGCTATCTCCCTGAAGTGCGACATCTGCTGGATAGCGTAGGCTCAAGTTCCGCGCCGCAATGTCAATTTGCACACAGGTCGCCTTGCCTTCCTCCGGCAGATGATCGGCGTACGGGAAGGCGGTACCAATCATCAGCAGCGTGTCGCAGCCCGCCATCAGTGCGTGGCTTGCGGTAGTGCCGAGCAACCCGATTGCCCCAGTCACGAAGGGCAGAGCGTCCGGCACCGCACCCTTGCCAAGCAATGCTACCGCCACGCCCGCGCCGAGAGCCTCCGCGACGGCGATTACCTCGTCCGTCGCATGTAATGCCCCCGCTCCGACGAGCATCGCCACCTTCGTACCCGCATTCAGTACCGCCGCCGCCCGCGCTAAATCGGTATCGGTCGGCACGATGCGCGGCGCGGAATACCCGATGCCCGAATACGTCGCGCCGAGAATGCGTGGCGGCGCAGGGACCGCATCTGCATCCTGCACATCTTTTGGGAGGATGATGCACGTAACCGCCCGCTCCGCCGTGGCGATACGGAACGCCCGATCCACGATGTGCCGCGCCGCGCTCGCGTCCGTGACGGTCTCGCAGTAGTGGTGCGCCACATCCTTGAAGAGGTTTGCAAGGTCAATCTGCTGCTGGAAATCGCTGCCCATTGAACCCCGCGCCGCCTGCCCGATGATCGCCACCACCGGCATGTGATCGCCCACCGCATCGTACAGCCCGTTCAGCAGGTGGATCGCACCGGGGCCGCCCGTCGCCATACAAACGCCAACCTCGCCCGTCCATTTGGCGTGCGCGGTCGCCATCAGTGCCGCCATCTCCTCGTGGCGCACCTGAATAATGCGCGGATCGTTCCCGGCGCGGTTCATCGCGCCCATCATCCCATTGATACCGTCGCCGGGGTAGCCGAAGATGCGCGTCACGCCCCATGCCCGGAGCCGCCCGACAATGAAATCGCCCACGGTCTCTGCCATTTGTTGCCTCGCTTGCGTCTCGAGAATGTCGTATTGGTTCGCACATGCCGCCGCACGCACGGCGCGTGCCATCCCGCTTCCCGACAGACAAACGCCCCCTCCCGATCTAACCGGGAAGGGACGCTGCCTACTGCATATGAGAAGGGTTTAGGAATAGGTGTACGCACCCGTCTTGGTCACACTCTGCCCACCCACCGTCAGTATCACATCTACCGTTCCCGCTGCGTGTGCGGGCGTCGTCACCTCAATATCCGTCGGTGAGACAACGCGCACCTTGTTCGCGGGCATCCCTCCAACCGTCACCTGTGGCGCAGTC
>JBBRMX010000030.1:0-22284 GCA_038230615.1 Thermomicrobiales bacterium | reverse complement strand
CTACGATAATTCGCCCACCGCAATACGTGCGGGGGCAGTTGCGGGACGGGCAGTAGTGATGCGGACGAGCAACGGCACCATTGCCCTGTCGCGCCTCTCGGCGGCACCGCTGACGCTGGTGGGGTGTTTCCGCAATGGTGCTGCCGCCATCGGTGAGGCGATCCGCGAGGCGACGGCGCGGAATCTCGATGTGCTGATCGCCTGTTCCGGTCAGCAACACGGCACCGTCTTCGCGCTCGACGACACGCTTGCGGCAGGGTATATGATTGCGTGCGCGTGGGAGCAGCACGGACCGTGGGAGTTCCCCGACCGGCAAGATGCTCCGCGCATCATTGATGAATCCGCGATGGCTGCCCTCGCGCTGTATCGCTCGTACATCGGGGAATCTACGACGCCGGAGAGTGAGACTGTCGCACGGGCATTCGTGCAGGGGATGGGGCCGCGCTTCATCGCCACCACGGGGCGACTGGACGATGTGCGCTACTGCGCCACTCCCAATGCCAGCAGCGTCGTACCCCGCGTAACGGCAGGGGTGGACGGACCGATCATTCCGCCCATCGTCCCGCCAGCAGCACGAACTGGCACGCCGCCCGGAGTAGTCGCCGCACCCACCCGGTAAGTACCGGCAACGGGGCAGGGTGAGCGTAGTAATTAGGGAAATTGTAGGAGGCTGTTCGTTTGGTACGTCATCTCGCCCTTCGCCCTTCGTACCGTCCGCGCATGCGCCGCAGTGCCGGTGCAGTCGTATTGACGGTTGCGCTGTGGGCTGGGGGGGTGGTCGCGGGATATATCGTATTGTCCGATCCGCCGTGGGGCGATCACTCCCCCACCGGAATAGTCGCGGTGCGCGATGCATATACCGGTGCGCCCGTCCCCGGCGCGAAGGTACTGGCACTGCCCCTCTCGTGTGGGGACGGATGCGTGCCGATGGAGATGACCGCTGCGGGGCCAGTCGCGCGGCAATTCGTCGCGGACGGCGGCGGCGAAGTCCACGCCAAACTCCCCGGCGACCGATTGACGATTACCGTTTCGCAACCCGACTACGACGCCGTTCGCAGCGAAGTGGCATGGCCGACAATCCGCTCAACGCTCGTCTTGCGCCCACAGTGGGTGGCGGGGCGCATCACCACCGCCGGAAAGCCAATAGCGGAAGCGAAAGTGTTTGTACAGATGCCGGGGCGAGAACTCGCCGTTGCCACCCGGACGGATACCGACGGACGCTACCGCCTCACCGGAGTGCCAGAAGGCGCGAATCTCGTCGTGGACGCACCGGGCATCAGCCCGCGTCCCCGACCGATAGACCGCCGCACCGTGATGGATCTCGCGCTACGCCCCGACATTATCACCGGCACAGTGCGGGATCCGCAGGGCGCACCGGTACACGGCATCACCGTTGTCGCGGGTCGCGTCAGCACACAGACTGATACAGCAGGCACCTACACGCTCAATGGGGTAGACGATGGTGCGTTGCTGATCGTCAAAGGTGTCGGCTGGATGCCACAGCAGGTAAAACTCGGCTCGAACCTGATGCAGAATATGACGGTGCATCCCTTCGTGGCGAAGGGGTTGTACATGCAGGCAGGCACCGCCGCCGACCCGAAACGGCTCGGCACGATCCTCGACCAGATCAGCAAGAGCGAACTCAATACCGTGGTCGTGGACCTCAAAGACAACAACGGCGTTGTGTATTACGACACTAAGATCGCGCTGGCACAGGAAGTCGGGGCGGTTGACCCGATTCTCGAACCCGCGCAACTCGTGCAAACCCTGCACGACCGGGGAGTGTATGCCATCGCCCGCATCGTGGTGATGGAAGACCCCATCGCGGCGGTGAAACGTCCCGATCTTGCGATCAAGGACACGCGCACGGGCCAGACGTGGCGCACCAACAGGGGGCAGGCGTGGATGAATCCCACAAACCCCGGTGTGTGGAACTATGTGGCAGATATCGCCTCCGAAGCAGCGGGCTTCGGCTTTGATGAGGTTCAACTCGATTACGTCCGCTTCCCGTCGGACGGTGCGCTGAGCAATACCGAGTACGGCGCGAATTTCGGGGGCGGCGAGATACAGCGGCGCGAGACGATCCGTGCGGGGCTGGCGACGGTGCATGACCGCGTGCTCCCGACCCGTGCACTGCTCGGCGCGGATGTCTTCGGCATCATCGGCTGGATCAAGGGCGACAACGGTATCGGGCAGCAGTTCGAGGACATCGCGGCGTCGCTCGATGTGATCTGCTCGATGGACTATCCGTCGCATTTCGGCAGAGGGTTCGATGGGTGGGATATCCCGAACAATTACCCATACGAGGTCATCAAAAAGAGCATTACAAAGCGCGAGGAGCGCGTCCCCGGCGTGGTGAGCAAAACCCGCCCGTGGTTACAGGCGTTCACATACGGCCCCGGCAAGGAATACAGCACGCCCGAAGTCTATGCCCAGATTCAGGCATGCAACGAAGCAGGCACCGCGGGGTATCTCCTCTGGAATGCGATCAGCGAGTACCCACAGGCGTGGCTCCCCCCGAAGCGGTAACGAACGTGGGGGGTAGTGGTTTGCCAATCACGCTTTCCGATACGATACGTTATACTGACGCCGAACGTTTTTATATCCCGGTCAAGATTGCGAGAGACATCGTGAGCGATATTCTGACTACGCCTCTCCCAGCATCGCCCGACGCGGTGCATGGCCGCCGCTCGCTCTTGCGGGCATTGCTCGTGGAGGCACGCCCCAAGCAGTGGGTAAAGAATGCCTTCTTGCTCGCGGGCATTGTCTTCTCGAAACAACTGCTCGATCCCAGTTCGCAGGTACACGTCATCGGGGCGGTTGCGATTTTCTGTGGGGTGTCGAGTTGCATCTACTACCTCAATGACCTCGGAGACCGCGAGGCGGATCGTCAGCACCCAAAAAAGCGATTCCGTCCCATTGCGGCGGGGGAAATCTCGGTGCTGCTGGCGTGGGCGGTCGGGGTAGGCGGGCTGGCGATCCTCCTGCCGCTGGCGTTCCTACTGCGACCGGGCTTCGGCGCGATTGTCGCCGGGTATGTCGCGTTGCAGTTTGCCTACACCTACTGGCTGAAAGAGCAGGTATTGCTCGATGTTTTTGCGCTTGCAGCAAGTTTCGTGCTGCGAGCAATGGCAGGGGCAATAGTAATTGCTGCCCCAATCTCGCCGTGGCTCTATGTCTGCACCGTATTGCTCTCGCTCTGTCTCGGCTTCTCCAAGCGGCGGGCGGAACTTATTTTGCTGGAATCCGGCGCGGGCAGCCATCGCAAAGTGCTGGACGATTACTCCGCGACGCTGCTCGAAGAGATCATCTCGATTGTCACGAGTGCGACTGTCATGGCATATGCGCTGTACACCTTTAATGCCGAGAACTTGCCGAAAAACCATTCGATGATGTTCACGATCCCCTTCGTGCTGTACGCGGTTTTCCGCTATCTCTATCTTGTCTACCGCAAAGGTGAGGGCGGCAGCCCCGAAGAAGCCCTGTTCACCGACCGACCACTGCTCGCGTGCATCGCGGTCTGGGGCGTCGTCAGCATCGGCATCATCTACTTCGGATAGCCGGTTGCGTTGCACGGTCATCCTACCCGTTCGGGCAGGGTGACCGTGCTTGCATTCCCCGTCGATCATCGGTACACTCGTCGCTATTAGCACTCGTTTTGGCAGAGTGCTAAGCGGGAACAAACGCGGCGAGACTTCGTTACACGATGTAGCATCAGGAACATGGATGCATGCGGCAGTGATCCCGGAGTGTGCCGGAGGGGTACGATGTTACGACATGACGCAAACCCGCTCGCGGCGCGGCACCGGATGCCGGGACAGCCGGACGCATGGCGGCCTGCACTGGAAATGTACGAAACCGCTGCCGCGCTCGTTGTGCGCCTCGATCTCGCGGGGATAAACCCCGACGACCTCGCAGTATCGCTCGATGGCGACAGCCTGATTGTCTCTGGGCGGCGGCTCCCTGCGACGGGGGATAACCCGGCGGGGGAGCAGCGTTCGTATCATGAGATGGGCATCCCCTATGGGCCGTTTCATGCCGGTATTCGCCTCCCGTTCGCGGTCGAGCGGGAGACTATCGAAGCAGATTACGAGTATGGATTTTTGACCGTCCTCCTCCCTCGCGCCGGACGCGATGAACGGGCAACGGAGACGGGCGAATCACGAGAGGAAACAGACTAAATGGCGAAGAAAAGAGATGCCGCAGCCCCCGTTCTCGATGACGAGCAGGCGACGGAAATCGTGACAGCCAATGCGCTGGCGGATGCGCCCGCAGACGAATCAACTGCGGAGCTTGCCGTCAGTGCGCCCGACGACGCACCGATTGCGGTGAAACGTCGCTCCCGCAAGACGAAAGTTTCCGTCGGTTCGTCCGACGACACGGCCGGCATCGCTACCGGCGATCCGGAAACCGAGACGCTGCCCGTGCTGCCGTTGCGGAACGCGGTGTTGTTCCCTGTCACAGGGTTGCCACTGGAGGCGGCGCAACCGCGCTCGCTGCGGCTGATTGATGCCGTTGTCAATGGCGACCGCCGCGTCGTGTTCGTCGCCCAGAAGGACAAGGAACTCGAAGGCGCAGGGCCAAACGACCTGTATACCGTCGGCACACTCGGCATCGTGCAGCAGATGTTGCGGATGCCGGACGGCAATGTGCGCCTCGGCGTGCAAGGGCTGGAGCGCGTCCGCATCGGCGCATATACGCAGGAAGAGCCGTACCTGATGGCGAAGGTGCAGCGCATCGAGGAGACCGCCGCCGAGGGGTTGGAGTTGCAGGCGTTCATGCGGAACACTGTCAAACTCTTTGGGCAACTCGTCGAACTTGTACCGTACCTCAATGACGACCTTGTAACCGTCGCGGTCAATCTCGACGAGCCGAAGCAATTGCTCTACCTCGTTGCGGGGACACTCCGCATGGATGTCGAGCAGCGGCAGGAACTCTTGGAAATTGACGATCTGGCAGCGAAATTCCGCTGGCTGAACGCCTACATTTCCAAAGAACTCGATGTACTGGAACTCGGCAAGAAATTGCAGACACAGGTACAGGAAGAAGTTGGCAAGAGCCAGCGCGAATACTTTCTGCGCGAGCAGATGAAGGCGATTCAGAAAGAATTGGGCGAAGGCAGCGACCAAGAAGCCGAAATCACGCAGTTGCGCGAGAAGCTCGAAGCCGCCGGTATCCCGGAGGAGCAGCACCGCGAAGCGATGCGCGAACTCGACCGCCTTTCCAAATTGCCGCCGCAGGCAGCGGAGTATGGCATCATCAAGACCTATCTCGATGTGATGGCGAGCCTGCCATGGAATATCTCCACCGAAGTGGAAATTGACATCGCTAAGGCACGCATTCAGCTCAATGCCGACCACTACGGGCTGGACAAAGTTAAAGAGCGCATCCTCGAATATCTCGCGGTGCGAAAACTGAAGCTGGAGCGCACGGCAGCGGGCGAACCCTTCCCGAACCGCGACCCGATTTTGCTCTTCGTCGGCCCTCCCGGTGTCGGCAAGACCTCGCTTGGGCAGAGCATCGCCACCGCACTTGGGCGCAAGTTCACCCGCATGGCACTGGGCGGGATGCGCGATGAGGCAGAGATTCGCGGCCACCGGCGCACCTATGTCGGCGCGATGCCGGGGCGCATCATTCAGGCGATCCGGCGGGCGGGCGCGAACGACCCCGTGTTCATCCTCGATGAGGTGGATAAGGTCGGCTCCGACTGGCGCGGCGATCCGTCGTCTGCGCTCCTCGAAGTGCTCGACCCGGAGCAGAACAGCACCTTCCGCGATCACTATCTCGATGTGGAGTTTGACCTGAGCAAGGTGCTCTTCATCGCCACGGCGAATGTGCTGGACACGATCCCCGCGCCGTTGCGCGACCGGATGGAGATCATTAGCCTCTCCGGGTATACCGACGAGGAGAAAGTCGCCATCGCACGGCGGCACCTCGTGCCGAAGCAGATCAAGGCGAACGCGCTGGAACCGAGCGAGTTCGTGATGTCCGATGCCGCATTGCGGGCCTTGATCGAGGGATACACCCGCGAGGCGGGCGTCCGCAACCTTGAGCGCGAAGTCGGCAGCGTGGCGCGGAAGGTCGCAACCGAAGTTGCGTCCGGCAAGAAGCGCAGCGGCAAGCGCGTCATCGGGCAGGAGCAAGTGCGGCAGTATCTCGGTCGTCCGAAGTTCCAGCGCGACGAAGTGCGGGAACGCACCTCGGTGCCGGGTGTAGCAACGGGGCTTGCCGTGACGAGCATCGGCGGCGACATCATGTTCTTCGAGGCAACACGGATGCCGGGGAAGGGCAATCTCATTATCACGGGGCAACTCGGCGATGTGATGAAGGAATCCGCACAGGCAGCGATGAGTTATGTTCGCGCTCGTGCCCGCGATCTCGGCATTGATCCCAAGATTTTTGCCGAGAACGATATTCACGTCCATGTTCCGGCAGGCGCGGTGCCGAAGGACGGCCCATCGGCGGGCATTACGCTGACGACAGCAATCACTTCGCTACTCACCGGCATCCCGGTGCGCGACGATGTGGCAATGACGGGCGAAATTACCTTACGTGGGCAAGTGATGCCTATTGGCGGTCTGAAAGACAAGATTCTCGCGGCACGGCGGGCGGGGCTGACAACCGTCATCCTTCCGAAGCGCAACGAGGGCGATCTGGACGACTTGCCGAAGGAAGTACGGAAGTCTATGCACTTCGTCATCGCGGAGAAGATGGATGACGTGCTGCGAAACGCGCTAGAGCGACCGATTGTGATCGCGCCGGACAGCACGACCGGCCCCAATGGTGTGGAGCCAGTCGGCACGCCTGTCCAGCCTCCCACCCAAGCACCACAGGTTCAAGTAGTGGCATAATCTGTCCGAACCGAAAGCCCCCTTTCCCATCACTGGGAAGGGGGCTTTTTCGCGCCTGCTGCGTGTGCAACACGATTCGGGGGTACAATGCCCAACCACTATCATGCATATGCACTCATACGCACGCAGGCACACGCAGGGAGGCACGAGAATGAGCGACGCCACAGTACGGGTACGCACGGACGCGCCGATAGGGACGATCTCGCCACGGCTGTACGGGCATTTCGCGGAGCATATTGGGCGATGCTGCTACGATGGATTGTGGGTCGGCAATATGGACACCGCTGCGCCGCATACCGACGGCTTCCGCACTGATGTGCTGGACGCGCTGCGGAAGATGCCCGTGCCGCTCCTGCGCTGGCCGGGAGGTTGCTACGCCGATCATTACCACTGGCGCGACGGCATCGGGCCGACCGCCGACCGACCGCGCCGCCTCGGTATGTCGTGTGGGCTGACGGTGGAGGATGACAATACCCTCGGTACACACGAATTCTTGCGCCTCTGCGCCCTGCTCGGTGCGGAGCCGTATCTCGCGGGGAATGTCGGCACCGGCACGCCGCAGGAACTCTCGGATTGGCTCGAATACTGCAACAGCATCCACGACACAACTCTGACCCGCGAACGGCGGGCGAACGGGGCAGCACAACCGTTTGCGGTGCCGCTCTGGGGCGTCGGCAACGAGAATTGGGGCTGCGGCGGCAACTACGACGCCGCAACGTACACGAAAGAATATCGCCGCTACGCCACGATGCTGCGCCACATTGACCCCGCCGCCGAACTCGTCATCTGCGGCGAGGAGGACGATTGGAACGCCGTCCTGCTTGAAACGCTCGGCGCGAAGCACCTGCCGCTCGTAGATCACCTGAGTATCCACCGCTACTGGTTCGGCGGCGGTCTTGAGACAGGTTTCGACGATGCCGGGTATTACGCACTACTCAAAGAGGCAGACGACACCGAAGATTTCGTCCGGCGCACGGCGGGATTCATCGCAGAGGCGACGGGTGGGGCGCATCGCATCGGCGTCGCCCTCGATGAATGGGGTGTGTGGCACCCCGAAGCGCGGCGCAACGGGCATGGCGACATCCCCGGACGCCGCCCGGTCACGTACGAGCAGGCGAACACATTGCGCGACGCCCTCGCAGCAGCGATTGCGTTGGAAGGCTTCCACCGCCAATGCGATGTGCTCACGCTGGCAAACCTCGCGCAGATCGTCAATGTGCTGCAAGCGCCCGTGATGACGGAACCGGGCAGCGGCGCGATGTGGCTCACCCCGACCTATCACGCCCTGCGTATGCACGCCACCCACATCGGCGCGACCGCGCTACCCGTCGAAACCGAAGCGGGCGCGAGCGTCCCCGCAGGCACCCCCGCTGTCAGTGCGACCGCATCCACGACCGGGCGCGGCATGACCGTCACACTCATCAACCGCCACATCTCCGCAGGTGCGACGGTTCGCATTCTCGGCACGCGGGGCGCGGGCGCGGCGCACGGCGAACTGCTCGCCGCCGCCCGCCCGAATATGCAGAACAGCGCGAGTGCGCCGGATGCCGTCGCGCCTGCCGTCCTCGCCGTCAGTGGCACCGCCGCCGATGGCTGGCGCGTCGAACTCCCGCCGCACTCGATGGCAACCGTCATCATCGGATAAATCACCTACCCCTTTGTCTCCCGACAGAAATGCAGGGAGACAAAGGAGCGCATTTCCCTCATTGCCCCCCACTGATCTATCTGCTACGCTCCCCTCTCGGAATCAACGGGAGGTGCGCGGGTGGCAGACGGGGCGGGTATCCGGTTCGGGACGGACGGTTGGCGAGCGGTAATCGCAGATGGCTTCACGCTGGAGAATGTCCGGCTGTGCGCCGCAGCCATTGCAGACTGGGTGCGCGAGACCGAAGGCGCGGATCAGCGCGGCGTTGTCGTCGGGCATGACCGGCGGTTCATGTCCGAGCAATTCGCCCTCGCGGTAGTCGAGACGCTGCTCGGTCAAGGCGTGCGCGTCGTCTGGTGCGAACACGGTCCCGTTCCCACGCCGGTAGTCACATTCACCGTGCCGCATACCGAGGCAGCGGCAGGTGTGATGGTCACCGCGAGCCATAACCCCGCCGAGTACAACGGTATCAAGGTGAAGACCGCCGCCGGTGCGCCCGCCGGCCGCGCCATCACAGACAAAATCGAGCAGTACGCCGCCCGCCGCCACGCCAGCGGTGAGCCAATCCCACGTACCACCCTCGCGGAGACGTTCATTGACGGGCGACACATGCCGATAGACCCCTTCCCTGCCTATCAGGAGGCGTTGCGGAAACTGGTAGATGTGGAGGCAATCCGGCGGGCAAAATTGCGGATCGTCGTGGACGCGATGTACGGCTCGGCGGCGGGCGTGCTGCAACGGTTACTCGGTACCGGTGAACGCCCGATCATCGCTATCCGCGACGAGCGCAACCCGCTCTTCCCCGGCATGAAAGGCCCCGAACCGCTCGAAACGACATTGCAGCCCCTGATGGCGGCAGTGAGGGCGCACAATGCCGACCTCGGCATCGCCTTTGATGGCGACGGAGACCGCATTGCACTCGTGGACGAGAAGGGCAACTACGTCAGCAGCCAAGAGACCTTTGCGATACTGGCGATGTACCTCGGCGAACGTGACGATGTGCGAGACGGCGCGATTGTCCGCTCCGTCAATGGCACAGTGCGCCTCGATCTGCTCGCGGAACGCTACGGTGTGCCGCTCATCGAGACGCCGACCGGATACGCACACATTGCCCCCGCAATGATCGAGCATCGCGCCATGATCGGCGGTGAGGAAAGCGGCGGGTTCGCATTCGGCACGCATCTGCCGGAGCGCGATGCCCCGCTCGCCGCACTCTATCTGCTCGATCTCCTGCAACGGCGCGGTACCGACATCGCGGGGCTACGCTACGGTGTCGAGATTCGCGTCGGGGAATGGCACTACCGGCGCGTAGATGTCCCGTTGCCCGATGCCGATGCTGCCGCACGCCTGCGCGACCGCTTCGACCGGACCGATCCCGATAATCTCGATCTCGCGGGCGCGGATGTCGCCAAGACGGTGCGCCTCGACGGATTGAAAATGAGCGCGGCAGACCGCCGCTGGCTGCTTATCCGCCCCAGTGGGACTGAGCCACTCGCCCGTATCTATGCTGAGGCCCGCGACCCGCAGACGCTCGATACCCTTATCATGCAGGGGCAAGCCCTGCTTGCAACACAGCCGCCGACGATAACGTATTCCCTCCCCGATCCTGCACTGCCCGAACAGACCGAAGCGGCGGCGTCCCCTCCTGCGCCGCGCCGCAGCCCGGTTCGTCCGCAGCAGCGGCGGCGTGCCGGGTAGCATCGCATTCATCCCGCACTGTACGTTCCGTGGCACGGTTCATGGTGGTATACTTTTCATAAGGTTACTCACCCTGCACGTAGCGCAACGTGGAGGGCAGCGCGAGACAGGAATACAAGATAGACTGGCGCATATATGTACGATGTACAGAATGCGCGATAGAGCGGACGGAGAAGCATGGAGGAAGATCAGGGCGCGGCGCAACCGGGGGGCGATGTCGCAGCACAATTGGCGGCAATCGCAGACGAGATTCGTGTTTGCACCAAGTGCGACCTCTGCAAGATGCGGACGAAAACCGTACCCGGCGACGGCCCCGTAGACGCTCCCATTCTCTTCATTGGTGAGGCACCGGGCTTTCACGAGGACCGGCAGGGACGACCGTTCATCGGGCCGTCGGGCAAACTACTCGATGACCTGCTTGATTCTATCGGCATGAGCCGCGCTGATGTCTTCGTGACGAATGTTGTCAAGTGCCGCCCGCCCGGTAACCGCGATCCGTTGCCGGACGAAGTGACGACGTGTACCTCCACCTATCTGCAACGGCAAATCGAGATCATCAACCCGCGCATGATCGTCACGCTCGGTCGCTTCTCGATGGAACGGTACTTCCCCGGCGAGAAGATTTCCAAGATTCACGGGCAGGCCAAACGCGCAGACGGACGTATCTACTTCCCGATGTACCACCCCGCTGCCGCCCTCCATCAGCCGAAATGGTTGGAGGATGTGAAGGCGGATATGCTCAAAGTCCCCGCGCTCCTCGAAGAAGCCCGCACGATGGAGCCGGAGAAAATCGAAGCAGACCCGGAGCAACTCTCGCTTTTCTAGCGAATGTGCCGGGACATGGGCGAACGGACAATCTGTACGCGCCTGTTGCGGAGCACCTGCTCTCTGCATTCTACACTGGATGACCACCGGTATTGCCCGCCCTGTGGGGGTGATGCAGGTATACATAATGTTGCCACAGGACGTATACAAGAGAGAAAGAGGGCATTATCCCCTTGGCGAAACCGAATAAGAAGCGGCTCCGCGTTATCCCGCTCGGCGGAATGGGCGAAGTTGGCAAGAACATCACTGTCTACGAATATGGCAATGACATCATCATTGTGGACGTGGGCGTAGGCTTCCCGGAAGATGAAATGTTCGGCGTGGACCTCGTGATTCCCGACATCACGTATCTCGCAGACAAGACGCAGCGCATACGCGGTATTTTCATCACGCACGGTCACGAAGACCATATCGGTTCCCTCCCCTACCTGCTGGAGGAACTCGGCAACCCGCCGATCTACGGCACGCCGCTGACGCTCGGTCTCATCAGCGTCAAACTGCGCGAACGGCATTTGCTGGAGAAGGCAACGCTTATCACGCTCAACCCCGATGATGTGATCGTTGCGGGATCGTTCACCATCGAGCCGTTCCGCGTTTGCCACTCTATCCCCGACTGCGTCGGCTTCGGCATTACGACGCCCGCCGGATTGGTCGTCCACACGGGCGACTATAAGTTCGACCAGACTCCCGTAGATGGGCGGTTGACAGACTTCGGCAAGATCGCGGATTTCGGCAACCGGGGCGTGCTCGCGCTCATCTCGGACTGCGTGCATGTCGAAACCCCCGGTGTCACCCCCTCCGAGCGCGTGGTCGAGGAGACCTTTGAGCGCATCTTCTCGCAGGCACCGGGGCGCATCATCGTGGCGACATTTGCCTCGCTCATCTCCCGCATCCAGCAGGTGGTGGACGTGGCACAGCGGCACGGGCGCAAAGTCTGTCCCATCGGGCGCAGCATGGAAAATAATGTCGAGATGGCGATGAGCCTCGGCTACCTGCACGATCCGCAACGCACGATTATTGATGTGCGCCGCGCCGCCGAACTGCCGCACGACCGCATTGCGTACGTCGTCACCGGCAGCCAAGGCGAACCGATGGCCGCTCTCAGCCGCATCGCGGGGGGCGATCATCGGCAATTGAAAATCACGCGCGGAGATACCGTCGTCGTGAGCGCAAGCCCGATTCCCGGCAACGAGACGACTATCGGGCGCACGATCAACAATCTCTTTCAGCAGGGTGCGGACGTGATCTACTCCGCACTGGCACGGGTGCATGTCTCCGGTCATGCCAGCCAAGAAGAACTGAAACTGATGCTCAACCTGACGCGCCCGCGCTTCGTAATGCCGCTCCACGGCGAACAGCGGCACCTTGTGCTGTACAAGCGGCTCGCGGAGAGCCTCGGCTGGACGGAAGACGATATTGTCCTCGCCAAAAATGGCAATGTGATCGAGTTCGGGGAGGAATTCGCGGCGATCACGGACACCGTTCATGCGGGCGTGTTGTTCGTGGATGGTCTACACGCAGGGGAAGTCGGGGAACCGATCATCCGGGACCGGCAGATGTTGGCGCAGGACGGCATTCTCCTCGTCGTCGTATCGGTAGATAAGGAGACAGGCAAACTGATTTCCGGGCCGGACATCGTCTCACGTGGGTTCGTCTCGCAGCGGCGCAGCACCGATCTGATCGAAGGCACGCGGCAGCGCGTACGCGAATCGCTCATCAACAATAACGGACATCATCCGTCGGAGTGGAGTTTCCTCACACGGAAGATCAAGGATGTGGCGGGGTCGTATCTCTACGAGCAGACCCGCCGCCGCCCGATGATCATGCCGATGGTGATGGAAGTCTAACGCGCATCGAGCGTTTCCGGGGACGGGCGGGCATTGCTCCCGCCCGTTTTCGTCATCCCGCAGAAAGATTGGGAGGATGGCATACCGCCGCTCGGTGCGAACGGATTACCAGTGGCACGCGGGGTCGTCAGCGCATTCGATGCAATCGGTGGCTCCGGCACGATCACGCCGCACACCGCTGTGCAATTCGAGGTAACAAACGGCGCACACGGTCTCTCCGCCCGCACTATCCTCGTGACGAGTAACGAGTAACGAGAGAATGTGGGGAAGACACCTGCGTGCATTACCTTGTTGTTGGGTACTTATTACTCGTTGCTACTCCTCTCCTGTTCTCCGTACATTACATAATGCGTGACAACCTGTACGGACATGTGTAGAATGCTCTCGGTAGCATTTGTCCGTACAGGGGGGGTAGCGACGTGGCAGGAACCGCAACGGCACCGAAACGACGCACCCCTTCGACTGCATCGCTGGACGACGACGCCCGCCCGTTGCCGAAGCCGCGCCCATCGGGAAACACTGGCGGCAACCGCCCGACGAAATCCCCCGCGCCCCGTCCTGCCCCGAAACCGACCGCAACGAAACAGCCCGCGAAATCTCCCGCGTCCCGCCCCACGAAAGCGACAGGCGCAGCAAACCGGACGAAACCGGAACCGTGGCAAGCTCTGCATCCGGGGTTACGGCGCGACCTTATCGGGATTGTGCTGGTCGTGCTGGCATTGCTGACGGTGGGCGCATTGTTGGCAGGCAAGAATGCGGGGTTGCTGACCTACTGGCAACGTGCTCTCGTGACCGTCTTTGGGTGGGGGGCAGTCGGCATCCCTGCCGTTTTCCTCGTGTGGGCAGCGGACGCCTTCCTCGATCACAATGAGAAGCGATTAGGCCCATCGTATCATGCAGTCGTCGGGTGCGGGCTAATGGTGCTGGCGATGCTCGGTCTCCTCCACATGCTGGCAGACGACCCGCTCCGGTGGGCGGAGACGGGGCGTGGTGGCGGCTACATCGGCTATCTACTCGGCGGGATGCTGCAACGCGGGCTTGGCGGGTTCGGCACGGCGGTCGTGCTGCTGGCGATGTTCGTCGCAGGAACTGGCATCTTCATGAACAACGAGTTGCGGGCGGTAATCGCACGGCTTCGCCCCGCGCACGCCCCACAGACATGGGAGCCGCAACCGCCGCCTACCGAAACTTTGCCGCGCACTACCGCACCGCCGGAACCGCCGTTCATGCCGCACCCGGTGCCGGAGCCGCGCCCCCGCCCGCAGCGCGTGCCACAACCGCCCGACTTCGGTCCCGCGCCGCGCGATGTGTTGGTGCCGCCGCCGATTATCCGCAAGCCGCAGCCCACATCCGGCGCGATACCGCCTGCCGATGCCGCCCCCCGCGACACGGAGACCGAAGCCCCGTCACCGCCGCGCATGATCCGGCAGGAACCGCCCGCGCTGCTCAAGCCACCGGTGCCATCCGCGATCACGATCACGCAGGCGATACCGAAAATCAGCCTCGCGCCGGAGCCTTCCGCCGCTACGCCCTCTCGTCCCGCGCTCTCGCTAGTGCCGAAAATGGCGGCGGAACCTGCTCCCGCCCAACCGACGAAATCTGCGACACCCGCGCCGGAACCCGCTACGCCAGAGCCAGTACGCTGGACGCTGCCCACCACTGCGACGATGGAGCAATACCCCGATGTGGCGATCAGCGAGGACGAACTTGAGAAGCGGGCGACGGTGATCGAGCAAACGCTGGCGTCGTTCCGCGTCGAGGCGACGGTGCGTGAGATCAACCCCGGTCCCGCTATTACGCAGTTCGCGCTGGAACCGGGTGTCGGTGTGAAAGTGCGGCGGGTGACGGAATTACAGAACGATCTCGCGCTCGCGCTCGCGGTGCCTGCGCTGCGGATCGAGGCACCGATTCCCGGTAAAAGCCGCATCGGTATCGAAATCCCGAACGAGAGCGTCGCCGTCGTCGGTCTGCGCGACGCACTGGAATCGCCGGATTTCGGCAAGGCACGCGCCAAATTGCCGATCCCACTTGGGCGCGATGTGAACGGGCATTACCAGATCGCCGATCTCGCCAAGATGCCCCATTTGCTGATCGCGGGTTCGACCGGCAGCGGTAAGAGCGTCTGTATGAATGTCGTCATCTCGTCGCTGCTCATCAACCGCACACCGGACGAACTCCGCATGGTGCTGGTGGACCCGAAGATGGTCGAAATGAGCGAGTACAACGGCATCCCGCACCTCTTGGCACCCGTGATTACCGATATGGAAAAAGTCATCGGCATCTTGCGGTGGGCAGTAACGGAGATGGAACGCCGCTACCAATTGTTCATGCGGACAGGCGTGCGGAATATCGAGGCATACCACAAAAAGAGCAAGGAGATCGGCGAATACCTCGAAACGCCGATGGAGAATATCCCGTACATCGTCATCATCATTGACGAACTCGCCGACCTGATGATGACCGCACCGGACGATGTCGAGACCGCCCTCGTGCGGTTGGCGCAGAAGGCGCGGGCGACGGGAATGCATCTCGTGATCGCTACACAGCGTCCATCGGTAGATGTGATTACGGGGCTTATCAAGGCGAACTTCCCCGCCCGCATCGCCTTCGCGGTCACGAGCATGACCGATAGCCGCGTTATCCTCGATATTCCGGGCGCGGAACGGCTTTTGGGGCGCGGCGACATGCTGTACAAAGCGGCAGACAGCGACAAACCACTGCGGATTCAGGGCGCGTGGATCGCGGACCGCGACATTGCAGGAGTGGTATCGCACTGGCGGAGGCTCGCCCCCACCCCGCAGTACAAGCCCGAAGTCGCCGAGGCGCAAGGCGACGGCAAGAGTGTGCGCGAGGAGCCGGGTGGCGACAACCTGATTGACCGGGCGCGGCAGATCGTGCGGGAACAAGGCTGGGCGAGTACCAGCAATCTGCAATCGCGCCTCCGCATCGGCTACAACCGCGCCGCCCGCCTGATCGAATCGCTGGAGCGCGAAGGCATCCTCGGCCCGCAAGACGGCGCACGTCGCCGTCAGGTCATGGACGCCGACGACGCCCCCACCGATGAAACGATAGAGGACGGCGAGGAATAGCACCCGTTTCTGCGGCGCCGCACGCATCACAACCGCCGTAGCCTCGTGAGGCTACGGCGGTTGTCTCAATCCGCACGCATAGATACGCGAAGATCAGTCTCCCGCGGCGGCAACCGCAACCGGCGATGCGACGATTTCTCCATCACGGGTTGTCTTCACCTTCGCGTAGCAGACCGAGCAGAGTACGGGGCGACCATTGCGAGGCAGAAAAGGAACCGTCGTCTCTGTGCCGCACTCAGCGCACGTCACCGTATGGACGGCGCGGGGCGGTTCGAGACCGAGCCGCGCTTTCCGCGCCGCGCGGCAGTCCGGGCAGCGGGCAGGCTCGTTCACGAGCCCTTTTTCGGCGTAAAACGCCTGTTCACCGGAAGTCCATGTGAATGGCTTCCCACAATCCCGGCACATCAGGGTACGATCCAAGAACTCCACGCATGTCCCTCCCTCTGCCCCCGGCAGTTCCCCCAAAGCCCCAGATACACGAGAGCACGAAGACGCAATCTTTCGCTATGAAAAACATCGCCTTCTTTGCTATAGCATGTTGCTGGATAAAACTATACCGCATCATCCTTGCAAAAAGCAAGTGCCGCGGGGAGTGAACACCATCCCATGGTAATCATTGTATGATAATTTCTGTTATCGCTCGGGGAAATGAGTCGTATCGGGGGGAGGCGGCTTGATCCATCCTCGTGCTTCGAGCAACTCTTCGCCGAGCCTGCCGAGGGTGATACGCTTGCCTTCATCGAGTTCGGGGTGATATTCCAGCCGCCCGCGCTCGAAATACTGCACGATCAGCCCATTTTCGGTCAGTTCTTCCGAGATTGGAAAGCCGAATGTTTCCGGTCCCCTGTGGTCGTCCCAGTATTTTTTGAATCCTGTCGCCAGCGAATGCCCGGTTTCGGGGAAAAACCGGCGATCTGCGGAATCCCCGAAGGCGGGGACACCGGGAAGCGAGCGATCTCGCGTCAGTTCGGTGCCGACCAGCCCGATGCGCGTCTTGCCCGTCGCTTTCACGTATTCCAGTTTCGACCGCTCGAAATATTGTACAGTCACGTCTTGACCGTCGGTCGCTTTGTCTGCGAATTCCTCCGTGACGGGGTAGCCGAAATATGCCAAGCCCCCGTTCGCCTGCCAGAAATCCTTGAAACCAAGCTTGATGAAATGCCCGGTCTCCGGGAAATAGCGTACTTCCGGCTCCGAGGCAGTCGGCGGTTCGAGACGGTCAGACGGGAGGCGATCCACGAGACGCACGGCGGTAACTCGCGCACTGAACGCGCCGCTTGTCAGCCAGCCGATCAATTTGCCGGAGACGAACGGGGCGCGGGCAGAGCCGCTGCGTGTCATCGTGTACTCGATATTCTTCACGAAGTCGTAGGCGAAAATATTCGGCATCCCCGACCGCCAATCCTCCCACACGACGAAAGTACCGCCGATAGCGGGTTTCTGGAGGAAGTGATTATTCGTCACCATGCGACTCTGTTTGCGTTCGAGGTCATAGAGCATGAGCGACGGGTTGCCGCCCCGCTCATTGAGATCGCGGTACACCACGACAGTGCCGGAAATCTGCGGTTCGGTCTGATCGCCGCCGCCAACCGCGATGGGGAACTCGCGTTTGTCTTTCAGATTGAACCCCATCACATCCCACGAACCGTCGCGGTAAACATCATAGACGACGGTATTGCCGCTAATCGAGGCGTACCCATGCACTCCGCCGCCGACCGCGACGGGAAACTCCGTATTTGTCTCGGTATCGTAGCCGTACAAATCCCATTGCCCGCTGCGCTTGTCGCCGTAGACAATCGTCGTGCCGCCGACGACGGGGCGGCGTTTCTGCCCCGCGCCGATCCCGGCAGTCGGAATACCCTTGCGGCGGGCGAGGTCGTACGCCCCAATCGTCTCCTGCGCGAGGGCATTCACCGCGCCTGCGGTGATTTGGGCGTCTGCGGGGGGTGTCGTTATCCAGACGAGCGTCTGCCCGTCCAAGGCGGGCTGCGACCGCTCCGTCCCCGGCACGGTAAGCGGCACGGCAAGCGCGAGGCGTTGCTCCTGACCGTCGTCGGTGTCATAGGTAATGATGTCGCTCAGCCCGGTGCGGCGATCCGCCCATGCGACCGTGGCACCCGCAATAATCGCGTCGGTCTGGTCGGGGGTGGGTGCGGCGGTCATCACGGGTTTGATAACGAACGGGTCCTGCACCGCCGCCGCCGCGGGCAAGGGCATGACGACCCCGCTACCAACGAGCGCGAGCAGGGCGACCAACCAGCCCAGACGAAATGTATGCAAATGACGCCTCACCCTATCCCTCGGTCGCGTATGTGCGTACGGAAAACCGCGCCCTGCGGGGCAGTATAGCACACGACCCACTTTCCATAACAATAATGGCGACGGATGTGCGGTGCGGTACAATGCGCGGCACGATGATTCGCCGACCACAGGAGGGTATGCCGTGAATGCTGCGGAAGCACTGGTACAGATGTTGATAGAGACCGGCGTGACGCATATGTTCGGGCTACCGGGCGACACGAGTATGACGTTCTACGAAGCATTGCGGGCGCGGCGGGGCGACTTGCGGCATGTGATGTTCCGCGACGAACGCTCGGCGTCGTTTGCGGCGGACGCCTACGCCCGTTTCACGAACCGCATCGGCGTCACCGAGGGACCGAGCGGCGGCGGCGCGACCTATATTCTCCCCGGCGTGGCGGAGGCGCACGGCTCGGCAGTACCGCTCCTGTGCTTGACCACCGATACGCCCGTGCGCGAGGAAGGGCGCGGTGTGTTGACCGAACTCGATCAAGTCATGCTGTATCGCGCCGTAACAAAGTGGACAACGAAGGTGAAACGCGGCGACGGGATGCCGGATGCCGTGCGCCGCGCCCTGCGCCTCGCCACGAGCGGCAGACCGGGCGCGGTGCATCTCGCGCTGCCCGCCGATGTGCTTGCCGAGGAGATCGGCGACGCCTCGACGCATACTGACCCGCTCTGGGGCAGTACGCCCTCGGTGCCGGTGCGCCCCGACCCTTCCGCAGTTGAGCGGGCGGCAGCAATTATCGCCCGCGCCGCCCGTCCGGTGATCGTGGCGGGTGGCGGTGTTCATGCCTCCCGTGCGTGGGAATCACTGACACGCTTCGCGGAGACGCTCAACATCCCCGTTGCCACGAGCATCAACGGCAAGGGTGCCATCGCAGAGACAAGCGCGGTCTCGCTCGGCGTCGTCGGCGGCAACGGTGGCAGACCCTATATCCGGCAGGCAGTGATGGACGCAGACCTCGTCTTCTTCATCGGCACACGTACTGACAGCGTGACGACGCTCAACTGGACACTCCCCGCCAAACCGGAGCAGGGCGGCCCCGCCGTGCTACACCTCGACATGGAACCGTGGGAGACGAGCAACAACTACCGCACTGCCGTGCCACTCGTCGGTGATGCGCGTCTGGCACTGGACGACTTGTTGGCGGCAATTGACATTCCTGCTACTGTCGGGCAGCGCAATGCGTCGCGCATCGCGGCACTGCGGCACGAAGCAGACGCATGGTGGGAGCGAGTTGAGGCAGACAGCCACAGCGACGCGCAGCCGATCCATCCTGCACGTCTCATCCGTCTCTTACGCGAGACATTGCCGGACGATCCGCTCATCGTCGCGGACCCCGGCACGCCGACGCCGTTCCTCGCGGCGCAATTTCCGGCGCGAGTGGCGGGGCGGTCGTTCGCTATTCCCCGCGCCCACGGCGGGCTTGGCTATGCGATTGGCGGGGTCGTCGGCGCGGCGATGGCGGCACGCCCCGGTCAGCGCGTCGTGGCGATGCTCGGTGATGGCTCGTTCGGCATGTCGTGCGGCGATCTGGAGACGATCAGCCGGTACAATCTGCCCGTCGTCGTCATCCTGTGTTCCAATGGCTCGTACGGGTGGATCAAGGAATTGCAGCATCTTTTCCACGATGAGCGGTATTACTCGGTAGACTTCTCGACTGAGACCGATCACGCCGCCATCGCACGGGGTTTCGGGCTGAAATCCGAGCGCGTCACCGACCCCGCGTTGCTGGAACGCGCCATCCAGAATGCCTTCGCGAACGGCGGGCCATGTTTTCTGGATGTCTGCACCGCGCCACCAATGATGCAAACCCCGCCTGTCTCCGCATGGGAAGATGCCGTCGCCGCACAGAAAGGGAAGTAGCCACAGAAGACGCAGAGGGTACAGAGAAAACCAAACAGGCTTTACTTGCATCTCTCTGTTCTTTGCGACATAGCGGTTCCCCTCTTTCATAGTTCTCGATGTACTCGAAGCCGTAACAGCGATAATTACCTAGCAGGAGAAGGGGCGTATCTTGGACACAATACGGGCAATTCTGGATGTGGATACGGGGCTGGACGATGCGATGGCAATTGCGCTGGCGGTAAGCGCACCCACAGTAGAATTGCTCGGCATCTCGACAGTAGCGGGCAATGTCGGGGTGCGCTATACGACGCGGAATACGCTGCGCGTGCTGCATCATCTCGGCGCGACGGACATTCCGGTCTACAAGGGAATGAGTCGCCCGCTCGATCGCCCCGCAATGGATGCCGCGTGGGTCCATGGCAAGGACGGTCTCGGCGGCGCACCGTTGCCGGAGCCGACGACCCAACCGCACGCGACGAGCGCACCGCAGTTTCTCGCGGACGCCGCCCGCCGCTACCCCGGCGAACTGACGTATATCTTCGTTGGTCCGCTAACCAATCTCGCGGTTGCGGTCGCGCTGGAGCCGGAATTGCCGCGCCTCGTGAAGCGGCTCGTCATCATGGGCGGGGCATTTCGTGTCCACGGCAACGACACTCCCGTCGCGGAATACAACATCGCGGCGGACCCACAGGCAGCGGCGCAGGTGCTAGCGGCAGGTTTCGATGCGATCTGGGTCGGGCTGGATGTGACAACACAGACCGTGCTTTCTCGCGCTGCGTGGGACGCGCTTGCGGATGCGACCGACCCGCGAGCGCAACTCGTCCGCATGGCGGCGCGATACAACTTTGTTGAGCGCGGGCGCGACGAGTTCCAGCTACACGACCCGCTCGCCGTCGGCGTAGCGATGGACCCGACGCTCGTAGATGCCCCCGAAGAAGCGATGGCAATTGAGGCGGCACATAGCATGTCGGCGGGATTGACGGTCATCGAGCAACGTCCGCGCCCGTCGTCGTGGCAGCGCACCCGCGTCGCCCGTACGGTGGATGCCGCCCGCTTCGGCACACTCTTCGCGGACACACTCGGTCTGCCACCTACCTGAACAGCGTTTCGTCTTTCTTGGCGTCCTTCGTCTTTGCGGCTACCTTCTATCCCCCTTCTTCCCCGTTTCGTCTCCGGTCGGTCATGCATTTGTAAGCAGAGCGCGGTAGTATTGGGATGTGCAAGAATGCACGGACAGAAAGGATACCGACATCATGGATACCGCAACACACGCAGCCGCGCCGACGACCCCCAAGACGGCGACGACCGAGACCGCGATTTTCGCCGCCGGGTGCTTCTGGGGCGTGGAGGCAATCTTTCGGCAGATGCCGGGAGTGAAGGCAACCGCCGTCGGCTATATCGGCGGTAAAACCGACGACCCGACCTACCGCCAAGTGTGCGCCCACACCACGGGCCATGCCGAGGCAGTGCAGGTAGAATACGATCCCGCGCAGGTCTCGTATGACCAACTCCTGCAAATCTTCTGGGAGAACCACGACCCGACACAGGTCAACCGCCAAGGGCCGGACGTAGGAGACCAGTACCGCACCGCGATTTTCTACACGACTGACGCACAGAAGCAACTCGCGGAAGCCTCCAAAACGAACCTCTCCGAGGCAAAGAAGTTCCGCCGCCCGATAGCGACCGAGATCACGCCCGCCAGCACTTTCTGGATGGCCGAGGACTACCACCAGCAATACCTCGAAAAGCGCGGTCTCGCGTCCTGCCACATCTAAACGCACGATGAGGAACCAGTAACGAGAGATGCGTCCAATCTCGTTGCTGGTTCTTTGCCACGCGTTGCGTTTCCCTTACCGCATTCCCGGCACGGCGGTGGTGCCGGGTTTGACGAGGGGGATGTCCTGAGCACACAGCGGGCAATCTTCCGGTTTCCACGCCTGCACGTCGTCCGACATGAGGGCATCGAGGCGAACATCGCCGAACACTACCTTGCCGCCGGAACGGTCTACTAGCACGCCGATCCCGACAATCTCGATATCGTGCGGCGCGAGGGCGTCAAGCGTCTCGCGCACACTGCCGCCCGTGGTGAGGATGTCGTCCACGACGAGTACCTTCGCACCGGGCGCGAAGGTGGTGCCGCGCCGGATCGCCCGCCCGCGCTCCCCTTCCCGCTCGGCGT